>NZ_CP053844.1:1858252-2167961 GCF_013201685.1 Campylobacter geochelonis | reverse complement strand
AAAATCCCTCTCTTAATGTAAAATGCTTTATATTTTATCTAAATTTTGATAAATTAAGTGTTAAATTTGCAAAATTTGGTTATCTTTGTGTGAATAAGATGTGAATAAAACTTGAAAGTGTGTGAATGAAAATTTTAGGAATAGACCCAGGAACTCGAAACTGTGGGTATGCGATAGTGCAAAAAGATGGTGTGAATGTAAAATTAGTCGAGGCGGGATTAATCAAAATCAAGCCAAGCACACTTAATTATCAAATAACTGAGCTTTGCGAGGGGCTTGATATAGTTTTTAAAAATCATGAGATTGATGAAGTTGCGATTGAGGATATATTTTTCGCTTTTAATCCAAAAACAGTTTTAAAACTAGCGCAATTTCGTGGAGCTCTCTCACTTAGAATTTTACAAATTCATGGCGAATTTAGTGAGTATACGCCACTTCAGATAAAAAAGTCAGTCACTGGAAAAGCAAAAGCTGATAAAACTCAAGTCGCTTTTATGGTTAAAAAAATTCTAAACATCAAACAAGAAATAAAACCTCTTGATATAACTGACGCTATCGCTATAGCTTTAACTCACGCAAATCAGCTTAAATTTAAAGCTCAAAAGATTAAATAAATTTAATCAGATAAAAGTAAAATCAATTTAAATTTAAGCTTTTGTTAAAATTTATAGCTGCTTAAAAATGTGATAAATTTAGAAAAAGAGTGAATTTATAGTCGTTTGTGAAAGCTTTATAAATTTAAAGTTTATTTTTATAGAGTATAAATTTGCCTTTAAATTTATAAAAAATGTTAGTCAAAAAAGCGGCTAGATTTCTTGATATAAACAAATTTTACTTATAAATATGATATTCTTTTATAAATAAAATTTATTCTCATAACTAAATTTAACTTTGCTTTTAAATTTAGAACTAACACAAAAATTTATCATAATCACACTTAGAAGAGAAACTAAATTTATCTCACATTTAGCATCTGGCAAGCGCTTCTATCGCCTAGTTTGCAAGCTTTTGCAAAAAGGCTAGTTGCTTTTTTTATATCTTTTTTAACGCCATTTCCATTATCATAAAGCACGGCTAAATTTAAGCAAGAGTAGCTACTGTTGTTATCGCATGCTTTGCTAAAAGTTTTAAAGGCCTCATCATACTCGCCAATTTGTGTTTGCATATATGCTTTAAGCTCGCAAGATACGCCAAATTTAGCTTTACAGCCTCTATCAAAATAGACCCAAGCACCCTCTAAATCACTCTCTTTTAAGTATGTCATACCGATTTGCGCACATGAGAATTCATCGCCTTTTGTGCAGTTTTCATCATATTTTTTAAACTCATTTTCACCGCTTTGTGCATATAAAAAAAGTGCTAAAAATGGCAGTAAAATCAGCCTTTTCATATCTTTTCTCCCATACAATCTTCAAATATAAATTTATGCTCCTCTGGTAGAGCTTGAAAAATAGCATTAGCTAAATTTCTAATTTCCCAAAGTGCTGCTTTTGAGCTTCTAAGAGTTAGAAAATTTTGCAAGCTTCTAGCATTCACACTCCACGTAAGTTCAGTCTTATAACACTCTGGAAGCGCGTATTTAGCGATATCGATTGTAGAAATTTCTTGTAAAATCAAACGCATATTTTCTAAAGCTTGAATGCTAAAGTTATCGACAAACTCATTTCCAGTTAGTACGATATAGCGACTTGCATTTTTAAAATCGCCTTGTTTAAACTCGCTCTCTTTTTTAAGCTCTTTTAGCGTGTAGCGAGTCGATTTTACGCTTAGACTTGCCATGCGGTGACGTGCTAACTCTTGTAAAAGAGCTCTTGAAATGCCTTTTATATAGAAGTTATAGTTTAGATGTTCTAGCGTTGAGGCGTGTTTAAATTTATTCCCAACTCTATCGATTAACTCGCAGTCTTTTTCTCCGCCATTATCGCTTTTATCAAAGCTTTGCCAACAAGTTCGAATGGCGTTTGAACAGATTAAAAGTGGCGTGTAATTTAGTAGTTTGACTTCCATTTTTATCCTTTATAAAATCATCGCAAAAATCGTGCCAAAAATCAAAAGTGGAATGTTATAAAATATAAATGTCGGCACGCAAGTGTCATAAATATGGTTATGTTGTCCATCAAAATTTAGTCCCGAAGTTGGCCCAAGTGTGCTATCGCTTGCTGGACTTCCAGCATCTCCAAGCGCAGCTGCAATCGCAATTAGCATGATTATCGATGGTGTATCAAAGCCAAGTTGCACGCATAATGGACAGTAAATCGCTGCTATTATTGGAATAGTTCCAAAACTACTTCCAATCCCCATAGTAACTAAAAGTCCAATTACAAGCATTAAAATTGCTCCACCAAGCTTTCCACCAGCGATAGTTGCTACTGCATTTACAAGTTCGCTAATCCCGCCAGTCTCCCTTAAAATCGTGCCATAACCAGATGCTACAAGCATAACAAAGGCGATAAAGCCCATTATCGCAAAACCTTTATCAAAGACCTCTTCCATCTTGTTGTATTTAATGCCGCCAGTTATCATCATCGCAATAATTCCAAGTAAAGCGCCAAGTGGAAGTGAACTATAAACTATCTGAACGATAAAAGCTACGATAATGCCAACTAGCGCGCCCCATTCGTGTAAAGTCATGCTAATATCATCTAAATTTTTTGGCATAGAGCTTTCTATATCTTTATATTCACGTGGTTTTCTATAAACGATAATCGCAAGAATTAGCCCTATTATCATAGGAATCGCGCCCATCCACATAACGCTTGAGATATCTTGTATGCTAACAGTTATGCCGTTATTTGACATCTCTTTTTGAATAATTCCAAAAAATATCAGACCAAATCCAACCGGAAGTGAGATATAAGGTGCTTTAAGACCAAAAGTTAGCGCACACGCCACAGCACGACGATCGATCTTCATCTTATTCATCAGTGGAAGAAGTGGCGGGATAAGTATAGGGATAAATGCGATGTGAATAGGAACTAAATTTTGCGAACAGCACGCAATCAGCGCAAGAGTTAGTATAAAATATATCTTTTTATGACTTATGAAATTTGAAATTTTGTTAATTAAAATGGTAGTTAAATTCGTATAAGAAATCGCAGCTGCTAAAATTCCAAGCAGTATATATGAAAGTGCGGTTTCTAAATTTCCACTCATTCCGTTTATAAAAGTTGAGATTGTATTTTCTAAATTTATGCCTCCAACAAGTCCTGCAACTACGGCAGATACGAGTATGGCAAACATCACATTAAACCTTAAAAGGCATAAAACCATCATCAAAATAACGCTGATTAAAACTGGGTTTGTAAGCACGATTTTCCTTAAATTTAAAATGCAAAGTTTATTATATTTAAACCGTGCTTAAATTTTGTTTTTTTACCTTAAATTTAGTCTGATAATCTGCGTTTTTTCGCCATTGATTCCAAAGTCATTATCGTTAATTAAAATCCACTGAGTATCAGAAACTACTCCTAAAGCTTCGATTTTAGAAGGGAAATTTTTAACGCTATCTGTGTTAAAAATCAGCTCTTTTTTAAGTACGCTTTCATCTTTTGCATTTTTAACATCAACTTTATAAAATTTTGTTGTTTTGTTTATGCGTTCAAGTACGATTAAATCGCCATTTTCAAGCATACTCATCTCGCTTACTTTGACATCGTTTTGTTTGCGTTTCTTTTTGGTATTATCTTTTATAAAACTGCTTGCGTTATCTAGGGGATAATAAAGTTGTTTTATGAGTTTTTTAGTTTTTATATCAAAAAGTAAAAGCGGAACTTTTTTACTTGAAATTTCATCTTTATACGGGCTTTGAAGCATAGTATAAAGAGTGGTTGAGTCTGGGCTTATAGCAACTGCTTCAAAACCACGGTTTAGCTGGCGATTTCGCAGTTTTGCAGGGATGTTTTCAACTATATCATAATCAGCTTTAAACAAACTTTTTCCAACGCCATTTGGCACCCATCTTTCTTGAATCTCGCCTATAGAATTTGTTATAAAAATGCTTGGTCCATACTCATCAGCTATATAAAATTTTCCATCTTTATCCATACTAATAGCTTCTGAATCTATGCCATTTACATCATAATCTAACTCATTTAAGTCTAAATCGTATGAAATTTCGGTTTGTGGGTTTGAAATACCGCTTACTAAAGCTTTTGATTTTGTTCTGAGTGGAATTTGCTTTGTTACTTCAAATTTATTATTTAATAAATTTAACTTATAAATAGTTGGAGTAAATTTTGGAAATGGGAAGATTTTACCTTTTTTGCATAACTTTTTTCCTAAAATTTTCTTTGTGTCATCGCAGTCTATATTTGCCCCGCGATCTGTAATAACATATAAAGAATCACTCTTTTTATCATAAAACGCACCGCTTCCAAAACCAACATCAAGTTTTATAGGCATTTTAACGCCAACATCGCCAAAAGGCATATTTACTTCTTGGATTTGGTATTGTGTTGCAAAGATTGAAGAGGTTAAAAATGCAAGTATTAAAAAAGCTTTTTTCATAAATTCTCCTTATAAATTTAGGTATTTTAACAAGGTTTGGAAACATTTTGATGATAGATAAAATTTACAAATTACTATTTTAGGTAAAAATATAAAGTTATATTTTTGTATAAATTTAGTTTTTTAATATTTAATGTGTTAAAAATTTAAAAGCAGTTTTAAACACGGCTTTTGCGCACTATTATATTTGCGTAATTAACATAAATTTAGTTAGTTTTATAATATTTTACAATTCAAATACAAAGTATAAAATTTACAAATTTAGGATTTTAAATATACTTAAAAACTTCAAAAATAAATTTAATTTTTATACCAAAAAAATGTAAATTTAGCGCTTGAAAACTAAATTTAACCCTATTTTTTAAGCCCAATCTCTTGTAAAAACTTCAGTGCAACATCGTGTGCGTCTTTTCCATTAACCGCGACATCATAGTTCATCTTTCGCATTTGTTCATCGCTAATTTTGCCATTTAGCTTATTAAGCGCGGTTTCAAGCTTAGGATATTTTTCAAGCATAGAAGCCTTAACCATAGCAAAGCCTTGATATGGCGGGAAAAAGTTTCTATCATCTTTTAAAACGACAAGATTATACCTTTGAAGTTCGCTATCTGTGGCGTAAGCGTCGATTAAATTTACTTCACCGTTTTTTAGCGCTGTGTAGCGAAGCTTTGGTTCAAGTAAGACAACTTTTTTAAACTCAAAGCCATAACTATCTTTTAAGCCCTTATATCCGTCATCGCGGTCGTTAAACTCACGTGTAAATCCGGCTATGATTTTATCTTGAACATGGTTTAAATCTGATATATTTTTAAGTCCAAATTTATCTGCAAAGTCCTTTTTAACGGCGATTGCGTAGGTGTTGTTGTATTTCATTTGTCCAAGTGTAATTATGTCAAACTCGCTTTTTAACCCATCTTTTGCTTGTTGATAAACCGCATTTGCGCCACCACTTTTTGGTGCTTGTTTTAGCAAAGAAACCACCGCAGTTCCGCTAAATTCTGGATAAATATCGATGTCGTTTGAGCGAAGTGCATTAAAGACAAAGCTAGTTTTTCCAAGTCCACTTTTTAACTCGATTTTTAAATCCGGCATCTCATCGTGGATTAAAATTTTATAAATATTTATTAATATTTCAGGCTCGCTGCCAAGTTTTCCAGCTATAACTAAGCCCTTGCTTTGGTGATTTAAGGCTAAATTTAGTCCACCAAAGACAATGATAACGCCTATAAAACAAGCCAAAATTTGTTTTAGTTTTAACACTGAGATTTTACGAAGCAAGTAATCAAACCCGATTGCCAAAAGTGCCGCAGGAATCGCACCTAGTAGGATTAGCGCGTTATCATTTCTATCAAGTCCAAGCAGTATTAACTCTCCTAGTCCACCAGCACCGATTAACGCTGCTAGAGTCGCTGTTGCGATGATTAAAACCATAGCTGTGCGAACTCCAGCCATAATCACAGGCATTGCAAGTGGAAGTTGAATTTTTAAAAGTCTTTTAGCCCAGTTCATACCCATAGCACGAGCTGCGAGCGTATAGATAGGATCAACACCATTTAGCCCAGTGTAGGTATTTCGTAAAATCGGAAGAAGCGCGTAAACTACAAGTGCTATAACAGCTGGAGTCGTGCCGATACCAACAAATGGTATCAAAAGTCCAAGCAAAGCTAGTGATGGAACGGTTTGCATAACGCCACTTAAGCCTATGATAAACTCAGCAAATTTCTTATGATAACTTAGATAAATTCCAAGCGGAATAGCGATAACAAGGGCGATAATAAGCGAAAGAAGCGAAATTTGTATGTGAGTTAGCGTGGCATTTATAAGCTCATCGCTTCGCTCGTTTAAAGTGAGTAAAACTCTGTTCATTTTGTCCCCATTTTGGCTAGTTTCAAGCACTCATCTTTACTATAAAGTCCATTTCTATGGCGAAGTCCAAGAGCGATAAACTCTTTTATAAACTCATCTTCGTTTGATAAAAGTTCATCTTTGCTTGCGCAAAGTAGCTTTTCTCCGCCATTTATAATACAAATTTGATCTCCTAAAAGAAGCGCTTCTTCGATGTCGTGAGTCACAAAAATAATCGTTTTTTGCAGATGACTTTGGAGTTTTTTGATATCTTCTTGAAGCGATGAGCGAGTAGCAGGATCAAGTGCGCTAAAAGGCTCATCCATCAAAACATAGCTTGGATTTGCCGCTAATGCCCTAGCTATCGCAACTCGTTGAGCCTCGCCGCCACTTAGTTCGTTTGGCATGCGATTAGCATAAATTTGTGGGTTTAAATTTACCATTTCAAGCATCTCATAAACGCGGTTTTTTATGCGTTTTTTATCCCAGTTTTTAAGCTCTGGCACGACGGCGATGTTTTTAAAAACATCATAATGTGGGAAAAGCGCGACTTGTTGAAGCACATAGCCCATATCTTGACGAAGTAGATTTATATCATAATCAAGTATATTTTTAGAATCTATAAGAATTTCCCCATTCGTGGCATCTTCAAGGCGGTTTATCATCTTAAGCGCGGTTGTTTTGCCACCGCCACTTGGACCGATAAATATGACAAATTTCGCATCTTCGATACTCATCGACATATTTTTTATCGCTACGTTGCCGTTTGGATAAGTTTTATAGACATTTTTAAACTCTATCATCGCGCCCCCAAATTTAGCCTTGTTTTTTAAATTTAACTTTTTATCTTTATAAACTGCTAAAAATTTTATGGATTTTAAGGCTAAAGTCTAGCATTTTTAAACTTAAAAAGCTAAGTAGAATATGGTTTAAATTTAAATTTATAGGTTTGATTTTGAATTTGTATCGCATTTTCTTAAGTTTTATTTAAAAAAACTTTGCTACCCTGAAAGCATCGCTGAATTTAACACAAAGGAGCAAATATGAATAAATCAAAACCCAGTTGGGTGTTTTATACTTCAGTAACTGCGATTTTGTCTTTAATGGCATTTTCACTATTTTTTCAAGAATTTTCTACCTCATTTTTCAAAACCGGACAAAGTATCATAACAAACAACTTTGGCTGGTTTTATGTTTTAAGCGTTACGATTATTGTTATTAGCGTGATTTATCTTGGATTTTCAAGGCTTGGCGAGATAAAACTCGGTCTTGATCACTCACAACCAGAGTATAAAAATTTCTCATGGTTTGCTATGCTTTTTAGCGCTGGTATGGGAATCGGGCTAATGTTTTTTGGTGTAGCAGAGCCACTTATGCACTATTTAAATCCACCAACAGGTGATGCAAAAACAATTCAAGCAGCAAAACAGGCTATGAATATCACATTTTTTCATTGGGGGCTTAGTGCGTGGGCGATATATGCGATAATCGCTATCATTCTTGCATTTTTTAGCTTTCGTCATAACCTTCCACTTACGCTTCGTTCGGCATTTTATCCATTGATTGGTGATAGAATTTATGGTAAATTTGGCGATATGATAGATGTGTTTGCGGTAGTGGCGACTCTTTTTGGCGTGGCAACTTCGCTTGGATATGGCGTTATACAGGCAAATGCTGGGTTTAACTATATATTTGGTGTTTCGATTTCTACAACTACTCAGATGATTTTAATAGCCATTTTTACGCTTCTTGCTACAGCTTCTGCGGTATCTGGCATAGGGCGAGGGATAAAAATTTTAAGTAATATAAATATGATAATGGCTGTAGCGCTTTTAATCTTTATACTTCTTACTGGAAATACCATATATCTAGTTCAAAGTCTAGTTCAAAATACAGGAAATTACATCTCCACTTTTATCACAAATACATTTAACCTATATGCTTATGATAAACAAAATGAAGTTTGGCTTGGTGGTTGGACGCTATTTTACTGGGCGTGGTGGCTTGCGTGGTCTCCTTTTGTAGGGCTTTTTATCGCAAAAATTTCAAAGGGCAGAACTATTAGAGAATTTATCATCGGTGTTTTGTTAGTGCCGACTGGGTTTACTTTTATGTGGATGACATTTTTTGGAAATAGCGCTATTAAGATAGTTCAAACCTATCCAAAACTTGCACAAATGGTAAATAGCGACGTTTCTTTAAGCCTGTATATGTTTTTAGAAAAATTCCCAGCAAGTGGCATCATAAGCGTGTTGGCGACAGTTATGATAATTATCTTTTTTGTTACTTCGGCAGATTCTGCTTCTACGGTTTTAAATATGCTTTGTTCTAATGGCAACGATAAAACCGCGCTTTGGCAAAAGATATTTTGGGGCTTGAGTATCGGAGTAGTGGCTATGGTGCTGATGTTAAATGATGGACTTGCAGGGCTTCAAGCCATGACTATAATCTTTGCTTTTCCATTTACTATCGCTTTGATGGTTGCTATTTATGGGTTGTTTAAAGCGCTTAAGATTGATTTTGCTAAGAAAAATACTCAAATTTTTAACCCTGCACCGATTAGTCAAAACTCCAAATCTTGGCAAGAAAGACTACGAGATATCATATATCTACCAGAGCAAACGACAGCTCAAAGCTTCGTAAAAACAGTAGTCGCGCCAGTATTTTTTGAGATTAAAACTGAATTTAAAAAAAATGGACTTAATTCAAAAATCATAACCGACAAAGCAAATCACAAAATTCACATCGTCGTTGCGCTAAAAGATGAGAGTGATTTTTTATATGGTATAAAGCTTGTTGAGCGGGAAAAACCAAGCTATGCCAGTAAAGATGACTCATACTACCGCGCTGAAGTCTTTTTAAAAGAAGGCGGTCAAAACTACGATGTATTTGGCTGGGCAAAGCAGACGTTGATAAATGACATTGTAGAACAATACAGAAAGCATATGCAATTTTTACATATCGTAAGATAAATTTGATAAAGACTTTACCTTTTGCAGCTGTTTTGGTGTGGAGTAAAATTTGGCTTTAAATATGGGTTTGTATATCTAAATTTACAATTAAATCATATAGCTATAACTTTTGCAACTTATGGTATAAGTTAAGTAAATTTCTGTTTTTAAAATATTTTTAAAGATAGAAATTTACTAAAATTTAGACAATGGCTAGTAAAATGCATTTAAATCAGGTGCTAAAATCATTAGTTTGTTTAAATTTATAGGTTAAATTTAACTTATGTTTTTAGAAAAATATCTATAAATTTATAGTTTTATCTTAATTTGTTAAAGCTAATATTGCTATTTCAACACTATCTGTCTTTTAAGGGTGTAAATTTAAGATTCATACTTTTAGTTCCTTATAGTTTTATTTTTCAACTATAAGTAATTATATGAGTTTTCATGACTTAGTACCGCTAATAGCAGGCTGTTGTTAAAAAGGTTGGGTAAAACACGAATTTGCGACTTACTCAACTTTTTATGCTAAATAATAGCTATTTAGCAAGTTTGAGTGATTAACAAAGGTCCTAAAAATGCAGCTTTGGTATCGGATAATGTGTAGTTTGGTGGAGCCAAGCGGGATCGAACCGCCGACCTCTTGAATGCCATTCAAGCGCTCTCCCAGCTGAGCTATAGCCCCAAATTTTATAAATTTAAAGATAAAACCGCCATGAAAACTAAAATATCTTTAAATTCTATATAAACAGATGTAATTTTACTATAAATTTCTTACGCTTTCCTTTAAATTTGAATAATTTTGTATAAATCTTGTCTATCAAATAAAATTTTAAGTTTAAATCTGCTATTATTTGATTTCATTAAAAATTTGCGGGAATAGCTCAGTGGTAGAGCACAACCTTGCCAAGGTTGGGGTCGCGAGTTCGAACCTCGTTTCCCGCTCCAGTTGTTTGTACCTGCCCGGGTGGCGGAATGGTAGACGCAAGGGACTTAAAATCCCTCGGAAGTTTTTTCCGTGCCGGTTCAAGTCCGGCTCCGGGCACCATTATGGTGCGCTTTAGTGTAAACGTTATGCATGGCGACATGGCCAAGCGGTAAGGCAGAAGCCTGCAAAGCTTTTACCCCCGGTTCGAATCCGGGTGTCGCCTCCATATTTAAAATAAGGAGATTACATGCGATTTATATTTGCAATTCTTGTAACAACTATATTTTTTGTAGGTTGTTCAAATACTTGGCAGGGCGTAAAACAAGATAGTAAAGAAACAGCTGATTGGACTAAAGAAAAAGTCAATGAAGGCGCAACTTTTGTCAAGGAAAAAACAGAATAGAGTTTAAAACTCTAAATTTATAATCTCATTATTGAGATTTACTCGGGAGATGGCTGAGTGGTCGAAAGCGGCGGTCTTGAAAACCGTTGAGGTGAAAGCCTCCGGGGGTTCGAATCCCTCTCTCCCGGCCACCTTTTTTAAAATCTTTATCTTCTAAAATTATCATATATTTTATCATACATTATTTTTCAAACCATAAAATAAAAAAATGCGTATAAAACATACATCAAATTATCGACAGCTACAATGGTTTAAGCGGTATAATCAACCCTTGGCGGTATCGGCGTCTTGTTGTATAAGGCAAACATTTTTAAATTTAAAAGCGAAATTCTTGCTTAAATTTAATATACAAAAGCAAAATTTGTTCATTATTTTTTGATTAAATTCAGTGTAGAATTCCAAAAAGGCTAGTTATGAAAGAGCTAAATTTAGACGATATAAAACGGCATTGCTTGGCTAAAAAAGGCGCTTTTAGTGAGTTTAGCTTTGGTGATGATACGCTTGTTTTTAAAGTTGGAAATGAAAAAGTAAGCATAGATGAGCAAGGAAAAGTAAAACAAGCAGCAAAAATTTTCGCGCTTATTTTTACTACCAAAAAGCCACTTTGGTTAAATTTAAAAGCAAACCCAGCCGAGTCTTTAGTTTACCGTGAAATTTATAGCTTTGTAAAGCCAGGTTACCATATGAACAAACGCCACTGGAACACGCTTGTGCTTGACCGCAATGCTGAAAAAAGCGTAGTTTTTGAGATGATAGATCAATCTTACGAGCTAGTAATAGCAAAACTTTCAAAACAAATCAGAGAAAAGTTGCTCTAGATTTAGGTAAATTTTTAACAAAATATATATATTTATGTAATTTTTATCACATACATTCTAAAAAATATATGCTAAACTCACAAGAAATTCAAGGAGACAGGATGTCAAAGTTAGATAAAACTTTGCGAATCATCATAGGTATTATCATACTTGTGGTGTTTGGTGCGATATACCCAACATGGTGGGCGCTAATAGGACTTATCCCGCTAATTACGGGCTTAGTAGGATTTTGTCCGATTTATAAAATTCTAGGCATTAGCACAGGTTGCTGCTGCTGCTCGTGCGATAAAGATAAGCACTAAGCAAAAATTTGGCTTTTAAGTTAAATTTTAGAGCAAAAATAAGTTTTGTAAGGCTAAAGTAAATTTAGCCTTTTATCTTTTATATAGTAAATTTATAACCAAATTTAAGCCACAACTCTTTTTGTTCGTTGTCCTTTGCTGAGTTATCAAACTCTTTTTCAAGCTCTGTGTAGATAACTTGCGTTGTAAAGCCCTTCCAGTAAGGCGCAGAGTATATCATGCTTGCAGACCAACCCTTTGCTTTAAAGTTGTTAGCTTGTGAGTCTTGATCAGCGTGAACGTAAGCGGCTAGTGTTTGAAGTCCTTTTAAGCCAACTTCGTTAAAGTCGTAGCCAACCTCATACTTAAACGCATCAACTCCGGCGTGGTTTGAGTAGACATAAGGCCCACGAATCGGCAAACCTGTGTAAGTTGCAGGTGCGTTTCCAACGCCTACGATTAAAGAGTCGCTATCGCTTGTTGTTGTATAAGCAACCGAAGCGCTAAGCCCACCAAGTTCAGCCACACCAGCTCTTAAACCAAGTAAATCGCCCTCATACTTTAAGCTATCAAGCCCGCCACTTGTCCTTGAAGCACGATACTGCGCGTCAAATTTAAGTTTTAGCGCATCTAATGGAAGCTCATAGTTTGCCTCGGCAAAGTATAAATTTACATCGCCATTTTTATCTGTATTTCTCCAATTAACATCGCTAACTAGGGCGTATTGCGCTTGTAGGGTTAAATTTGGTATAGAACTGTTTTTAACGCCAACTGAGTAAACTCCATCAAAGTCATGTCCATAAGCGCCAGTTCCAGCTAGGATAACTTTGTCTTTAAAATAGGGCGCTCTACCGTTTTTATCTGTATTTACGTTTGAAGTTCTACCTTGAAATTTATAAAGATAGTTTGCATAAATCGTTGTGTTTTCTACATCGTTGCTTGTTATGCTAACGCCCTCAAAAGACTCTGTAAAGATTCGCGCTGGGTTTCCGGCTACAACAGGAGTGTTGATAAACTGGCGACCGATTTTTATATCGGTTTGATAAAATGTATATCCAAGATATGCTTCAGATAGCACCGCTCCAGTGGCGTATTGCTCTGTGTTAAACATCTTTTTAGCATTATCTTCAATGCCTGGAGTTGTGTTTGCTTGAAGTGTTAGACCAAATCTTAAGTTATAAAACGGATTGCTTTCATAACCAAGCAAAACGCCTAAGTTAAAGACATTTTCGTTGTGTTTAACATCATCGCTAAAAGTTCTATCCCAATACCAAGCTTTAAGTTCGCCTTTAATCTTGCCATTTTGCAACGCTTGAGCGAGCGAATCGGCTGCATTAAGGCTACAGGCGCACAAAGTAGCTGCAACTGCCAAACTGATTTTGCTAAGTTTCATTATCTCTCCTTTTCTTTTGTATCAATTTTTTTGATATATCGCAGAAGTTTACCATAAAATTTATATTTTTAGAGAAAAACAGCTTAAATTTATTGCATAAATTTACAATAAATTTAATATTTTAAAAAATTACTATAACAAATAAATAAATTTAAAGTATAAATTTGGATTTTTGAGTATAATCTTGCATTAAATTTGGAGAGGTTATGAAGTATTTTTATTCATCTTTTATTATAACTGCTATCGGGCTTGTTTTGGCGTTTTTCATCGGTGGAGTGGGTGCGATTTATATCTGTTTTTTGCTTTCTATTTTAGAAGTTAGCCTTAGTTTTGATAACGCTGTGGTAAATGCAAAAGTGCTAAATGGCATGGATGAGGTGTGGCGAAAACGCTTTATTATCTATGGAATTCCAATCGCAGTCTTTGGAATGCGTTTTTTGTTTCCGCTTCTAATCGTTTCAGTTGCCTCTGGTCATGGTATGTTTGAGACACTAAATTTCGCCATCTCACAGCCTGAAAAATACCATGAAGCCTTAAACGCACACAAGCACGAAATTTACATATTTGGCGGCGCGTTTTTGATGATGGTGTTTTTTGACTTTTTCTTTGAAAAAGATAGAAGCATAAGCTGGATAAAACTGCTTGAAGATAACGCTTTGGTGCGATTTTTAAAAGGCGTGCCAAACATAAATGTGATTTTGGCGGTTTTGCTTGGAATTTACATCACCGCGCTAACACAAAGTTCGCTTTATGCAACTGCTTATTTTAGTGCGATTTTGATACATATGATAATCTCTTCGCTTAATGAAATGTTTAGCATAGATGGCGTTACAAACGGTGTTATGGGCTTTTTATACCTCGAAGTACTTGATGCTAGCTTTAGTTTTGATGGGGTAATTGGAGCATTTGCGTTGAGCGATAATATCTTTATTATCATGATTGGGCTTGGAATCGGCGCGATGTTTGTGCGAAGTATCACGATATATCTGGTTGAAAAAAAGACTTTAATGCAGTTTTTATACCTCGAACACGGCGCGCATTATGCGATATTTGCGCTAGCTTTGATAATGTTTTTGAAAGTTTTTCACGAAGTTAGCGAAGTGGTGACTGGGACGATTGGGTTTGGGTTTATTTTGCTTGCATTTATCTGTTCGCTTTGGGAAAATAAAAGGCGAGATAAGAAGCTACAAGAGGTTCAAGCAAAGAATTTTGACTAAATTTTGTTTTTTGGTTGAGTGTGGTTGAGTTTGGTTGAGTTTGGTTGAGTTTGGTTGAGTTTGGTTGAGTTTGGTTGAGTTTGGTTGAGTTTGGTTGAGTTTGGTTGAGTTTGGTTGAGTTTGGTTGAGTTTGGTTGAGTTTGGTTGAGTTTGGTTGAGTTTGGTTGAGTTTGGTTGGCGCGGATTTTATTTAAATTTAAGTAATGCGTGTATTAAATTTGAGGTAAAATTTTGCGTTGGATTGGATTCGAAAGCGGGTTAAATTTAGTTTAATGTTTTAGCTAAATTTGGTCTAAAATTATGCAAAATTTGGCTTTAAATTTAAATTATTTTAGTTAAAATTTAGAAGTTTAAATATTTCAAATTTACTTTATTAAATTTAGCTTGAAAAGCTAACTAAAATTTATTTCAAAAAGTTAAATTTAGGCTATAAATGACTCGAATTTTAAGTTAAATTTGTCTTTTGAAATTAGATTTAGTTTTAAATCGTGAGACTATTTAAAACTAAATTGGGTCAATGATACGAATTAAATCAGACTTAAAACATAAAAAAATCACTCTGACATGCAATTTCTTCATATAAATTTCAAACCAAATCTCCATCGCTAGGCAAATTTTTCCTCGCAAAAAGATAGATTTTAAAGCAGCGCAAAGTATCGCAATCCAAGTGCGATTTAGCAAGGTGTAAGTTTGGAATTAAATTATAAATTTAAAGTTAGCTTTTGCGTGATGAAATAAATTTGAAGTAAAAATATGCTTATTTTATAAATTTAGCTTTTATAAAATCTACTTTGTATAATAAAAACTAAAATTTAAGAAGTCGTAATTTTAAAGTAACTTCAAATAAATAGATATGGCTCAAAACAAATTAAGCGGTTTTTCTCTTATCAATTTAAGTAAAATTTGATATAAGTTTTCTCTGTTATTAAACCTAAATTCACACTCTTTTAAGTGCAATATAAAATTATCTTTTCTATGCCTTTAAATTTACTTAACCTATGCTTTGCATAACCCCAGAAATTCTCTATACCATTTATGTAATTTTACCATTAGCGAATTCATTTTTGCAGTGTTTTACACGGTAATGAGCTTTTGCTCCATAATCCACTAAACCATCATAAGCTCTGCAACTATCAGAGTAAATAATACTCTCATTTAGCTCACTAAACTCTCTTAATATTGACACTAGCTCACTTGCACTGCAGTTTTTAACTACTTGTGTATAGACCTTACCATCTTGTTTTAACATACCAAATACTGGTTGTTTATTAGCTGCACCTGCCTCTTTTGCCTCTTACTCTTTTAGCTCCTTCTATTTACAGTTACTAGCAAAGCGAAGTAAAAAATAGCTTTCATCTATTTCTATCTCGCCATCAAATTTAGAAATTTTCTCGCATTCTTGTGCCATTAAAATTCTTATATCTTTTAGAATTTTATTGATAGAATTTCTAGAAATATTACAAATTTCAGCTATCTTTACAGCTTCTAAATCAAGGCAAAAATACTTGAGAATTTCACGAAATTTCTTTTCAGAAATTAGGAAACGGTATATGTATTTGTTTTTCATCGACAGCATAGTAGTTAAAACCCCTTTAAAAGTTTTTAACTTGTCTTGAGCCTAGATATTTTTAAATTTATTAAAAGTTTTGCGAAAGATTGTTTTTCTTTTGGCTGTTTTCGCTAATATTATCTAAAACAAAAGTAGAAAATTTATTAAATTTTTGCGTGAACTTTAGTGAAAATATTTATAAATATTAGTAAAATTATCTATATTTTAAAAACTACTAAAATTTTATAAGCCATTAAAGCGATAATTTGCTAGCGGTTTGGATAAATTTAGTCAAATTTTGGTTAATTTATCATCATATTTTCTTTTAAAAAATAAAATAATTATAAAATTTTATTAAAAAAATATTTACATAAATTTATCTTTCAGCAAATAAATTTAGTTAAAACTAGCACAAAAATACTTCAAAATAGCGCATTTAAAGTGTGATTTAATCATCAAAATAAAGCTAAACAGGCATGATAGCGGGTTTTAACTAAAGTAGCTGAGCAAAACATTTTAATACCAGCTAAAATATGCTTACTCAAACAAGTATTTTTACAGTTGCTAGAAATTTTAAGATACGATTTTCATCAAACGGCGCTGGTTTGATATGAAAACATATTTCGTTGCAAATTTCACACTAGCGCCAAATGCCAAAATATAAAACTAACTTTAACCAAACAATGTCGGCTCAAAACACTTTAAAACAAAGCTTTTGCGATGTATTTCACACTGACCAAATTTAGCTATCATATCGGTATGAAATTTCGTGCCATAGCCTTTGTGTTTTTCAAAACCATAGTTTGGATAAAGTGGCGATAACGCCTTCATAGCGCGGTCGCGACTGACTTTAGCTAGCACACTTGCTGCGCTAACTGCTGGGATTTGCGCGTCGGCTTTTATGAGAGTTTTTAGCCCACTTACGCCAAAATTTGTGTTGCCATCAAAGATAAAATCACACTCTTTAAAGTGAGATTTTATCGCTTCTAAACCCATTTTAAGGCATTTTGAAAGCCCAAGTTCATCGATTTGTAAATTTGAAAAGTTTAGTACTAAAAACTCACTATTCTTAACAATCTCATCGTATAGTTTTTCGCGCTTTTTTTCGCTTAGTTTTTTGCTATCATCAAGCCCGATAATTGGCACTTTTAAGATACAGCCAGCCATATACAAATCCCCAGCCAAAGCCCCACGCCCAGCCTCATCAATACCGCAAAGTCTATTTAAATCATCCATTTTCTCACCTAAATACTTAATGCAAACTGCCAAAATGGCACTATCTCGCAACGAATTCCTTCGATGCTTAAACTCGCTGAATTTCCCATGCTGATAACAACAAGTTTTGTAACTTTTAGCTCTTTTAGCCTTAAAAAAAGCTTTTTAAATTTCAAAAAAATCAAATCGCTTGAGCTAAAAGGTATAAGCAAAAAAGCGGTGTTTTTTGATGGGATATAAAAGTCAAGCTCGTCGGTATAGTATATCTTGTGATTTGTCGTTAAAAGTTCACAAAAAAGGGCGTTTGCTAGCTTTTTGTGAAAATCTTTTTTATAACTTAGACTATCTTGAAACGAAAAATCAGCAAAATAAAGCTTTTTAAGAGTTGAATTTGGTTCAAATTTATCAACAAAATATATCAAATTTTCATCTTCAAATTTGGAAAAAGTGGAGTAGATTTTATCTTTTGAGATTTTGATTTTCTCTTTTAAGCTTTTATAAATTCCAAAGGCGCTAAAGGTTGAATTTATAAATTTAACCGCTTCAATTAGAGCTAAAATTTCAGCTTTTTCGTAGCTGTAAAGTAGCATTTCTTGGTGGAAAATAGCTAGCTCATAAGATTGCAAAAATGAGTTTTTAAGCCCATTTCCTTGTGTTAAAAAACTTCCTAAAATCGCTCCAGGCTCGCCACCTTTTCTATCAAAAGCGATAAATTCTTCAAAGTCAAGGTTGTGTAAAACAAGCTTTGAAAAACCATTTAAATTCAGCGTATTTGAGCGAGTTGAGAGTAAAATTTTACTTAAATTTAAACTTTCTAAAAGTTTAAAATAGTTCTTGTGAGCTACTTTTAGCCCATCTATAGCGATAGCTTTTATATCTTTGTTTGTTTGCAAAAAAGAGGCTAAATTTGTAAAAATTTCATCTGTATCTAGGCGAATATCATCTAAATTGATATATAAAAATTCGCCTTTTTTCTCTTCTAAAAGTGAGTTTAACAAAACATAACTTTTGCCCGAGTTTTGCGCACCTATGATTAGCGTTTTGCTGTTTTTTATAGATTTTTTTCTATCTATAAATTTACTTAAATTTGGTGGATTTGCGTATAAATAGTCTAAATTTTTCATATTTTATTATACAAATTTTCCTTTTAAAAAGGAATAAAATATAAAATTTTTAAACGAGTTTAAATTCACATTTTACTAAAAGCAAGAAGAGTTTTGTCGATATGATTTAGCCTTTAAATTTGAATATTAGATTGAAGAGTAGTGTTAAACTTATAATCTAAAATTAAATTTATATATTATAAGTTTAATTTTTAATATAAAAATAATCTAAAATATATTTTATGAATATAAAATATAGCTCGTTATAAATAAAATAATAGTATAATTACTAAATTCTATAATTTAGAGGAGAAAAAAATGAGAAAATTATTTCTTATGGTTTTTGTGTTTTTATCTGTTTTTGCAAACGCACAAGTCCTAAAAGTAGGCATGAGTCCTGATTATCCACCGTTTGATTATATGAAAGATGGCAAGTTTGCCGGAGTTGATGCTGATGTTATGAATGCGCTTAGCACGAATTTAGGCTTTAAGTATGAGTTTGTTTCACTTCCTTTTAGCGAGTTAGAAACAAGTTTAGCAAACGGTTCAATCGATATGATCGCTTCTGCGATGACATCTACGCCAGAGAGAAAGAGTAAATTTGGCGTAAGTGAGCCATATTTTTTATCGGCTGATATGTTTGTAGCTTTGTCTGATAGAAAAGATTTGGTAAATAAAGAGTCGCTAGAGGGCAAAACTATTGCAGTCGTAAACAAAGACTCCCACCAAGAAAAACTTGCAAATTCCATAAAAGGCGCAAAAGTTTTGGTTAATGACTCGATTGTAAATGCCATCATTTTAGTAAAAACCGAAAGAGCTGATGCGATGATTATCGATAGTTTAAATTTGCCAGTTGTGTTTGATAATGACTTTGAGTATATGTCAACTATCGATAAAAATACTATCGCGATGATACAGTCTTTGGGGATTGATAAAAAACTTGATATATTTTATACAGAGTTTAACAGTGGCGGAAATATCGTTGTTTTGTTTAGCAAAAGTGTAAATCCAGACTTCATAACTCAAGTTAATCAAGAGATTAAAAACCTTAAAACTAGTGGCGAAATGGGTAAAATTTTAGCTAAATATGGACTTAGATAGTTTATCTTGCGCTATTTAAATTTGGTAAAATTACTCAGTAAAATAGTCTAAAATTTCCTTTTAAAAAGGAATTATTTAGACTATTATCACCTTATTACAATGTAAATTTATATGCTTTTTCTTTCTATTTTTAAAATGCTCTAGCTAAATATTTTTATGTAAATATAAATAAGATACTACGCGAATTTTATACTTGATTTTTCTTTTTTAAATTTGCTATTTTTTATATAAAAATATGTTAAAACTTATATTTGGCAAAATTAAATTTAGCGATTTTGATATAAAAACTGCGTGGAAATTTGTGATTGTTTATGAAAAATTTGCCTATTTTATTGCGCCATAGCAGTGTTAGAATTCTTAAAAATTTGTTGAGTTGTGCTATATAATTTTTTAAATTTTATGTCGCAGTTAAAACGCCGCGGTTAAATGCTAGCTTTAAAATATACATGGTTTTATAAACCTAACGATAAAATTCAACCAAAAGATAACAAATATGATAAATTTTAAGAATATGTTTAAATTTATAACATCTTTTGAAATATATTTTTAGAAAAGACAAAGTGAGTAAATTTTCCTTTTTAAAAGGAAATAAATCATATAAATTTAGCTAGAAAGAGTGTAAATTCTTGACATTGAAACTCTTTTTAAATATAATCTGAGTCTTTTATTTCGTATAAATAAAAGGTCACGCGTTGTGACAAGTTCTTTTTTAAAGGAAAATAAATGGAAAGAATCAGGCTTAAGCTTAAAGCTTACGACCATAGAGTTCTAGATCGCACAGTTGCAGCCATAGTAGAAGCTGTCAAAAGAACAGGCGCAGATGTTAGAGGCCCAGTGCCAATGCCTACAAAAATCAAACGCTACACAGTCTTAAAATCTCCACACGTTAACAAAGATTCAAGAGAGCAGTTTGAGATGAAAATTCACGCGCGTATGCTAGACATCGTAGCTGCGACTCCAGATACAGTTGATTCGCTTACAAAACTTGACTTAGCTCCAGAGGTTAATGTCGAAGTTCGTGCGATGGGTAAATAAGGGGAAGTCATGGAATATATCGTAGAAAAAATCGGTATGAGCAGAACTATCGGCAGAGTTAGTACGCCAGTAACGCTTTTAAAACTTGTAAATGTAAAAGTTTGTGAAGTTCGTGAAAACGGAAAAGCGATAGTTGCTTATGCAAATGGAAAAACAAAAAACAGAGCTATCTTAGGTCAACAAAAAAAATATAGCCTAAGCGCAGAATTTAACAAATTTGCAACTATGACAGTTTCTAACACAGAAGCAGGAGATCAAGACGTAGCGCCATTGAGCGAAGCTAAAATTTTAAAAGTTAGTTTCACTACAAAGGGTAAAGGTTTCCAAGGTGTTATCAAAAGACACGGCTTTGCTGGTGGTCCAAAATCTCATGGTAGTAGATTTCACAGACGCCATGGTTCAATCGGTAACTGTGAATGGCCAGGTCGTGTTCAACCAGGTATGAAAATGGCAGGTCAAACAGGAAATGAAAAAGTAACTGTTAAAAATGAGATTGTTAGCTTTGATGGTGATAGTGGAGTTATCGCTGTAAAAGGTTCAGTACCAGGATTTAACGGTGCTATGGGTAGAGTAAGGATAGTAAAATGAGTAAAATATTAGTATTAGATGAAAAGCTAGAAAAAGCAAGTGAGCTAGAGCTTCCTGCTACATATGCTGAAGTTAATTCTCACAACCTATATCTATATGTAAAATCTTACCTTGCTTCACTTCGTGCAAACACAGCGCAGGTAAAAACTCGCTCAACAGTAAGTGGCGGTGGTAAAAAACCATGGAGACAAAAAGGTCGTGGTGGCGCAAGAGCTGGTTCAACAAGAACTAATGTTTGGGTTGGCGGTGCAGTTGCATTTGGTCCAAGCACAGACAGAAACTACTTCCAAAAAGTTAATAAAAAACAAAAAAGACTTGCTTTAGAGTGTGCTTTAGAAGAGAAAGCAGCAGCTGGTAAACTTTTTGCTGTTGATAGCTTAGAAGTTGCAAGCGGTAAAACAAAAGATGCGAAAAGCAACATAGAAAAACTTGGTCTTAGAGATGCATTGATAGTTAAAAACGAATTAGATGCAAAAACTCTTCTTGCGTATAGAAATTTAGCAAACTGCTATGTTATCGATGCAAGTGAGATAAACGCATATCTTGTTGCAGTTTACAGTGCGGTTATCATCGAAAAATCAGCACTTGAATTTATAGTAAAAGAGGGCTAATATGGCAGATATAACAGATATAAAAACAATTCTTTATACAGAGAAAACTTTAGGCCTTCAAGAGAGTGGCGTAGTTGTTATACAAACTTCACCAAAAATGACTAAAAATAGGCTAAAAGAGATTCTTAAAGAGTACTTTGGTATCAATCCAGTTAAGGTAAATTCTCTAAGAATAGATGGAAAAGTTAAACGCTTTAGAGGCAAAGTTGGCGTTAGAAATGATTTTAAGAAATTCTATGTCAAACTTCCAGAGGGCGCAAGCCTAGAAAATGTAGGAGCATAAGATGGCAGTAAAAACTTATAAACCATACACTCCAAGTAGAAGATTTATGTCAGGTCTTAGCAGTGAAGATATCACAGCTAAAGCTAGCGTAAGAGGTCTTTTGGTTAAAATTCCTGCAACAGCTGGAAGAAATAACAACGGTAGAATTACAAGCCGCCATAAAGAAGCTGGTGCTAAAAAACTTTATAGAATCATCGATTTTAAAAGAAGAAAATTTGATGTTGAAGGTAAAGTTGAAGCAGTTGAGTATGATCCAAACAGAAACTGTAGAATCGCACTAATTAGCTATAAAGATGGCGAAAAAAGATATATAATCAAACCAAGTGGCTTAAATGTAGGCGATGTTATCGCTTCAGCTGAAGCTGGTTTGGATATAAAACCAGGCAATGCTATGAAACTAAAAAGCATTCCAATCGGTACAATCCTTCACAACATTGAGCTTAAACCTGGTAAAGGCGCTCAAATGGCTCGTTCAGCAGGCGGTTACGCTCAGCTTATGGGTAAAGAGGAAAAATATGTCATCTTAAGACTTCCAAGTGGCGAGATGAGAAGAGTTTTAGCTGAGTGTATGGCTACAATCGGTTCAGTTGGAAACGAGGACTGGGCAAACATAAGTATAGGAAAAGCTGGAAGAAACAGACACAGAGGAATTCGTCCTCAAACTCGTGGTTCTGCTATGAACCCAGTAGATCACCCACATGGTGGTGGTGAAGGTAAGAAAAACTCTGGCCGTCATCCAGTAACTCCATGGGGTAAACCAACTAAAGGTGCTAAGACTCGCCGTAAAAAAGCTAGCGATAAGCTTATAATTTCAAGAAGGAAAGGAAAATAGAGATGGCAAGATCACTCAAAAAAGGTCCTTTCGTAGATGATCATGTAATGAAAAAAGTTGTAGCAGCAAAACAAGCAAACGACAACAAACCAATCAAAACTTGGTCAAGACGCAGTACGATTGTGCCTGATATGATTGGATTAACATTTAATGTTCATAATGGTAAGAGTTTTATTCCGGTGTATGTTACAGAACACCACATTGGTTATAAGTTAGGAGAATTTGCTCCAACTAGAACATTTAAGGGTCATAAAGGCTCTGTTCAGAAGAAAATCGGTAAGTAAGGGTAAAAAATGAGTAAATCAACTATTAAATTTATCAGACTTTCTCCTACAAAAGCTAGACTTATCGCTAAACAAGTTCAAGGCATGAATGCAGAGTTTGCACTTGCGACATTAGAATTTACACCAAATCGTGGTGCTAAATATATAGCAAACGCTATCTCATCTGCAGTTGCAAATGGTGGTTTTGAGCCAGAAGAAGTTGTTGTTTCAAGTTGTCGTGTTGATGCTGGCCCGGTTCTAAAGAGATTTAGACCAAGAGCAAGAGGCACAGCAAGCAGAATTAGAAAACCAACTTCACATATAATGGTTGAAGTTTCAAAACCAAGTAAGGAAGCGTAATATGGGACAAAAAGTTAATCCGATAGGTCTTAGATTAGGTATCAACAAAAACTGGGAATCAAGATGGTTTCCTGCAAAAGATAGCTTGGCAGCAAACATAGGCGAAGATTATAAAATAAGAAAATTTCTTAAAACTAAACTTTACTATGCTGGCGTTAGTCAAATTATTATCGAAAGAACTGCTAAAAAAATTCGCATAACAGTCGTAGCTGCAAGACCAGGCGTTGTTATCGGTAAAAAAGGCGGAGAAATCGAAATCTTGAAAAACGAAGTAGCTAAACTAGTTGGAAAAGATGTAAATATAAACATAAAAGAAGAGAGAAGATCTGGTGCTTCTGCTCAACTTGCTGCTGAAAATGTTGCTATGCAACTAGAGCGTCGTGTTGCGTTTAGAAGAGCGATGAAAAAAGTTATTCAAAATGCACAAAAAGCAGGCGCAAAAGGTATTAAAATTTCAGTTTCAGGCCGTTTAGGTGGTGCTGAGATGGCAAGAACTGAGTGGTATTTAGAGGGACGTGTTCCGCTTCATACACTTAGAGCGAAAATTGATTATGGTTTTGCAGAGGCTCATACAACTTACGGTAATATCGGCGTAAAAGTATGGATTTTCAAAGGTGAAGTTCTTGCTAAAGGTATCCAACCAGAAAAACAAGAAGACGCTCCTAAGAAAACTCGCAGACCAAGAAGGAGTAAATAATCATGTTAATGCCAAAAAGAACAAAATATCGTAAGATGATGAAAGGCAGAAACCGCGGTTATGCAACTCGTGGAACAAGCCTAAGTTATGGTGAGTTTGGCTTAAAAGCTGTTGAAGCAGGAAGAATAAATTCTCGCCAAATCGAAGCAGCTCGTGTTGCCATGACAAGACATGTAAAAAGACAAGCAAAAGTTTGGATAGCAGTATTCCCTGATAAACCACTTACTAAAAAACCTCTTGAAACTCGTATGGGTAAAGGTAAAGGTGGAGTTGAAGAGTGGGTTATGAACATTAAACCAGGTAGAATCATATTTGAGATGGCTGGTGCTAGTGAGGAACTTGCAAGAGAGGCGCTAACTCTATCTATCCACAAGTTGCCATTTAAAACAAAAATAGTAACAAGGGAAAGCGAAAATGAACTATACTGAGTTAAAAGAGAAAAGCGCAGCTGAACTGAGCGCATTACTAAAAGAGAAAAAGGTGCTTTTGTTTACACTTAGACAAAAGCTAAAAACTATGCAGTTGACAAACCCTAATGAAATTAGCGAAGTTAGAAAAGACATCGCTAGAATCAGCACTGCTATTAATGCAACCAAATAAGGGGTAGAATATGGCATTTAAAAGAGAAATTCAAGGCGTAGTGTTGCAAATTGCAGGCGATAAAACAGCAACTATTTTGGTTGAAAGACGTGTAATGCACCCAAGATACCGCAAATTTGTAAAACGCTTTAAAAAATATTTAATTCACGATGAGAATAACACAGTAAAAGTCGGCGATACAGTTTCGGCTGTAGAGTGTAGACCACTAAGCGCAAGAAAATCTTTCCGTTTAAAAGCGGTATTAAAGACAGGAGTTGAATAATGATACAAAGCTTTACAAGACTTGCTGTCGCTGATAATAGTGGCGCTAAAGAGATTATGTGTATTAAAGTTCTTGGTGGTAGTAAAAGAAGATATGCAACAATAGGCGATGTTATCGTTTGTTCAGTTAAAAAAGCTCTACCAAATGGAAAGATTAAAAAAGGTCAAGTTATAAAAGCAGTAGTTGTTAGAACTAAAAAAGAGATTCATAGAGATAATGGCTCTTTAATTAGATTTGATGAGAATGCAGCTGTTATACTTGATGCTAAACGTGAGCCAGTAGGAACTCGTATTTTTGGTCCTGTTGGTAGAGAAGTAAGATATGGCGGTTTTATGAAAATCGTTTCACTTGCTCCGGAGGTTTTATAATGGCAGCTAAATTTAAGATTAAAAAAGGTGATAATGTTAAAATTATCGCAGGCGATGACAAAGGAAAAACTGGCGTAGTTAAGTCTGTTTTACCTAAAAAAGGTCAAGTTGTAGTTGAGGGTTGCAAACTAGCTAAAAAAGCTACTAAACCAAGCGAAAAAAATCCAAACGGCGGATTTATCTCTAAAGAGATGCCAATGGATATTTCAAATGTTGCGAAAGTTGAGGAATAAGCTTATGAATAGACTTAGAGCTAAATATAGCGAGAGTATAAAAGATATTCTTGTTAAAGAATTTGATATCAAAAACCCAATGCTTATACCTGCGCTTGAAAAAATCGTAATTAGCGTTGGAGTTGGCGATTCTGCAAAAGATCAAAAAGTTTTGCAAAATATGGTAGATACTATATCTTTGATAGCTGGACAAAAAGCTTTAGCAACAAATGCTAAAAAATCAGTTGCTGGTTTTAAAGTGCGCGAAGGTTTTCCTGTAGGTATAAAAGTAACTTTAAGAAAAGAAAATATGTATAACTTCCTTGATAAGCTTATCTCTGTAGCTCTTCCAAGAGTTAAAGACTTCCGTGGTGTTCCAAGAGATGGATTTGATGGAAGAGGAAATTACAATTTCGGTTTAGATGAGCAATTGATGTTCCCAGAAGTTGAGTATGATAAGATTATCAAAACTCACGGTATGAACATCACTGTAGTTACAACAACAAATAGTGATAAAGAGGCATTTAAGTTGCTAGAGCTTCTTGGCATGCCTTTCGCAAAAGGAAAATAATATGGCAAAAAAATCAATGATAGCTAAAGCAAAACGCCCAGCTAAATTTAGTTCTCGCGCATACACAAGATGCCAAATTTGTGGTCGTCCGCACTCTGTTTATAAAGATTTTGGAATTTGCCGTGTATGCCTTAGAAAAATGGCTAACGAGGGTTTAATCCCAGGGCTAAAAAAAGCAAGCTGGTAAGGAAAAGATATGATAAATGATTTAATTTCAGACGGACTTACTCGTATAAGAAACGCAGCAATGAGAAGAATTGATACAACAAAACTTCTTCATTCAAATGTTGTTGAAGCAACTCTTGTTATCCTAGCTGATAAAGGCTATATAGAGAGCTTTAATGTCGTAGAAGAGGGCAACAAAAAATTTATAAATGTTGTTTTAAAATACGATGAAAAAGGCAAAAGCGTTATAAACGAGCTAAAAAGAGTTTCAAAACCGGGTCGTAGAATTTACCAAGGTAAAGATGACATAAAAAGATTTAAAAGCGGTTATGGAACGATTATCGTTTCGACTAGCAAAGGCGTTATGAGCGGTATAGAAGCTAATAAAGCTGGCGTTGGTGGCGAAGTGCTTTGCACAGTTTGGTAGTAAGAGTTTAGCAGGCAAAATTTGCCTGTTTTTTAATTCTGCTTTTTATGGTATTGTGGTATCCATTCTGAAAAGTAGACATACCCTAGACAAGTAAAAGGAAAAAAATGTCGCGTATAGGAAAACAACCAATATCTATCCCAAATGGCGTAGATGTTAGTTATGATGCTGGTGTCATAAAGTTCAAAAAGGGAAATTTAACCAAAGAGCTTGACACAAGAGGTCATGTAGATGTAAAAGTTGAAAATGGTAGTATAAATTTTTCACCAAAAGGTGAAGATAGACAAAGCAGGGCTTATTGGGGAACTTATAGAGCTTTAGCACACAATGTAATCGTTGGTTTAACTGATGGTTTTACAAGACAACTTGAAATTAACGGCGTTGGTTATAAAGCAGCTGTTAAAGGTAAAGTTTTAGAGCTTAGCCTTGGTTTTTCTCACCCAATCAACTATGAGTTGCCTGAGGGCGTAGAAGCGGTTGTTGAAAGAAATGTTATCACTATCAAAGGTAGTGACAAACAAGTAGTTGGTCAAGTCGCAGCTGAAGTTCGTGAATTCAGACCACCAGAGCCATATAAAGGCAAAGGCGTTAAATATGCTGAAGAACGTATCGTCCGCAAAGCCGGTAAGACATCTAAGAAATAAGGGTAAAGTATGACAGCAAATGTATATAAAAGAAAAATTTCTTTAAGAATAAAAAGAAAAAGAAGAATTAGAGCTAAAATTTCAGGTTGCGCTACTTGCCCAAGAGTATCTATATTTAAGTCAAACAGAACTGTTTACGCTCAAGTAATCAATGATGTAAACTCAACAACACTTTGTGCAAGTGATGGTAAAGTTTTAAGCTTAAAAGCTAACAAAGAAGGCGCTAAAGCTCTTGCAAAAGATCTAGCAGCTAAGCTTAAAGACAAAGGCATCGAGCAAGTAGTTTTTGATAGAAACGGTTATGTATATCATGGTGTTGTTGCATCTTTTGCCGATGCACTAAGAGAAAATGGCATTAAGCTATAACCCAAAGGAATGATGATGGAAAAATATAATAGAGAAGAATTCGAAGAAGTAATCGTCAATATCGGCAGGGTTACGAAGGTTGTTAAAGGTGGTCGTAGATTTAGATTTACAGCTTTAGTGGTTATTGGCAACAGAAAAGGCTTAGTTGGTTTTGGTTTTGGTAAATCAAAAGAGGTTCCAGACGCTATTAAAAAAGCAGTTGATGATGCGTTTAAAAATGTTGTAGAAGTTAAACTTAAAGGCTCAACTATCCCTCACGATATTGAAGTTAAATTTAACGCAAGCAAAATTTTACTAAAACCGGCTAGCGAAGGAACAGGTGTTATCGCTGGTGGTTCAACTCGTCCAGTTCTAGAGCTTGCTGGTATAAAAGATATCCTAACAAAATCACTTGGTTCAAACAACTCATCAAATGTTGTAAGAGCAACTATAAAAGCTCTTAGTATGTTGAAAGGATAATAAATGGGATTAGAGAATTTACAAAAAGCTGCTGGCTCGACTAGAGGAACAAAAAGAATCGGTCGTGGTCAAGGTAGCGGTTGGGGAAAAACTGCAACCAAAGGTGGCAAAGGTCAAACAGCTAGAAAAGGTTATAACGAAAAAAGAGGTTTTGAAGGTGGACAACAACCACTTCAAAGAAGACTTCCAAAAGTAGGATTTACCTCTAAATTTGAAAAACCATATGTTATAAATGTTGAAAAAATCACATCTATAAAAGAGCTTAGCGAAATTACATTTGAGAGCTTAAGAAGCGTTCATAAATTTTCAAATAGCACTAAAAAGATAAAACTTATAGGCGCTAGCGCAAGAGATCTTGTTTCAAAAATCAAAGATGAGAAAATAGTCGTAAGTGGACAAAAATAATGAGCAAGTCACTACGAAACAAAATCCTCATAACTTTAGGTTTTTTGTTCGTTTATAGAGTATTGGCGTATGTACCAGTTCCTGGTGTAAATGTCGATGTTATTAAAGAATTTTTCACATCAAACAGCAATAACGCTCTTGGTATGTTTAATATGTTCAGTGGTAATGCCGCTGAACGTTTAAGCATCATATCTCTTGGAATTATGCCTTATATTACAGCATCTATTATCATGGAACTTTTAGCAGCAACTTTTCCAAATTTAGGAAGGCTAAAAAAAGAGCGTGATGGTATGCAAAAATATATGCAAATCATTAGATACGCAACTATTTTTATCACTGTAATTCAAGCTATAGGCGTAAGTATCGGACTTAGTAGTATGACAGGAAGAACGGGCGAACTAGCGATTATGATAGATCAAAAGCTTTTCATGGCGATTGCTTGTGCTTCTATGCTTACTGGAACTATGCTTTTAATGTGGATAGGCGAACAGATAACTCAAAAGGGTATTGGAAACGGTATAAGTTTGATTATCTTTGCAGGTATTGTTAGTGGAATTCCAAGAGCTATCGGTGGAACAATAGACTTGGTAAACACAGGCGAGATGAATTTCTTAGTTTTATTATTTATAGTTCTTATGATATTAGCAACTGTTGTTTTTGTTATCTATGTGGAGCTTGGAGAGAGAAGAGTTCCTATCTCATACTCAAGAAAAGTTATGATGCAAAACCAAAACAAACGTATCATGAACTATATACCTATAAAAGTAAATTTAAGTGGTGTTATACCACCGATTTTTGCAAGTGCGATTTTGATGTTTCCTGCTACGATTTTTCAGGCAAGCACAAATGAGTATATTTTAAAAATCAATGATTTTTTAAATCCAAGTGGGTATTTTTTCCATCTTTTAACATTTTTACTTGTTGTATTTTTTGCATATTTTTACGCTTCAATCGCGTTTAACTCGAAAGATATCAGCGAAAATTTGAAAAAACAAGGTGGATTTATACCAGGAGTTAGACCAGGTGAACATACATCGCTTTATCTAAATGATGTAGCTGGAAGACTTACGTTTTGGGGAGCTTTATATCTAGGTTTGATTTCAACCATCCCATGGTTGTTAGTTAAATTTGCAGGTGTTTCGTTCACTTTCGGAGGAACATCAGTTCTAATCGTCGTATCAGTTGCACTTGATACTATGAGAAAAATTGAAGCTCAAATTTATATGAACAAATACCAAACACTAAGTGCAGTAGGACTATAATGTCGATAAGTTTAAAAAACGAAAAAGACTTAGAGGGTTTAAGAGCGGCGAACAAGATAGTCGCTCTTACTCTTGATTATGCGGCAGAGTTTTTAAAACCTGGCATGACGCTTTTAGAAGTTAATAAAAAAATAGATGACTTTATAACTTCTCATGGCGCCTATCCAGCTTTTAAAGGGCTTTATGGATTTCCGGCGGCTGCTTGTTTGTCGCTAAATGAAGTTGTGATTCACGGAATTCCAGATAAAACTGTATTGCAAGAGGGCGATATACTCGGAGTTGATATCGGCTCGAAGCTAAATGGATACTATGGCGATAGCGCTAGAACATTTCCAATAGGTAAAATTTCTGCAAAAGATGAGGCATTAATCGCTTGTAGCAAAGATGCTTTGTATTTTGCAATCGATACTATAAAAGTTGGTATGCATTTTAAAGAGCTAAGCCATGAGATAGAGAAATTTATACTCGCTCGTGGGTTTGTTCCACTCAAAGGTTTTTGCGGACATGGCATCGGTAAACGACCACACGAAGAGCCAGAAATTCCAAACTACTTAGAGGGCAAAACGCCAAAAGCTGGACCAAAGATAAAAAATGGCATGGTTTTTTGCATTGAGCCTATGATTTGCCAAAAAGATGGCACACCAGTAGTTGGAAGCGATAAGTGGAAAGTCACAAGCGCTGATGGACTACGCACATCTCACTACGAACATTGTCTAGCAGTTGTTAATAACAAAGTTGAAATCCTAAGCCAAGCTTAGGAATTTAGCTTTTTATATTTATTAGAACACTTTCTTTGTTGTTTTCCAGCACAAGTTTAATTTTTCAAAAGTAGCTTTAAAAGGTATTTGCATAGTGATATTACCTCTTTGATTTTATATATTTTCTTCGCTACTGATATTTATCATCAAATATTTTTGTATAAATTTAAGCATCTTATCATCATTGATAAAAAAGGTCTTGTTTGGATATATCAAGCGCTTTGTCGATATATGGAATCAGCTAAATTTTAAATCTCTTTTACCATTTAAATTGCAATATAGTCGAACTCTCAGGTGCTTCGCAGTACTTTTTAGTCGTGGTTCAAGTGATAAAAGTTTATTTTTAAATTTGCTTTTTGTGATATTTCGTTCTATTAAAATTTGATTTATTCTCTCATAAACTTCAAAATAAGACACCTTATATAAATTTATACAAATACGTCCATAATTTATATATTTTATACAAGAAGAAACTATGGCTTACATATATGGGTTGTCAAATAGCAAGATATTTTAAAAAGCGCACAAGTTAGCTAGTTTACAGTCTTGCAGCATATATTTGTTGCTATACTTGCTTTTAATTTATTACGAGTTGATTTTTTTATTATAGGTGCGTTTGTGTCATGCGCTCATATCAACTAAACTAGCACTAGCAAACAAAAAAGCATATCAAAATTTGGTTTATTAAAGCGAGGAACAGTTGAGCTTAGACTTAAAAAATTGAAAGTATAAACCGTAGAACAATGAATTTTATGTAGAATTTTAACTATGGTTTTATTGTTGTAAGTGGCGCTGGTTCAACTGCTCTGATTCCAAATATCTCAAACCCGATGGAGGTTAAAAGAGTGTGATAACTACTTAGAAGAAAGAGAGTAAAAATAACAGCTAAATTTATATTAACTTGCTTTTTAAATTTGTTATTTAGAATTAGTAAAAGTAGTAAATTTAAAAGAAAGTCGGGATTTCTCCCGACTTAAAAATTTAGCCAATAAGCATTGGCGCTACGATAAATCCTAGTAAAACAGAGAAGAATACTGCTAAAGTACCAGGCACTATAAATGAGTGGTTAAATATATATTTTCCAACTCTAGTTGTTCCTGTATCATCCATAGCAATCGCACCAAGTACGGTTGGATATGTAGGTAGGATAAACAATCCAGAAGCAGCAGCAAATGAAGCTACTAAAATCCAAACTTGTCCGTTATTATCCATTGTCATACCAAGTGCAGCAGCGATTGCTGGCATCATAACTTTAGTTGTTGCAGCTTGTGAATAAAGCAAACAACTAACAAAATATAGTGCTATTGCTAGAACAAATGGATATTTTGTAACTATGTGAGATGCCATATCTTTTATCTCTCCGATATGTCCTTGAACAAATACATTTCCAAGCCACGCGATACCAAGAACGCAGATGCACGCATTCATACCGCTTTTAAATGTGCTTGATTCGATAAGTTTGCCTGTTTCAACTTTACAAGTGATAGTGATTATAGCGCCTATTGCAAGCATAAAGCTCATAATCGCACTATCTCTTCCAAGTATATTTTTATCAAAAAGTTTGATATTATCTGAAATCGAAAATGCATAACAAACAGTCACTAAAATACCAATTATAAATATCCAAAGAGATCTTTTTGATTCAGGTGAAACCTCTTTATAACTTACGTTAGTATCAACTTTTGCAACTAGACCTTTTTCAAGTCTTTCTTGATAAATAGGGTCTTTGCTAAGATCTAAATCCCAGAATTTATTAACTATAAAAGATGTAATCATACAACCAACAAAAGTCGTAGGGATACAAATTCCAAGTAATAACGGATAACTAACACCTAATTTTTCAGTAACACCAGTCATGGCTACAACAGCTGCTGAAATAGGACTTGCTGTGATTGCTATCTGACTTGAAACAACTGAAAGTGCAAGTGGTGCAGAAGGTTTTATATTTTGTCCTTTTGCAACTTCAACGATAACTGGAATGGTAGAAAATGCAGTGTGTCCAGTTCCAGCAAGAATTGTTAAAAAGTATGTAACGGCTGGACCAAGATAGTTTATGTATTTTGGGTTATTACGTAAAATTTTCTCTGCTATTTGAACCATATAATCAAGTCCACCAGCAACTTGTAAAGCAGTAATCGCTGCGATAACCGATGCGATAATCAAAATAACATCAACAGGAATATGAGATAAATCTGTTTTCATTCCCAAGAACAAAGTTAAAACAATAACGCCAAGACCACCAGCGTAACCTACGCCCATGCCACCAAGCCTAACGCCTAGATATATGCCTCCAAGAAGGACAATGATTTGTAAAATCAACATAATGTCCATAAAATCTCCTTTTTATTTCGGTAGAATAATTTTACCGATTTGTTACTTTATATTTACTTACCCATATGAGGATTAAGCATATTTTTTGGATCTAAAATCTCATCAACTTGCGCTTTTGTTAAAAGTCCGCGCTCGATTGCTATATCGCCAACTGCTTTGCCGGTTTTTAAAGCTTCTTTTGCGATACTTGCTGAGTTTTCATAACCGATATATGGGTTAAATGCTGTAACGATACCAACTGAGTTAAGCACTGCTTTTAAGCAAGCTTCAGGGTTTGCTGTTAGGTGTTTGATAGCCTTATCAGCTAAAGTTAGCATAGCATTTTCTAGTATGAAAATCGAGTTAAATAGTCCATAAGCAATGCCCGGTTCAAACGCATTTAGCTCAAATTCGCCTCTTTCAGAGCAAAGCATGATAGTTACATCATTTCCTATAACCTCATAGCAAGCCTCACCGACAACTTCAGCGATAACTGGGTTTACTTTACCAGGCATGATTGAGCTTCCTGGTTGCATTTGTGGTAAATTTATCTCACCTAGTCCACATCTTGGGCCTGAGTTCATAAGACGAAGATCGTTTGCCATTTTTGATAGTCTAACTGCTGCAGTTTTTAAAGCACCACTTACATGGACAAAATCCGCTGTATCTTGAGTAGCAGCGATAAAGTCATCAGCTGGTTTAAACTCAACCCCAGTTATCTCTTTTAGTTTTTTCTCAACTACATTTTTATAATCAGGATGGCAGTTTATACCTGTTCCAATCGCAGTTGCACCCATATTTAGATAAGTCATTGACTCTCTTGCGGCTGTGATTTTTTCGATATCGCTTTGGATGTAAGTTGAAAATGCGTTAAATGTGTTTCCAAGTGTTGTTGGAACTGCATCTTCAAGCTCTGTTCTACCCATTTTGATGATATCTTTATACTCTTTTGCTTTTATATCAAGCTCATCTTTAAGATGTTTCATAGCTTTTAGCAAGTCTGTAAGTTTAGCGTAAGCTGCGACTTTGATTGAACTTGGATAAGTGTCATTTGTGCTTTGACCTAAGTTTGTATGATCGTTTGGATGAAGGAATTTATACTCACCTTTTTTATGTCCCATCGCCTCTAGTGCGACATTTGTGATAACTTCATTAGCGTTCATATTAGTGCTTGTTCCAGCACCACCTTGAATCATATCAACAACAAATTGATCTAAAAACTCGCCAGCTATTAGTCTATCGCAAGCTTTTGCTATCGCGTCTGCTTTCTCTGCGTCTAATACACCAACTTCTTTGTTTGCTAGTGCTGCTGCTTTTTTGATTTGTGCGAAGGCTTTTACAAAGTATGGATAATCGCTTAATTTGCGTCCACTTAAGTGGAAGTTCTCTAATGCTCTAAAAGTTTGTACACCATAGTATACGTCATTTGAAATTTCAAGTTCACCGATAAAATCGTGTTCTTTTCTAGTTCCCATTTCTTCTCCTTTAAAAGTAATTTGGTTTATAAACGAAATCATAAAACAACTAATCTTAAAAAAAGATTAAAAAAAATTATGAAATTTTTATGAAAAAATAACAAAAATGTTATTATAAATATTACTTATCGAAATGACTAAATTTTATTTCAACACCCAAAATAGCGTAGCATCGTGGGTTTGGAGATTGAAGTAAATTAATTTTTACTGAATTGATAGATTTAATTTAATCAATTAATAAGTAATTAAAAAATTTTTAATAATAAAAGTAGTAGAAAAAAGTTTATAAAACTCAATTAAATTTTAAATAAAAACAGTTAATAATATTTTAAAACTACTTTTTATTTAAATTAATTTAAATTTTAAAGCATATGCTGTTAAATTTTATATATAATAGTGTTTTAAACGATAAATTTAAAACTATTAAATTTTAAGTTTAAATTTAATAGTTTTTCAAAATTTATAGCCACAAATTTTGCAAAATTTAATAGCTTGTGGTTTGGTTTTTGCTTTATAAATTTAGATATTAAAATTTAATTAAACATTATTTTTTTACGGCTCGAAGAAAATTTTATAACAAAATTTGAGAAATTTTAGCCTAGAAGTTATAGTAAATTTTTACGATTCTTTGCGAATTCTTAAATTTAAAACTAAAATTTAGCTTATTTTAAATTTAGTTTAAGATGAAATAAATTTAAATTTATGTATAATGACAAGTTTTCGCGAAAATTTATATGAAAGGATATTATGGCAAAAGATGATGTCATTGAAATAGACGGGAATGTCATTGAGGCGTTGCCAAATGCGACATTCAAAGTTGAGCTGGATAACAAACATGTTATTTTGTGTCATATCGCTGGCAAGATGAGAATGCACTATATTAAAATTATGCCTGGAGACCGTGTTAAGGTGGAGCTAACTCCATACAGCCTTGATAAAGGTCGTATTACTTATCGTTATAAGTAAATTTAAAGCTATTTTTAGATAGAATAATCGTTTTTGCAACTAAGCTGTAGGAAGAAGTGTTTTCAAAATCACCACTATTTTGAAAACAGTTGGTTTGATACTTTCTTTAAAGATTTCATTAAACCTAGGTGCAGTTTGCATTAAAAGTGGAAATTTATTTTTTAGGAGACTAAGATGAAAGTTCGTCCTTCTGTTAAGAAGATGTGTGACAAATGTAAGATTGTCAAACGCAAAGGCATAGTTCATGTTATTTGCGAAACCCCAAAACATAAACAAAGACAAGGATAAGGCATGGCTCGTATTGCAGGTGTTGATTTACCAAAGAAAAAGAGAGTTGAGTACGGCCTTACTTATATTTTTTGTATTGGGTTGTTTACTTCAAGAAAAATTCTTGATGCTGTAGGGATATCTTACGATAAAAGAGTTGCTGAGCTAAGCGAAGATGAAGCTGCTGCTATAAGAAAAGAGATTCAAGAACATTATGTTGTTGAAGGTGATCTTAGAAAAAGTGTAGCGATGGATATCAAAGCTTTGATGGATTTAGGAGGCTACAGAGGTTTAAGACACAGAAAAGGTCTTCCAGTTCGTGGTCAAAAAACAAAGACAAACGCTAGAACCAGAAAAGGTAAGCGTAAAACTGTCGGCGCAGCATCTAAGTAAGGATAAGAAATGGCAAAAAGAAAAGTACTTAAGAAAAAAGTAGTTAGAAAAAATATTGCAAAGGGTATTGTTTATATCAGTGCCTCTTTTAATAATACGATGATAACTGTAACTGATGAGATGGGAAATGTTATAGCATGGAGTAGTGCTGGCGGTCTTGGTTTTAAAGGAAGCAAAAAATCAACCCCATATGCAGCACAACAAGCTGTAGAAGATGCATTAGCTAAAGCTAAAGATCATGGCATCAAAGAAGTCGGTATCAAAGTTCAAGGCCCAGGAAGCGGTCGCGAAACTGCAGTTAAAAGCGTAGGTGGCGTAGAAGGAATCAAAGTTACATTCTTAAAAGATATAACTCCACTTCCACACAATGGTTGTCGCCCACCAAAAAGAAGAAGAGTGTAAGGATATAAAATGGCAAGATATAGAGGACCAGTTGAAAAGTTAGAAAGACGACTTGGAGTTGATCTGTTTTTAAAAGGCGAAAGAAGACTAGCTGGAAAAAGCGCTCTTCTTAAAAGAGCTTTTGCACCAGGACAACATGGACAAAGAAGAGCGAAAATTAGCGAGTATGGACTTCAACTAAGAGAGAAACAAAAAGCTAAATTTATGTATGGCGTGAGCGAGAAACAGTTTAGAAGACTATTTACAGAGGCTGCTAGAAGAGAGGGAAATACAGGTGCAATCCTTATCCAACTTTTAGAGCAAAGACTTGATAACGTAGTTTATAGAATGGGTTTTGCAACAACTAGAAGATTTGCAAGACAACTTGTAAGCCATGGACATATTTTAGTAGATGGCAGAAGAGTAGATATCCCATCATATAGCGTTCAAGCTGGACAAAAAGTAGAAGTTAGCGAAAAAAGCAAAAACAACCCACAAATCAGTAGAGCTATAGATTTAACAGCTCAAACTGGTATTGTTGCATGGGTTGATGTAGAAAAAGATAAAAGATATGGCATCTTTACTAGAAAACCAGAGAGAGAAGAGGTTGTCATTCCTGTCGAGGAAAGATTTATAGTAGAGCTTTACTCAAAATAATAGGAGGCAAAGATGAGAAAAATCACAACGTCAGCCTATATGCCAACTGATATAAAAGTAGAAAATGTTGGGCCAAATGTAGCTAAAGTTATAGCATATCCTTTTGAAACAGGATATGCGGTTACTGTTGCGCATCCGCTTAGAAGACTTTTGTATACTAGTACAGTTGGTTTTGCTCCTACTGCTATTAAAATTGATGGCGTTAGTCATGAATTTGACAGCATAAGAGGTATGCTTGAAGATGTTGCAGTTTTTATTATAAATTTAAAAAATCTTAGATTTAAAATAAAAGGCGATTCTAAAAGAGAGATTATCGAGTATAGTTTCAATGGCCCAAAAGAGATAAAAGGTAGCGATTTGACTAACTCTGTTATAGAGATAGTAAATCCAGATGCATACCTAGCAACTATCAACGAAGATGCTGATTTAAAATTTACAATTATTGTAGAAAAAGGTATCGGATATGTTCCAAGTGAAGAGTTAAGAGATTATATCGATAATGATTACATGGCACTAGATGCATTTTTTACACCTGTAAAAAGAGCAGTTTACGAGATAGAAAATGTTCTTGTTGAGGACAACCCAGACTATGAAAAGATTATTTTTACGATTACGACTGATGGACAGATAGGACCAATAGTTGCATTTAAAAATGCGCTTGAAGCGATGTATCAACAACTATCAGTTTTTGGCGGTATCGTCGATATAGACATACCAGCTAATGTAAGTAGCCCAGCTCAAACTGGTGAGCACTCAAAGCTTTTTGAAAGCGTTGAGAACCTAAATTTAAGCGCTAGAAGTTTTAACTGTTTAGATCGTGCTGATGTAAGATTTATCGGAGAGCTTGCACTTATGGAAGAGAATGAGCTAAAAGATTTAAAAAATCTTGGTAAAAAATCTCTTGAAGAGATAAAATCTATAATGGAAGAGATAGGTTATCCTGTCGGAACTCCAGAGTTAGCAGACCAAAAAGAGCAGTTGCTTAAAAAAATTAAAGATTTAAAAACACAAAAGAGCGAAGGATAAAATATGAGACATAAACATGGTTATAGAAAGCTTGGTAGAACTTCGACTCATCGCTCGGCTTTACTTAAGAATTTGTCAATAGCAATTATAAAAAGCGAGAAGATTGAGACTACACTTCCAAAAGCAAAAGAGCTTAGAAGTTATGTAGAGAAGTTGATAACAAAAGCAGCAAAAGGCGATTTTAACGCGCATAGAGCGGTTTTTGCACAGCTTCAAGATAAAGAGAGCACAAAAAAACTTGTAGAAGTTATTGCTCCTAGATTTGCGCAAAGAAACGGTGGATATACTAGAATAGTAAAAACTAGACTACGCCGTGGCGATGCTGCTGAAATGGCTTATATCGAGCTAGTCAGCGAATAACCCCTCCATAATCTACCCTGAATTTAGGGTAGATTTCCTCTTATTTACTTATATTAAATTTATAATTTATCAAATTTAGGGTAAAATACATCCAAAATAACAAATTTAGGATTATACATGATACCTTTTAGTGATGAAGAACTGTTAAAACCTGTTAAACAATGCCTTGATACAGTAAGACCTATGCTCCAAAACGATGGTGGGGATATGGAACTTTTGGGCATCAAAAATGGCGTTGTATATGTGCGTTTACAAGGTGCTTGTCATGGATGTGCTGCTAGCGGACAGACACTAAAATATGGCGTAGAAAGACAACTTAAACTTGATATCCACCCCGAACTTAGCGTTGTAAATGTTCCCGTTGGCGAGGAATTTTGCCTTGAGCGATTATAAAAAACTAGGAAATAAAGCCTTTAAAACTGGTAAATTTGACCTTGCAAAGACATACTTTTCTTTAGCGATAGATGATGAAAACAAAGAGGAAATTATGTTTTTAGTCAGTCTTTGCGAAGTGGCTAAAAAAAGCCGCGATGATGCAAATTTGCTTTTTGATTTTTATATTTTTAATATAAAAGAAAAAAGAGACTTTGATAACCTAAACTCACTTCTTTTAACTATCGAAGAAGATACGCAAGATGAGCAGTTAAACGAAGTGCTTACCAAAGAGCATGCCATAGGATATGAAGAGTTTAAACAAGTTGTCTTAAGACACAAAAGCTTTAAAGAGGGGCTTGAAGGAGTTATGGTTTCTACTAAGCTTATCATCAAAGATAGGGATAACTTTTTAGATTTTATAGAAAATTTACTAGATAATGAGATGTATGAGGCGGGAATTCAGTACTTTGAGATGTTTATCGAAATTCACGGTTCGTGGGATGAGCAGATTAAAGTGATAGCACAAAAGATTAAAGATTACGAAGCAAGAAGATGAAAATACAAATAAATTCAAATTTCATAACTGACAACTCAAACGAGTGTGAGGCGAGATGTTATTTTTTAAAAACTGATGCAAACGCTAAATTTAGCGATATCGCCACTCAAAAAGGTGCGAGCATAATCAGTGTAAATGAGGCAAAAAAGCTTTTAAATATAGATGAAAACATAAAAATAGTCGGCATAACAGGGACTAATGGCAAGACAACGACCGCTGCTGCTATTTACTCAATCCTTTTAGATTTAGGTTATAAATGCTTTCTTTGTGGCACAAGAGGAGCTTTTGCAAACGATAAAAGAGTCGATGAAAAAGGACTTACAACAAGTTCAGTCATAGCAAATTTAAACTACTTAAAAGAAGCGACCAAGTTAAACTGCGAGTATTTTATCATGGAGGTTAGCTCCCACGCAATCGCGCAAAACCGTGTAGAGGGATTAAATTTTGCTCTTAAAATTTTTACAAATTTAAGCCAAGACCACCTAGACTATCATAAAACTATGCAAGAGTATGCAAGGGTAAAAAGTAGCTTTTTCCTTGATGAAAATACACCAAAACTTATAAATAACGATGATGAGCATATAAAATTTAGCTACAAAAACACGCAAACTTACGCGATTAAAAAACCAGCCACTTATAGCGTTGTAGCTTATGGGCTAAAAAATGGTATAAACGCTGTGCTAAGAACCCCAGATGGCGAGGTTGAGATAGAAAGTGATATGGTTGGAGAGTTTAACCTTTATAACCTTATGGCAGCTTTTGCTGGAGTTAAATTTCTAACAAAAAAACCAAATTCACAAATCGCCAAAGCTTTACAAAATTTCGCTGGAGTTGAGGGAAGAGTCGAAGTTGTATCACAAAAACCACTTGTTATAGTAGACTTTGCTCATACTCCTGATGGGATAGAAAAAGTGTTAAATGCTTTAAAAAGCAACGAGCTTATAGTTGTCTTTGGAGCTGGTGGAGATAGAGATAAAACAAAAAGACCGATAATGGGAGCCATGGTTGAGCATTTTGCAAAAGTGATAATCATAACAAGCGATAACCCGCGAAGCGAAGAGCCTATAAGGATTATAAACGATATTTTAGATGGCATAAAAAGCAAAGATAGAGCAACCGTAGAGCCAGATAGAAAAAAGGCGATAGAAAAAGCTCTAAATTTAGCTAAAAACGGCGAAGTTGTAGTCATACTTGGCAAAGGCGATGAGCCTTATCAGGAGATAAAAGGAGTAAAATATCCATATTCGGATAAAGATACTGTAAGAAAAATTTTAAAACTGGAGATAGATAATGCAAATTGAAATGTTAAAGAGTAAAATTCATCGCGCCACAGTTACAGACGCGAATTTAAACTATGTCGGCTCGATTACGATAGATAACGAACTTATAAAAGCGGCGAATTTAAGAGAGTTTCAAAAGGTTGAAATCCTAGATGTAAACAACGGCGAGAGATTTCAAACGTATGTTATAAAAGGTAGCAAAAAAGGCGAGATTTGCCTAAATGGCGCAGCAGCTAGAAAAGTCTGCGTTGGCGATATCGTTATCATAGTAAGTTATGCAAGCATGAGCGAAGAAGAGGCTGATAAATTTAGCCCAACAATCGTGCATGTAAACGAAAAAAATGAGATAGTATAGGAGCTAAAATGTTTGATGGACTTGATTTTTCTAAAATGGGTGGCATGTTTGAAGAGATGCAAAAAAAGGCTCGCGAACTAGAGCTTGAGAGCCAAAATAAAGAATTTAGCGTAAAAAGTGGCGCTGGAATGGTTGAGATAAAGCTAAATGGCAAGGGCGAAGTTTTGGATGTCAGCATAGATGAGAGCTTGTTTGAAGATAGAGAGAGCTTACAAATTTTACTAATCTCAGCGATGAATGACGCTATAAAACTTGTTGAAAACGAGAAGAAAAACATCGCAACAAAGATGCTTGGCGGACTTGGCGGAGGGCTTGGAGTGTGAATTTGCTTGATGAATTTAAACTCTTTTTAAAAAACAACACCATCGAGTGCGAAAGCTATCATCCATATTTTCAAGAGGCGCTAAACTATATGCTTTTAAGCGGTGGCAAGCACTTTCGCGCTCAACTGCTTTTAGGCACGGTTAAAGCTTTAAACCCATCTTTGCTTGAAAATGCGATGAGAGTGGCGCTAGCTGTTGAGATGGTGCATACTTACTCGCTGATTCATGATGATTTGCCGGTGATGGATGATGCAGATTTGCGCCGTGGACACACTACAACGCACGTAAAATACGATGAAGCGACTGCGCTTTTAGTAGGAGATGCTTTAAATACGCAAGCATTTTATGAAATTTCAACATCAAATTTAGATGATAAAATCAAAACAAAATGCACTCAAATTCTAGCTTATAACGCTGGAGCAAACGGTATGGTTTTAGGGCAAGCGCTTGATTTGTATTTTGAAAATAAAAGGCTAAATTTAGATGAACTTAAATTTTTACACCTTCACAAAACTGGCGCATTAATCGCAGCTAGTTTACAACTAGGCGCGGTTATCGCTGGATTTAGCGATGAAGATAGCAAAAAGCTTTATGAGCTTGGATTGAGTCTTGGACTTGTTTTTCAAATACAAGATGACATAATTGATGCGACAAAAAGTTGCGATGAAGCTGGAAAACCAACACACAATGATGAAGCCAAAAACTCTTTTACAAACCTTCTTGGCGTTGAAAAATCAAAAGAGATAAAAGATAAACTCATAGATGAAATTCAAACCAAAGCCAGAGAAAACGAGCCAAAACTAACAGATATGATAGAAAATTTGATAAACAGATACCTAAAGGAATAACTATGCAAAGAATTTCAAACACGATTAAATTTTTAAGTGCCGACATGATACAAAAGGCAAATTCGGGTCATCCAGGCGCTCCTATGGGGCTTTCAGACATCATGAGCGTTTTGATGAAAAAGCTAAAGCATAACCCAAAAAACCCAAGCTGGCTAAACCGCGATAGACTTGTTTTTTCTGGTGGACACGCAAGTGCGCTAGTTTATAGCTATTTGTATTTAAGCGGATATGATGTGAGTTTGGAGGATTTGAAAAATTTCCGCCAACTTCACTCTAAAACTCCAGGGCATCCCGAGATTACAACTTCTGGTGTAGAAATCGCAACCGGTCCACTAGGACAAGGCGTGGCAAATGCTGTTGGCTTTGCTATGGCTGCAAAATATGGTGCAAATTTGCTAAATAGCGATGAGTGCAAGGTGATTGATCATAAAATTTATTGCCTTTGTGGCGATGGAGACTTGCAAGAGGGCATTAGTTATGAGGCTTGTTCTTTGGCTGGAAGACACCAGCTTGATAACTTAGTTATCATTTATGATTCAAATGCTATAACTATCGAAGGCGATGCAACTATCGCGTGGGATGAAGATGTTAAGGCGCGTTTTGAAGCGCAAGGCTTTGAAGTTGCTCGTATCAACGGACATAATTTCGATGAGATTGAGTTTGCGTTAAATGAAGCTAAAAATAAGAAAAAACCATATCTTATCATCGCAAACACAACCATCGCAAAAGGAGCAATGGAGCTTGAAGGAAGCCACAATGCCCATGGTGCGCCACTTGGAGAAGAGCTAATCGCTCGTGCAAAAGAAGCTGCTGGCTTTGATAAAGATGCTAAATTTAGCGTGGCTGAAGATGTGCTTTTCGAGACTAGAAGTGCGGTTGAAAAGGGCGATTTGGCTGAAGCATTGTGGAAAAAAGAGCTTGAAAAACTAAGCGATGAGAAGCGCGAACTTTTAGAAAATTTGCTAAATCCAGACTTTTCTAAGGTTGAATTTCCTGATTTTAGTGGTCAAAAAGTGGCAACTAGAGATAGCAATGGTAAAATTCTAAACGCCATAAGCGCTGTAGTTCCTAGCTTTTTAGGTGGAAGTGCCGATCTTGCTCCATCAAATAAAACTGAGCTAAAAGGCGCTGGAGACTTCCCGCACGGTAAAAATATCCACTATGGAATTCGCGAACACGCAATGGCTGCCATTGGCAACGCGTTTGCTAGATATGGGCTTTTTGTGCCGTTTTCTGCAACATTTTTTATCTTTAGTGATTATTTAAAAACAGGCGCAAGACTTGCTGCTTTGATGAGTTTGAAGCACTTTTTTGTCTTCACGCATGATAGCATAGGCGTTGGCGAAGATGGGCCAACTCACGAGCCGATTGAGCAGTTATCAACTTTTCGTGCAATGCCAAATTTCTATACTTTCCGCCCAGCCGATGGCAACGAAAATGTCGCTAGTTGGAAAGTTGCACTTAGCTTAAATGCTCCATCGGCATTTGTCTGCTCTAGGCAAGGTCTTGAGCCGCTTCCAAAAGCTGTTTTTGGCGATGTAAAAAATGGAGCTTATCTAATCAAAAAAGCGCAAAATCCAGCCATAACGCTTGTTGCAAGTGGCAGTGAGGTTAGCCTTTGTTTAAAAGCAGCTGCGATTTTAGAAAACGAAAATATCGCTACTAGCGTGGTTTCAGCTCCTTGTTTTGATATTTTATGCGAACAAGATAAAAGCTATATAGAGCAAATTTTTGCACCATCTAGCAAGGTTTTAGCTGTTGAAGCAGCAAGCGCTTTAGAGTGGTATAAATTTGCTGATGAGGTCTTTGGTATGAAGAGCTTTGGAGAGAGTGGCAATGCAAATGAGCTTTTTATACACTTTGGATTTAGCGATAAAAACATCGCAAATGAGGCAAAAAAGCTTTTAAAATAGATATTTAGCCTAAATTTGTATTAAATTTAGGCTAATCTTTGATAAATTTAATAAAATATTTATAAAAAACTATAAATTTATAAAACCGCATAGCAAAACTCTTTGTAAATAGCAAAATTTGGCACTCTTATCGTGGTTTTAGTTTTACTTATCTTTTGCTTGGTGCGCTATTTGGTTAAAGTTAGTAAGCTTATTTGGATTTTTAAAGACAATTTTATGTTTAAATAAATTTATAAAAAAGAGAAAATATAAAAGATTTATTTATCATTATTTTGGCTTGTTGGTTTAAATGCTGTTGCAGATAGAGCTTGTGATATGTCGCGTGGCTGTGCTAAACCACTGCAAATGTGAGTTTTTAAAGCTTTGCAGTTTTTTTGTGATAGCGAAGCGTTGCTGGGTGTGCTTTTAAGACGTTTAAATAACGTGAGTGCAGATATAAAATAAGATGATAACGAACTAAGCTATATAAAAAAACTTGCGATGATGGAAATGATATAAATTTATATTATTAAATACTGATATAAAATTTAGTTTAGTAAATATATTTATGATTTGCCGTTTAAAATTTTCGTAGTCAAATTTGGCAATTATATTTAGATTTAATAGATAAGTTATATAAAATATTTAATTTTAGGCAAAACATAGCAAATTCTTTTAGTTTTAGCTAAATTTGGCTAGAATTACAGCCTTATTTGGGTAGATGTCCGAGTGGTTGAAGGAGCACGCCTGGAACGCGTGTGTAGGGCAACTTACCGTGGGTTCGAATCCCACTCTACCCGCCATGATATATTGTATTTAACTATTTTTACTTTTGCAATCAAGCTTATAAATTTTACAACATATCTATCTAAAGCGTTTGTCTTAGTTGATACTAAATTTATGAAACTATAAAATTAGCATTAAATAAATATCTTTTCATTTACTTTTATTAATCTTTTATTTTATTATTAGTATAATTTTATTTATTTTATAAATAGGAATATAATATGCTAAAAGGTTTTATAAAAAATTTTTCCTTTGTTATATTATCTTTTAGCGCTCTTTATTCTAATGCTATATCTACTGCGACAAACACAATAACTCAAACCCAAACTTCGACTCAAACTACAAGAGAAGAAGTGACAAAAAGTATATTTAAAAAAGATACAAATATCATTTTAGATGAAAAACGCACCTTTAAACAAGCTTTGCTTAAAGATGAAAGTCCTTGCTTTAGGATTGACAAGATTAAACTATATGGAAATGAAAGCAAGAAGTTTCAAATTTATCTTGATAGGGCCTTAAAAGAGCTTAAATTTAAACGTGGTATCTGTTTAGGTAGCCAAAGTATAAATGCTATATATTCTACATTTTCTAACAACATAATAAAAGCAGGATATATAACAACTTCTATACAAATCCCATCTCAAAACCTAAATTCCAAAACACTTAAATTTAATGTATCGGCTGGCAAAATCGATAAAATTTATATAAACAAAACAGATAGCGTAAAAAACAGAGCTACCAAATTTACGGCATTTGGGTATTTAGAAGATAAATTACTAAATTTGCGAGATATCGAGCAAGGGTTAGAAAACATCACAAATGCTTCGGTTTCACAAGTAGATATAGAACTTATCCCTTCAAAAAACGTCTCTTATACAGATGTATATATAGATAAGGACGAGAAATTTCCGGTTAAATTTAACCTATCGTTTGATAACTTAGGAAGTGCTGCTACTGGAAAATATCAAGGTGGACTGTCTGCTCACTCTTTAAATTTATTAGGTTTTAATGAGATGTTTTATGTCTCATATACTAGAAATATCTTTAAAGGCAATGAAGAGAGAGTAGAAGACGAATCAAAAAGAGGCAAATCACATAACTATTACTATGGTTTTAGTATACCATATAAATATTTTTTACTAGATTTTAACGAAAACAGATACACATACGCTCAAGCAATCCCTGGAGCTTATAGCGTATATAAATACAGTGGCGAGAGTTTAACAAGAAATCTAAATTTAAGCTATCTTTATCTAAGAAATCAGTTCTCAAAAAACAGCATTTATCTAAAATTCTGGGAAAAAGAGAGCAAAAACTATATTCAAGATTATGAACTAGATAACCAAAGTCGAAAAACATCTGGATATGAAGTAGGGCTAAGCTCTCAAATCTTTTTAAAAAACTCCACTATAAAAGTAGCAGGAGCATATAAAAAAGCAACCGGAGCAAGAGGGGCGATTACTATGCAAGAAGATGAGGATGGAGATAGTAGAGTAGAAATTATTACCTTTGATTTGGCATTTCAAACATATATAAACAACCTACCTTTAGCTTATGATATCTCTTTACACGCACAGTTTAACCAAACTCCACTTGTAGTCCAAGATAGGCTTAGTATCGGCGGAAAATACACAGTTAGGGGCTTTGATGGAGAAATGAGCTTAGTTGGCAATAGAGGGTATTATATAAGAAATACATTAGAGTATTCATATGACGTAAAACATGGTGTGTATGTAGCATTTGACGTTGGTAGAGTTTCTGGGTTAAGTAGTGAGTATCTAAGTGGGCAAACTTTAGTTGGCTCAGGAATCGGATTTAAAGGTAACTTCACACCTCATGGAACTTTAGGTTATGATTTGCTTGCAGGATTTGCTATAAATAAGCCAAGCTATTTTAAAACAGATGATGTGGCTTTAAACTTTTCGCTAAATTATAGCTTTTAACAAGGATGTTAAAAATGGTTACAATGTTGAAAAACATTCTAGGCATTACAGTCTTGATATCTTTACTTTTTCCAAATTTTATTTTAGCACAGATAATCGCCGATAAAAACGCATCTATAGCTAATCAACCTAGCCTTTTACAAACACCAAACAAAGCAGTACAAATAGATATAGTCAAACCCAGCAAAGATGGAGTATCTATGAATGAATACTCTAAATTTAACACACTAAAAACTGGCACTGTGTTAAATAACTCCAAAAAAGGTACTAATTCTATAACTGGCGGTTATATACAAGCCAATCCACAATATAATAGCGATAAAAAGGACACTCAAACACCAAAGCCAACTTCTACTAAAAGTAAGATTGTAGCCAAAGAGATTATAAATGAGAGTTTAAAGATTATCTTAAATAGCATAGATTTAAAGATAAAAGATACTCTTTTAAACATTAATTCAAATTTAGCACTTAAAAGTATAAACCAACTAACTAGCATAAACTCTATAAATAACAAAAACTTAGACAGCATTTTTATCAACTCTTTTAAAAACATAGACTCAGATATATCTATAAAAACAGACTATCAAACAACAAGTAATAAATTTATAAGTAAAAAAACATCTTTTAACCCACTAAATTTTACTCTTTCCACAGGAAGTCTAGGTTTTATAGACAAACCTATCTATGAAGCAAAACTTCATAAAGAACTAGATAGTAAAAACATCCAAAAAGCTTCAAATTTAAAAGCTGGTAAAAACATTTAAAAAAGCTGGTAGTAAGTTAAAAAGAATTGGCACAGCAGATAAAGATTTAAATATTTTTAAAAAGTAAAATATATGAAAATAGATGATATAACACCAAACAACTTCGACAAGGTATTTGAAAAAATGCTTAAAGACAAAAAGAAAAGAGGAGTAGCTAATGCGCGTATTGATTTTGAAAATATCAGCATTAATGACAAGATTAAACTAATACTATTTTTAATTTTTAACGGTAATGGAGTAGAAAATATTATTTATAAAATTCTTTTTTGGGAAAACGATACGGAGATTAAAAACTATATTGAGACAAAAATTCCAAAAGAAAATTTTAAAAAAATAAAACCTTATAAAAAAGGAGCCGAGCCTGGCGTAATTTTTATAGAGCAAAATGAGATTAATACAGATTTTTTAAAATCTATATTGCTAAGGCATTTTAATTTTGAATTAGCAAAAGAGCCATTGTTAAATATTAGAGTGCTTCTCTTTGTTAAAATGAAAAATCAATTTTCTATTTTGTTGGATATTTATGATGATAGAGGATGTTATGCGTATTATTTATAGGTTAAAAATAGACAAATCGCAAAAAATATATCAAAAAATGCAACTAAAAAAGCTATTAAATATTTATTAAAATTAAGGAAAAACATAGTGCGAATAAATGAATATGAACTAAAAAACACTTCTTATAAAAAAACAGAAATAACTTTAAGTAATATAGAGATAGTAGCAGATGCGATAAAAAAATTTGTATACGCAAACTATAAAGGTAGTTGTTTTACGGTAGATTTTTTGGCGAAATAAATAGTGATTTTAGAGCTGTGGCAATTATAGGCAGTGTAAGTGATGATAATTTAATTTTTAATATTGATTTAAAAGAATATGATAGTAAGTTTACATTTGGAGCTTTTAACATAAAAAAAGATATACTCAAAGCAAAACATTGTCATTTATTAAAAATGGATGAAAGAGATATTTTAAATACAATTTTATTGTATATTTCTTATGAAAGATTTGAAGGTGGATATTTTTCTAAAGGTAAATTTATAGGTAAAAATACTAAAAATTTGAAATTTATTGGTATTTGTGGTGATATCGCAAATGAGATGTCGATAAAATCTATAAATTTAGATGAAATTTACTCTTCAATGCCAAAATTAACAAGTAAAAATGGTTTTTATGTATCTAAATTTTATCAATAAATAAATGGTTGTATCATTAAAATTTAGATACCCGCAATGGTAATCAAGAATCATTCTAAAGCAGATTCTAAATAAAGGAAAAAATTTATGATAACTTTGCCTATATCAATTTTTAATAATGATATACAGAAGTTGATATTGATTTAAAACCACAAAATAAGACAGATAAATCTGGAGGACATAGTATTAATGAAAAATAAAATTGTAAAAAATTTGAAAAATTTAATTATTGACTATGATAATAATTTATTAAAATTTAAAGATATATTAGATAAATTAAAAAAAATAGATATAGAAAAATAGTTTGATAAACATTTTAATTAAGTATGATTTTAAAAAAAGCATTCGATAATTAACAGTGTTTATGAAAAATATTTTTTTGAAAAAGAATATGATGATAAATTAAAAATTGAGATAAATATAACAATATTTCATTTATTAAATGGCTTTAACATTGAAAATATAGCAACAAGATTTTATTCTGTGATACTTGATGATATTTCATTGGAAGCATCTTTTAATTTATACAAACAAAATTCAGATAGTTTAAAATATTTTTATAATGAATTTAATGAAATTATAGCTGTCAATAACAAGATTAAAAACTTTATATCAAAAATGCATTATAATGAAATTTTGCATAATGAATGCTATGAAAAAAAATTAGTAAAAACAAACAAAGGCTACTGCATTGTAGAAGCCGATATTATATCGTTAAGAGAAATATTATGTAGAGATTTTAATAATTTACCAAAAGAAATAAATGAATATTATTTTGATAGGCATTTAGGCAAAAGCTATAATGATAGCTCGCAGTATTTAAGTATTATTTTACTTTTAGATAGAATTTTTACAAAAAATGATAATATTTCTACTATAGAAAAAAGCGATAATACTTCTATCCAGAGATGGAAAATGGACTTTGGAGAAGTAGATAATATTTGTAGTGGGATTATTCTTCTAATATGGAAAAAGCAGCCTTTTTATACGATATTTAAGTTTGTATATGATAAAAAATTTAAATTTAAAACAGATTTGGTAGATTTTACAACATCGCAAGAAGATTTTATAGAAAATTTGAAAGAAAATTTAAAAAAAAATGGTTTAAAAGAGTGCTTTTCATCAAATTTAAACCTTTGCTATTTTAAATATGAATTTGGTAAATTATTAGAAATAAAAAGAGATGAGATTTTATCGGGCAAAAATGTTGTATTTGTGGAGGATGATGGAAATATAAATTGGTTGTTTGGTGATGGAGCATTGGATGTGCTAGGTTTGGAAGAATAAATTTATCATAATCCTACTCGTGGTATTTTGGCTGACTTAACTGAAAGGGATATTAAAAAAATGGATGAAGTTACCAAATGAATAAAATGAAATATTTTGATTTGGATTGGATTAAAGGTAATTTGTCTGATACAGAATACGAAAGAAGAGAGGCATATTATCAAAACCAAATAGATGTTTTGAAAAAATTTAAATATAAGCCAAAGAATTTTTGCAGATATTAATTTTAATGATGCAAAAAATATCTCGAATTTATGGCTTGTATGAGATGTAGAGAAGTTTTTAATTTCCGCGATATTAAAGAAAATAAAGTATGTCATATATGCAACTGATTGATAAACCGCAACCCAAAAAACTAAAGAGTAAAAAAGACAACAAAGAAGTTTGAATTTAAATAAAAAAGAGATAAAATAAAACAAATAAGTAAAAAAGTGTCGTAGATGATTAATTATATATTAAATAACATAAAGCAAGGCTTTAGCAACTGGTTTTCTGCTAATGTATGGAATATTTCTAGAGAGTATCCGATATTTTATTGGATATTGTTTTTTATCGTTGGGCTTTTTTTACTTCGCGCATTTTTACATTTATTAATTTTAGAAATTACAAACAACTATTATAAAAAGTTTAAGTCAATTTTTATATATTCTATAATTATTTTAACTATTTTTGCTTTACTTATATATCTTACTTTGACAAAAACTCATGGTTGGCTAATATATCCTTGCGTATTTGCTTGGATATCTACTTTTTATATAGTATTTTTAAGTTACAAAATATATGAAAAAGAAAAATTTTTTATACCAACGCAACCCAAAAAAACTAAAGAAAAAGAAAAACAATAAAGTTAAATTTAACAAAACCTCAAGTGATAATCTGATAAATTTAAAAGATGTAAAATTAAAGAGTAAAAAAGACAACAGCTATATTGCTAAAGATTTAGATTCTCATAATGGCGGAGCTTGGAAAGAAGCTTCAAAGCCAGATAAGCTAGAAAGTAAAAAAACTCGAAACGGAACATTTGATAAAGATATGAAACGAATTTGAGATTAATGAATTTAAAAATATTTTATCAAAATATAAAAAAGATTGATAAATTTAACCCTCATTCTTTTGTTGGAAAATTTATACTACAAGGAGTTTGGTCTGATATAGACTATTGGGGTCTTGATAGTGATTTGGTTAAAATTTATAAACATTATAAAAATAAAGAGCTTCCAAAAGATATTTTTGCTGGAATTGTATCTATAATGACAGATATATGCGGAATTTGTGAAAAGTCGGAAATTTATATAGACAATGAATATTATCTTAAAAATGATGATGGCGTAATTCCTGATTTATATAGTAGATACGAGAGATTAAAGGTGCTATGCGAATGCATTGTGTATAAACACGAATTTGAATGTATCGATTTTTGGTATAATCCAAAGGATAAATTTAATGAAATTAGTTGATTTTTATAGAAATACTGCATTTGATAATAGATATGATGAAAACTCATTTATAGGCAAAATCCTTAATTATAACCTTTGGTCTGATGATGAATATTGGAAACTAGAGGCTGATTTGCAAAAGCTTTTAAGATTAAATTTAAATAAAATTTTTATCAAGCAAGAGATTATGGAAGGAATATTTTCTATTTGCAATGATGTTTTCTTAGCTCAAAAATGGGATTTCATTAAGATAGATAGTGATATTTTATACAAAAATAATCCAAATATAATAGATAAAGAGCCAAATATTTATGATAGATTCAGAAGATTAAAGAGGCTTTTAGTAGCCGTTGCATATGGCGATGAAAACTTTTTCAATATAGATTTTGTATATAAAAAACCAGAAATTAGTTGCAAAAAAGACAGCAAAAAAGAAGCTTAAATTCAAATAACAAGAGATAAAGTAACAAATGAATAAAAAAGAGTATTTGGCTAAATTTAGAAATTTAAATAAATATAAATTTAAAAATTATTATTTAAAAGCGAAAGATGTGAAATTCTCACATTTTTAACCTTTCTAAATTTTAAAAACAGAAAAAGTGTCGTAAATGCTAAATAACGTGAATTGCTCGCTAAAATAGTAAAATAAAATTTGATTTTTAAATAGCAAAATATACTATAAGAGTCGGTTAAGCCGCCACTTTTATAACTGCTCGCATATTTTCTAAAGCAGCAAAACATACGAAAATAGCATGGTTACAAAAGAGCAAAGCGTAAATTTAAAGCGTTAAAAGATATCTAAATTTCAAACTCAAAGTATCAAATCCAGCTTTTATAACCAAATTTAAAAAATCGCGAGCAGTAAAATAGCAAAATTTAAGCTAAACCTAAGCTAAATGTTACCAAAAGGAATTTAATTTTTAAATTTATATTATGTCATTTTTACGCTTTTTCATAAAACACAGCAAATTCATAAACATCTTTAAATGTTAAAGCTTGGTATTTTTATATCTTTATTATAAACAAAACTAAAATTTAAAAAGATATAAAAAGCATAAAGCCCTATTCTAGCGATATTTTAAAAAACAGGTCTAAATTTATAACTGTTTTAACAAAAGCCAAAACATAGTCAGATACATTTAATATATCTATTTTTCTTTTATTTTATAGAAGCTAGAAAATTTTTTATTTATAATTTATTGATTTAAATCAACGATTTCTAAATAAAAAAGAGTATCCTAAAGTAAAAATTCACAAAAGGAGTTTAAGATGCGAAGTTTAAAACGCGCAGTCTTGTCAATAGGCTGTTTGTTCGCTTTTGCGGTATCGGCTTTTGGACAAAGCGATTTGCAAAAGATTATGCAAGAGCGAAAGCTAACAGAGCAAGATGTTTTAGCCGCGGCTAAGACTTATCAGCCAAGTGGCAGAAAAGATGAGTTTATCGTATTTTCATCTGGTGGACAATCTGGTCAAGTGATAGTTTATGGTGTTCCATCGATGAGAATTTACAAGTATATCGGCGTTTTTACACCTGAGCCGTGGCAAGGATATGGCTTTGATAATGAGTCAAAAGCAGTTTTAGCCGAAGGTAGAATTCACGGTAAAGACATCACATGGGGCGATACTCACCACCCAAATTTCACCGAGAAAAATGGCGAGTATGTGGGGGATTATCTTTTTATAAATGATAAAGCAAACCCACGAGTCGCTGTTATAAATTTAAAAGATTTTGAAACAACACAAATAGTAGTAAATCCAATCATAAAAAGCGAGCATGGTGGAAGTTTTGTCACGCCAAATACCGAGTATGTCATCGAAGCTAGCCAATACGCAGCTCCACTTGATGACTTATGGCACCCAATCGAAGAATACGAAGCCGTTTACCGTGGCGCGGTTACACTGTGGAAGTTTGACTATGCAAGCGGTAGAATCGATGTAAATAAGTCATTTAGCCTTGAGCTTCCACCTTATATGCAAGACTTAAGTGACGCGGGTAAAGGCATTTCTATGGGTTGGGCGTTTACAAACTCTTTTAACTCTGAGATGTATACAGGTGGCATTGAAAAGGGACTTCCGCCGATGGAAGCTGGTATGAGCAGAAACGACACCGACTATCTTCACATCTATAACTGGCAAATTTTAGAAAAGTTAGCAAAAGATTCTAAAAACTATAAAATTTATAACAACCACAAAGTTATCACCATAGAAGCAGCCGTTAAAGCTGGTGCGTTGTTTTTAATCCCAGAGTCAAAATCCCCTCATGGCGTTGATGTGACTCCAGATGGCAGATATATCATAGTTGGCGGCAAGCTTGATACTCATGTTAGTGTTTATGACTTTAAAAAAATCAAAGAGCTAATCGATAAAAAAGAGTTTGCAAGTAAAGATCCTTATGGCATTCCTGTCTTAGATATGAAAAAAACGCTTCATGGACAAGTTGAGCTTGGACTTGGACCACTTCACAGTTCGTTTGACTCAAAAGATGGCATTGTTTATACTTCGCTTTATGTTGATTCTCAAGTTGTAAGGTGGGATTATAAAAGCTTAAAAGTGCTAGATAGAATAAATGTGCATTATAACATCGGACATCTTGATACAATGGAAGGCAAATCAGCAAAGCCTATCGGCAAATACGCCATAGCGCTTGATAAACTCTCAATCGATAGATTCAACCCAATCGGACCTCTTCATCCACAAAACCATCAGCTTATCGATATAAACGGTGCTAAGATGGATTTGCTTTATGATTTACCAATAGGACTAGGAGAGCCTCACGATGTTGTTAGTATACAAGCATCTAAACTAAGTCCAGCCGTAACTTATAAAATGGGAACAAACTCAAGAACAGGCAAGCAACACCCCGCTATGACACTAGCTGGACAAGAAAGAGTTGAAAGAGATGGCAAAAATGTTAAAATTTATATGACAGCAGTTAGAAGCCACTTAAATCCAGAGCATATCGAAGTACAAAAAGATGATAACGTAACTATATATCTAACAAATTTAGAGAGAGCTCAAGATGAGACTCACGGTTTTGCCATAGATAACTATAATGTGCATATGTCAGCAGAGCCTGGAAAAACTGCAAGTATAACGTTTATAGCAGATAGAGAGGGAGTTTTTCCATACTACTGCACTGAGTTTTGTTCAGCACTTCACCTTGAGATGTTTGGGTATTTATATGTAAAAGATCCAAACAAAAAGTATGAATCAGCCAAAAAAATGCAGCTTCAAACCCTAAGTCCTCAAGCACTTGAAACAGAGTATCAAAAAATTCTAGCAACAAACAAAGCAACCGATGAAGTTATCGGCTCTGTTGTTAAATTTCTAACTGAAAAAGGGTATGAAAAATATCCAAAAATCAAAGAGCAAGTCGTAGACGCACTTGATCAATACTCTAAAATCAAAGAGGTAAAAGACAAAGCAGACGCGGCTTATAAAGCAAAAGATTTAAATAGCGCTATTTTGTGGGAGTATCAAGTTTGGCAATATCTTGTAAAAACAGCAGATGTTGGACTAAGAGCTAAAAACAACCTTGTAAGAGAGCTATCAACTCCGATGAGCCCAGCTGCAACTAGAGGCGAGGTTGCTTATTTAGAGGGTGGTTGTAATGGTTGTCATGTCATAGGACAAGTAAGTTCAGGACCAGATATCACAGGTGCGCTTTTAAGGCATGAAAAGGGCGAAGAGTGGATATTTAGCTTTATAAAAGATCCTGCAAAACACTATGAAGAGGAGTATGTTAAAGCGCTCATTAACTACTTTAACCTTAGAATGCCAAATCAAAATATGAAAGATAGCGAGATTAAAGATATCATTGAATATATGAAATGGATTGACGAAAACGCTGGACTAAACTAAATTTAAGCCCCATTTTGGGGCTTATTTAAGGAGCTAAAATGCAAAAATACAAAATTTACACCATCATAGCAATTATCATTATGAGCGTGTGCTTTACTATACCTGCGCTTGGATTTTTCGGTGTTTCACAAAAGATAGCAAATGGCGAAGCTGTGCCAACGTATGCGGTTAAAATTTGGAATTTATACTCAAAAATTCAGTATAAAAACCACCTGATAGACAAAGATACGGCAAGTGATTTAAACAAGATGATAGCTTCACGCGCCGAGATTGCTCCAGCGTCATTTCCGGTTTGGTCGATTTCGCTTGATGCACCAAACTATCCAAAAGAGGCATTTCCAAACGGAGTTCCTTTATATGTGCATATCGACGGATATGGTGGCGATGTAAGTGAGATGAATACGCTAAATCACTATATAGGAATGTATGCAGTAGAGTATGGTGGGAATTTTGAAAGAGCGATGTCGCCATACTATCTTTTGATTTCTACTTTATGTATGCTTGCGTTTTTATACTATGATGGCAGGGCAAACTCGCTTTTAATGGTGCTTCCTATCATCGCTCCTTTGATTTTTATAGCCTGTTATGCTGGATGGCTTTATTGGTATGGGCATAATATGCAAGAATTTGGCGCATTTAAGATAAAACCATTTATGCCAACAGCTTTTGGAGATGGCAAAGTAGCGCAGTTTAACACGCATTCATATCCAGCAATTGGCTTTTATGCTATGCTTTTGTTATCGTTTTTTTCTATTTTGGCACTCTTTTCAAAAAGAAAGTTTCTAGCAGATAAAAGATGAAAAAATTTAGCCTTTTTTTGCTGATTTTGCTAAACGCCTTTGCTAGTGAGCTTCAAGATGCCATTGACAATGCCCAAAATGGCGATATAATCGAACTATCAAATGGTGTTTATAAGGGTGGAATTTTAATAAATAAAGCAATCACAATAAACGGAGTTGATAACAAAGCGATTATCGATGCAAACGGAGTTGGAAGCGTTATAACAATCACTTCGCCAAATGTTATCATAAAAAATCTCACCATCCAAAACAGCGGTAGCTCACACGAAAACCTTGACGCTGGGATAAATGCGATAAATGCTAATCACATCGTTATAGAAAATAATATCATAAAAGATGTTCTTTTTGGGATTGACTTAAAACAGACTCAAGAAGCCGTAGTTGTGAAAAACACCATCTCTTCACGCCCAGCAGCTCTTGGTTTAAGAGGCGATGCGCTTAGGCTTTGGTATAGCCATAGTGGCGTTATAAAACAAAACCGAGTAACAAACGCAAGAGATATCGTGCTGTGGTATTCTAGTAACAACACAATATCTAAAAACTACAGCACAAATTGCAGGTATTCTTTGCACTTTATGTATGCGGGTGCGAATTTAGTAGAGGATAATATCTTTGAAAACAACTCTGTTGGGATATTTTTTATGTTTTCAAAAGGCTCAACCGTTAGAAATAACACGGTAAAAAACTCAATCGGCGCTTTTGGCGTAGGCATTGGTATGAAAGATACGAGCGATTTTAAATTCTATAACAACACTCTTATGTATAATGCGCGTGGATTTTACCTAGATCAGTCGCCATTTCAGCCAGATACTACAAATTTATTTGACTCAAACATTGTCGCTTATAACACAGTTGGTATCCAGTTTCACGCCACGCAGCACAAAAGCATTTTTACAAATAACACCTTTAAAGGCAACATGGAAGTAGCCAACAACGATACTTTAGGCTCAAAGCTTGAGTTAAATCAGTGGAGTCAAAACTACTTTGATGATTATGAGGGAATGGATAGAGATAAAGATGGTTTTGGCGATATCGCTTATAAAAACTACGTTTACGCAGATAAGCTTTGGCAACAAAACAAAGCGGTGCAGTTTTTTTACGGCTCAAGCGTTATGGGCTTGTTAAATTTTTTAGCAAAACTCGCGCCATTTTCAGAGCCTAGTTTGCTTTTAAGTGATGATATGCCAAGAATGCGAGAGATAAAATGAAAGCTATAAAAGAGAAAAAAGTTAAATTAAAAAAGCGATTTTTTTTACTCTCATCGGCGATTTTGTTTACAAATTTAAGTCTAAATTTGCAAGCAAAAGATAAAAAAACAAAAAATTTGTTTTTACGCCCTCCTGGAGCTTTAAACCCAAAAGAGTTTTTAAGCTCCTGTATAAAGTGTGGACAATGCGTTCAAGTATGCCCATATTACTGTCTTAAAATCGCAGATATAACAGATGGATTTGGTATCGCTACGCCATATATAAATGCAAACGAAAGAGGCTGTTATCTGTGCGATCTTTTCCCTTGTGTGCTTTCTTGTCCAAGTGGAGCGCTAAGTCATGATACAACGCTAGTAAGCGATGTTAAAATGGGCGTTGCGGTTATAACAGAGCTTAATTCTTGTCTTAGTTTTAAAAAAAAGAGGCTAAAACAAAGTGATGTGCTAAATTTAATCTCATATAAAACGCATAATCAAAAAGAAAAAGATGTGGTAGAAAAGATAAAAAGTAAAGTTGGAGAAAAGTGCGATTTGTGCGCTAGTTTATGTCCACATCCAGAAAGTTTTAAAGCGATCGAAATGATAAATTTAGATGATAAAAAAGCACCACTTATAAAAGAAGCTTGCGTTGGCTGTGGGGTTTGCGCTGAGGTATGTCCGGCGCAAATTATAGAGATTGTGCCACAAGCTACATATAGTAAAATTTATGGAGATAATATATGAAAAAGATAGTTTTTATGATGATTTTGGCTTTGCTTTTAGCTTCGTGCGAGAAAAAAGAGCAAAAAACAGAGCAAAATACAAGCTTTAAAAATCAAAACTCGCTTGAACAAAACGAGCCGCAAAAGGCAAAAATTGTCATTAAAAAAGGCGATGAAAAGATAAAAAATGATGATAAATTTATAGTTTATAACATCGATGGCGAGCGAAAAGTGCAGTTTAATATAAATAACGAAAACAACGAAACCACACGCGAAATCATCGCTTATGCAAGGCTAAAATCACCTTATAAAAATATAAATTTAGATTTGCTAAAAAAACGGCTAAGCCCAAATTTTATCCTTAAATGTTCAGCCTGTCATAACGACTACGCAAATGGCATAATAGGACCATCTTTGCTTGATAAAACAGATAAAGAGATAGTCAAAATGATAAAAAAATACCAAAGCAAAACCCAAAAAAACGTTTTGATGTATGAACTTATAAGCAAGATGAGCGATGAGGAGATTTCAAATTTAGCTGATGAAATTTATGAGTTTAACAAGCAATTTAAGGAGTTAGAATGAAAAAAGTAGTTGTTGGAATTTGCGTTTGTATAATAGCGCTTATGATTTTTATGATAACTTCGCAAACTTCTAGTCAAAGCATGCCAAAAACGCAACCAAAAAAGCCAAATTTAGAGCCTAAAAAAGAGATTGTTTTGCAAGAAAAAGATGATATCAAAAAAATCAAAGAGCTAAAACAAAGCGTAAAAGCAAAACAAACAAGCAAACTTTATCTTGTAAGTTGCGCGCCTTGTCATGGCGATGATGCGCGTGGAGTTATCGCGCCATCGATTGCTGGAAAAAGCAAAGATGAAATTTTAGCAAGGCTAAAAGATTATAAAGCAGGCAAGTATCCAAACACACTGATGGCTGGAGTTTTGCAAAATATAAATGATGTAAATTTAAGCGCACTTGCTGGTGAAATTTCGGAGTTAAAAAAGTAGATGGATAGTTATAAAACAAGAGCCACGCTAAAAGATACGAGCTTTTTCTCAACTCTTATAATCACTTCTAAAAATGGCACAAAACGCCTATCAATCCGAGCTTATCGCTTTTTTACTATAATTTTAGTGCATCTTTTGTTTTGGTTTTCATACCATGTTGATATCCAAATTTTAGAAGGAAGCATAAGCGGCTCAAGGGCTTTTGGATTTCACTTAAGTGACCCATTTATCGTGCTTGAAGTGCTTGGAGCGTTTGGAAAAGTTGAGTTAAATTTAATCATCGGCGCAGTAAGCATTTTGTTTTTTTACCTTATTTTTGGTGGACGAGCGTTTTGTGGTTGGATCTGTCCGTATGGGCTTATAAGCGAGATTGGCGAGAAAATCAATGCAAAATTAATCGCTAAAAACATCATAAAAAAACGTAAATTTACAAGAATTTCAAGATATGTTTTTTGGGTTTTGTTTTTAGCAAGTAGCTATTTTAGCGGATATTTGGTTTTTGAGGTTATAAATGTTGTTGGAATTTTATCACGATTTATAATCTATGGCTTTAGTTTAGCTATTTTGTGGCTTGTGGCTGTGTTTTTAGTGGAGCTGTTTTTTGCAAGAAGGGTTTGGTGTGCTTGTTTTTGTCCGGTTGGAACGACGTATTCTTTGCTTGTTTCAAAACCTAGTTTTACAAAAATTCAGTGGGATAAAGATAGGTGTGATCACTGTGGTGTTTGCGTTGATGTCTGTTTTGTGGGCGATATACTTGAGCTAACTAAGAAAAATAGCGCCATTTCAAAAGAGCAAAAGAAATTTAGAATCAGCGGGATTGACTGCACACTTTGTGGAAGGTGCGTTGATGTGTGTCATCATGATGCGCTTAAATTTGATAACCTTTTAAAACGAATGGTCTAAGGAAAAAAATGATAGAAATAACAAATTTAACTAAAAAATTTGGCGAACAAATAGCACTTGATGATATAAATTTACACTTTAAAAAAGGTGAAAAATCTTTGATAATAGGGCAAAATGGCGCAGGAAAAAGCACGTTGATGAAAAGCATTTTAGGCGAGTATTTGCCAAATACTGGAAGCGTTAAAATCAATGGCATAAATCCACTAAAAGATAGAAAAAAAGCTTTAAAAAACATAGCCTTTGTCCCACAAACTCCACCTCCGATTAAGCTAACATTGTCAGAAATGGTTGAGTTTGTTACAAAAAGTTGTGAAATTTCGCCAACAAAGATAGATGAGTTTTCAAAGTTTTTAGAGTTTAATTTAAAGGCGAATTTAAACAAGCCGTTTTTTAAACTCTCAGGCGGTATGAAGCAGAAATTTCTCATTGCAATCGCTTATGCAAGGGATTGTAGTATCTTGATGTTTGATGAGCCAACGGCGAATTTAGACCCAAAAGCGCGCGAGATATTTAAAGAGTTACTAGCTAACTCGCAGGGCAAAACGGCGGTTTTTATCTCTCATAGAGTTAGTGAGATGGGTGGTTTGATAAACAGAGTTATAGAAATGGACTTAGCAAAGGTGGTTAAAGATGAAAAAGTTGTTTAAGATAGCGATTTTAGCGATTGTTATAGCATTTGGAGTTGTTGGATGTGATGAGAAAAAAGAGTTTGGAAATATCCACTTTGACCGCGATGTTTGCGAGCATTGCAAGATGTTAATTAGCGATAAACTTTACGCAGTTGATGCTTTAGTCGCTGATAAACACTACTATTTTGATGATATTGGTTGTTTGATTGAGTGGAGCAAAAACCAAAAAATAGAGCTTGAAAATGCTAAAATTTACGTAGCAGACGCAAGCAGTGGCGAGTTTTTTAACGCTAAAGATGGATTTTGGTATGGCGGGTTTTTAACGCCGATGAACTATGGATTTGCTGCTTTTAAAAAGGAGCAAAACAACGGTAAAAAAGTTTATAAATTTAGTGAAGTTATAAATTTAATTTCCACCAAACCACACAGTCACGAAATGCATAAAGCAAAACATTATATGCACGATAAAGCGCTTGAGTCTAAAGACAAAGCGCATGGCAAAACGCTTGAAAATGCAGATGAAAATTTAACGCCCAAACATATAAACGATACAAAAAACAGTAGCCAAAAAGATGAAAATGAAACGCTTAAAAACCAAAGCAAACACGAGGCGCACTGATGAAAAACACGATTTTAATAGCATTTTTAGATATCAAAGAGTCGTTTCGCTCGAAGTGGTTTTTGATTTATCTTTTGATTTTTGGTGGGCTTGTGGCAGCATTTTTTATAAGTGGTGTTACAAACTCGCGCGTTTTGGGCTTTAGTGGGCTTTCTCGTTTGCTTTTACTTTTTATACAAGTTTGTATTATAATTTTACCTATTTTTATCCTTGTAAGTACGGTTAGAGCGATACTTCAAGATAAAGAATCAAACGTGCTTGAATACTTGCTAAGCTTTCCTATAAATTTACGAGAGTATTATTTTGGTAAGGCGCTTGGTAGGCTTTTTGGAATTTTTGTGCCGGTGTTTTTATCGCTTGTTTTAGCTGTGATTTGGGGAGTTATAAAAGGCGTAAATGTGCCATGGGAGCTGTTTTTGCTGTATAGCGGGCTATTATTTTGTCTTTGCGTTTCGTTTCTTGGCATTGCGTTTTTAATCTCTAGCTTGGCAAAAACTGCTGAAATCGCCCTTGCTTTGGCGTTTTTTGTCTGGCTTGTGGCTTTGGCATTTTTAGACCTACTTTTAATCGCTATTTTGATGAAGTATCAAGTAGATCAAAACATTATCTTTGCTGTGGCTTTGGCAAATCCGATTGAAGTTTTTAGAATCGCAGCCATCGGACTTTTTGACCCAGCACTTGCTGTTATCGGGCCTGCGGCGTATTTTATACTAGATACTTTTGGGCGTGTGAATTTCTTGATTTTTGCGCATGTTTATCCGATTTTTCTTGGAATTTTGTGTTTAGTTTTGGGATTTGTCGTTTTTTGTAAAAAAGATTTGGCTTAGGAGAGATGATGAGAGTTTTTTTGATTATGATTATGTGTATTTTGGGTTTGAGTGCGAATTCTATCAGTGGTGATGTAAAAAAAATGTGGCTAAAAGATGTGAATTTAACCTGCGCCCAGACCTTTGTCGATATGAGAAAATATCCAAAATGGATAGCGGTTTTAGAACTAAAAAATGGTAAAAAAGTTGTTTTTGGCTCGGTAAAAGTGATGATGCAACACTTCTATGAAAACTCGCACAAATATGCTTCAAAGATGAAAGCGATGTATGTGAGTGATTATAAAAGTGGCGATTTAATCGATGCTAGCGAGGCTTTTTACGTTTTTGGCAGTCGCATAGTAAGCATAAGAGGCGATGATTTGATACCATTTGCAAAGCTTAGCGACGCACAGGAGTTTTCAAGCCAAAACTCAGGGCATAAGATACTTAAATTCAGCGGTATTACAAAAAGGCTGATTGATTATCTAAGATAAATTTGGCTATTTTTAAATGGCTATAAATTTAAAAGAAAATTTGGTAAGTTTTAAGTGGTGGTTGATTATGCAATACAAAATTTATTTAAATAAAATAAGTAAAAATTATGACTATCCTATCGTAACATTTGAGTCTATAATACAAAATATAGTTTAAAAAATCGATATGGCTAAGTTTTTGCTGTAACGCTCGTGCAAATTTTTAATACAAAATTCTTAAACAAAATTTGCAAAGTAAAGCTAACAACTCCAGCTTCAAATGCGTAGAAAAACTATATAAGCTACTTTGCAAAGTTTTGATATAAAATTTGTTCAAGCAAAATTGCAGATAGTAGAGTAGTTTTACTTAAAGGAAAAGCGTTTCAATACAAAATTTGTTCAAGCAAATTTAACAAATTTCTCTCTTTATCAAAAAATTTCAACCAACTACACAAAATCACCTTTAAAGCAAATTTAGTGCTGTTTTAAATCAAATTCTATATAAATTCCAGTGCTTTTTTTCTTATCAAAAATCTCAGCTTTATAACGCATAGAGTGCATACTACACATACTTAGAACAAAAACGCCATCAAGCTCATCGCCGTTTTTTTTCAAACTAGAAGTGATATCTCCCATATACATATTAACGCCGCTAAAAACGACTTCCAAATCTTTTGAGTTTAAATCCAAGCCTTTTATCTTAATAATATGCTTTTGCATCGCAGTTATGGGCTTTGGAGAGATTTCAAAACTGATTTTTTTGCCAGAGAATTCTTTTGTGCAAATTTGTCTATTTAAATCGCAAACCAACGGTTCTAAATCCTTTAAAATAGGGCTTTTAGCAACATAAGCGCTATCTTTTTTAACAAAAATAACAAGCACGATTAAAACCACAGATAAAGCGCCAAGAAGATAGATAGCTAGTTTTTTAAATTTCATCTTTTATCCAATTTTTTAGATATTTTAGCATAAATTTCGGGCATAAAAAAATCCGCCTCAAAAGAAGCGGATATACAAAAAGGAGGTTTTTATTTCAGTTGGTAGAATTATAGGCACTTTGGCTAAATTTAACTAAAATTTTTAATAAATTATTTTTAAATATATTTTTCTAAAATAATTAAAATATGAAAAGATTAAGCTAAAAGTAGTTAGAATATAGTTAAATTCTTTAAAAGGAGTAGATATGTCTAGATTTATCATAAAATCGGCAAAAGATGGTGTTAAATTCGACCTTGAAATTAACACTCATGTAGTTTGCACCTCTCAAGTTTACAAAAGCTTGAATGGCTGTCAAAACGGTATCGAAAGCGTTAAGAAAAATGCATCTTTGCATAAGGTTGATGACTTGACTATAGAAGAAAAAGCCCAGCTGTCAAATCCTAAATTTGAAGTTTACCAAGATAAAGCTGGTGGATTTAGGTTTAGGCTTAAAGCAAGCAATGGTCAAATAGTCGCAGTTAGCGAAGATTTTAAAGCAAAAGAGGACTGTCTTAAAGTCATAGAACTCATAGCTAAAGAGGCTTATAGAGCACAAATTCAAAAGGCATAATATGGATATAAACGCACTGACAAATATGATATCTTCGCTAAAAGGCGATGGAAATTTGCTTAGCAAATTTAAAGAAAATCCAGTAGCTGTAGTAGAGCAGTTTTTAGGAGTTGATTTGCCAGATGACCAAGTAAATGCAGTTATTTCTGGACTTAAGTCAAATTTCTTAGGAGAAAAGGCACAAGGAGCGGTTGATTCGCAAGGGCATGATTTTTCAGCTATTATCGCAAGTCTTGCCTCATCAAAATTTGATGCAAATGGCGATGGGAAACTAGGACTTGATGATTTAGGTGGTATTTTGGGCGGATTTATGGGCGATAAAGGTCAAAATCAAGCAGACAAGAGCCAAAGTCCGTTAGGAAATTTAAAAAATATCTTTAAAATTTAAAAGGTGCGGATATTTTCCGCGCCGTTTCAATATTTGTTATAAAATTTACCCCAAATTTACGCACTTTTAGAAGTTAATAATAAAAATTATCAGTTGTTATTTTTTATTTATAAAAAGTTAATCCTAAATTTAAAGCTTATGGGTAGTATTTCACTTGTCCAACAAGATAAAAAAACCTCCTTTTTGTAGAATTCGAGCGCCGTGGGTGCTCGGATTATTTTCTTAAACTCATAAATCTTTTAAAAACTTTAATCCTTTAAAAACTTTTGTTATAATTGCTTCAAAGGAAAAATATGCTAACACATTTAGATGAAAAAAATAGACCAAAAATGGTCGATGTAAGCCCTAAAAATGAGACTTTGCGAGTTGCAACTGCAAGTGGGGTTATCAAGATGAGTGATGAGGCGTTTCGTGCGATTAAAGAAAATAGTGCTAAAAAAGGTCCAGTTTTGCAAACTGCGGTTGTTGCGGCGATAATGGGTGCAAAAAAAACAAGCGAACTTATACCGATGTGCCATCCACTTTTAATCAGCTCAGTCGATACAGATATCATCGAACTTCCAGAAATTTTTGCATTTAAACTGATTGTGACTGTTAAAATCAAAGGGCAAACTGGCGTTGAAATGGAAGCGCTAACTGGCGTAAGCGTGGGGCTTTTAACTATATATGATATGGTAAAAGCGATAGATAAATCAATGGTTATCGACGAGATAACACTTCTTAAAAAAAGCGGAGGCAAAAGTGGCGAGTATATGCGAGCTTAACAGCAAAAAACCAGAAATTTTATACCCAAATTTTTGGGAATATAAAGTTATCATGGACTCAAAAGAGCATGATGAGAAAAAGTTAGAAGAGATTGTAGCAAATAAAGAGCATAAAATTTCTTTTTCAAAACACAGTAACGGTGGGAAATATATGAGTTTTAACGTGTCTGTTTTGGTAAATTCAGAAGCTGAACGCGTTGAGCTTTTTGAAAAATTCAAAAAAATTTCTAAATTTGTACTATAAAAGGATAAAAGATGGCAAAAAGTAGGTTTTATATAAAAATAAGTCAAAACCTAGATAAGGAAAATCTTGCTTTATACATACTTCAAACGGCTCAAGATGAGAGTTTGGAGTGTTTTAGAGGTAAGAGTTTGGAAGAGAAAAAACTAGAAGCGGTTAAGCTTTTTTCAGGATTTTGTGATGATTTGGAGAGTTTGGGTTTGTTAGACAAACAAAACGCAAAAAATATCCTAATGGGCGTTAAAAAGGCTATCACAAAAGATGAAGAGGAGTATTTATATAAGCTTTTATATGAAAGCGATAAGATAAAAAAACAGATTGAAGAGCAAGGCAGAGAGATAAAAAACAGCATATCTTCAAGCTTAAAAAGTATAGAAAATGATATAAAAAGCAAAGAAATCACGCATAAAGGCGAAATTCTCTCAGCGATAAATGAGATGCTAGTAAGCGAAGTTCAACTACGAGATGTGATAAAAGAGGTGTGCGAGTCTGTTTTTGTAAGTATCATTGAAGATGGCGTTGATATCGAAGAAAGCGCACGCGAATCAAGTAAAAATATGGTTTATAAAATCATCTTAGAAAGCGGTTTTAGCAAAAACTACGCCATAGAAATCTCTAAAATCATCATCAAAGAGGCAATAAGTGTTGCAAATTTAAGTAGCGCTTATGCTGATGAGTTAGTTAGTGGCGTTGTTGATGGCGCAAATGATGGCATAGTAAAAGCTATGGAAAAGACTAAATCAAAGTGTAAATTTGCTCCAAGCCAAGAATATAGCGAATGCAACGAAGTGCAAAAAGAGTTTTTAGGCGTTGATGAGGCGTTTGTTTTGATGCTTAAAGAGCTTGCAAATTTATCACAAAATCCTTCAAAAGAGATTTTAGAAACGATACTTAAAAAAGATTATAACAACTATTTTGCAAAGATGAAAAGACTATCAAATGACGCAAGCGAGCAGATAAAAGCGCGTTTAGAACAGATCGATATGGGAGAAAACTACAAAGAGTTAAGCAAATTTGTAGCGACTAAATTTGATGATATTAAAAAAGATATTAGCGCAAAAGGTTCTAAAATCATTGATGATTTTGACCTAGATGATAAATTTGCAAATTTTAAAAAAGAGATCGAAGAGATAGAGAAAAAAATTAGCTCTAAATTTAGCGAATTTAAGAAAAAGAAAATCGAGCCTCACACAAAAGAGTTAGCCGATAGAACTTATGAAGCGACAAAAGAGATAGTAAAAGAAAAAAAGGAGAAAACTCCAGATGAACAATAGTGTAGAAATGGTTGAAAAAACCTACGAAGAAGAGCCATATATCTCTTATCAGTATCCACAATCCTCGCCAAACAGGCAATGGGTGGCTGGATTTGTTTTTGGCTTAAACGCGCCAGATATTCAAACAGCTAGAGTTTTGGAGCTTGGTTGTTCGATGGGCGGGAATTTAATGCCTTTAGCTTCAAGATATAAAAAGGCTAAATTTATAGGAGTTGATCTATCTAAAAAGCAAATCAGCGTTGCTAAAGAGATAGCAAAAGAGCTATCTTTAAAAAATATTGAGTTTTATGCAAAAGATGTTACAACTATAACAAAAGATTTTGGCGAGTTTGATTACATCATCGTTCATGGCGTTTATAGTTGGGTTCCGCAAGAGGTTAAAGAGGCTATAATGCGAATTTGTGGAGAGTGCTTGAGCCAAAACGGACTAGCATATATCTCATATAACACCTATCCAGGCTGGAAAGGTAAGGAAATTTTGCGAGATATTATGCTTTTTAACATGGATAAAGATACTCCAGCTTCGCAAAAAACAGTCAATGATGGCATCGATATGCTTAATTATATGAGGCAAAATGTCGGAAATAACTTCATAAGAAAAATTCTTGATGATAGTTTTAGCGGGTTTGAAAGTCATGGCACATCTTATATTTTGCATGAGTATTTTGAGATATTTAACCAGCCAAACTACTTTCATGAAGTGGCAAGTTTAGCCAAAGCTAATGGGCTTGAGTATCTTAGCGAGTCAGAATACACGCAAAACATCTTCCCACCAATCAGCAATGAAGTCAAAGAAAGACTACTTAAAAAATGTGCTGGTGATAGGGTTAAATTTGAACAATACATCGACTTTGTTATAAACAAGACATTCAGACAGACGATTTTTTGTAAAAAAGAGAATGCAGAAAATATAAAAGTAGATTTTACTTATAAATTTGAAGAGCTAAACAAGCTAAATTTAGCAGGCAAATTTAGCTATAACGCAAACATTCAAAGATATGTCTCACAAACTCAAGTTCACATGCCAGTTGGAATTTCAAAGCTGTTAAACAAAATTACTGATGCTTATCCATCTAGCGTGAATGTGGGCGAGTTTGTTAATGAACTTAAAGATAAAAGTCAAGAAGAGTTGCAACGAATTTATCAAGGAGTTGCATTTTTACTAAGTAATAATGTCTGCTACATCTCGCCGGTTGCTGATAAATTCCTAAGTGAAATTCCAAAAAAACCAAAGCTTAACAGCGAAACACTAGCTCTAGCAAAATATAAAGTAAGGGTTGAAAATTTAGATAACATCTCGTTTTTTACGCCAAGAGGCGAAACTTTTGGTATAGATAAAAACCTAGATCATAGAATTTTAGCCTTGCTTGATGGAAGTAAAGATGTAGATGGGATTTCAAAAGAGATTTTTAAGATGTCAAAAGATGGAATTTTCTCATTCGTTGTCGAAGAAATGCCAGTCGTTGAAGATGAGGAAATTTTAAAACAAGCTAAAGAAAGAGCAAATTTTATAGTCTCAAGGCTATTTTTTGAAGGAATGCTTGTTAAGTAGAGTCTAAATTTAGTTATAATGGCTAAATTTTTTAATTAGGTTATATATGTTTAAATCTTTTTTTGGTAGTAAAAAGTGGGCGATTTGGGCTTATGGCGGCGGTTTTTTTCTAATTGCGATGCTGTATTTGCAAGTGCAGTTTAATGTCATGATAAACGAGTGGTATAAAGACTTTTATGACATGATGCAAAAAATCGGCGAACATAAGATAGATGAGTACTGGGCGCAAGTTAGGCGGTTTTTATATATCGCGATGCCATATGTTATAACAGCGACCCTGACTCAATACTTTACTAGCGTTTATACATTTAAGTGGCGAGAGGCGATGACTTTTGCCTATGTTCATCAGTGGAGAGGCGTTAGTAAAGATATCGAAGGTTCATCACAACGTATCCAAGAAGATATCTACCGCTTTGCTAAAATCGTTGAGAGTTTAGGCTTGATTGTGATTAGGGCGGTGATGACGCTTATCGCGTTTTTACCGATTTTATGGGGGTTAAGCAAGGGGCTTGATTTGCCTATTTTTGGTACGACTCCTGGCTCTTTGGTTTGGGTTGCGCTAATCGTATCAATCGGTGGGCTTGTTATATCGTGGTTTGTAGGAATCAAACTTCCAGGACTTGAATACAACAACCAAAAAGTAGAAGCTGCTTTTAGAAAAGAGTTAGTTTATGCTGAAGATGATAAGTTAAATTACGGCGCAGAAAGCACGCTTTTTGAGCTTTTTACAGGGCTTAAATTTAACTACCACAGGCTGTTTTTGCACTATGGGTATTTTAACATCTGGCTTTACTCTTTTGAGCAGTTTATGGTCATCGTGCCTCATCTTTTTATGGGAACATCGCTATTTAGCGGTGCGATAACGCTTGGAGTTTTGATTCAAGTATCAAATGCTTTTTCGCAAGTTAGAGAGAGTTTTTCTATCTTTATAGGCAACTGGACGACGATAACAGAACTTCGCTCGATTCATAAAAGATTAAGTGAATTTGAAGTCAATATTGGGTATAAAATATAAAATTTTTTAAGGTAGATTATGAAAAAATTTATCATTTTCGCATTGACTTTTGCGGCAATTTTGTTTAGTGGATGTGCTTCTACAACTCAAGGTGGCGTTGTTGGAGCCGATAGGAGTCAGTTTTTTATGGTGAGTGAAGCTCAGATGGATCAAGGAGCAGCACTAGCTTATACTCAAACCATAGATAAAGCCAAAAAAAGCAACACGCTTAACACAAACCACGCTCAAACAAAGCGAGTAAGGGCGATATCTAGCAGACTTATAGATCAAGTTGGCGTGTTTAGACAAGATGCTGCTAAATGGAACTGGCAAGTAAATGTGATAAATGAAAACACCATAAACGCGTGGTGTATGCCAGGTGGGCGAATCGTAGTTTATAGTGGGATTATAAATCAACTTAAGTTAAATGATGCAGAGTTAGCTGCCATTATCGGACATGAGATGGCTCATGCTTTAAGAGAGCATGGAAGAGAGCAAGCATCAAGCGAACAGCTTAAAAGCATAGGAATTATGGCAGTTGGCATAGCAACTGGAAGTAATGATTTAGCAAATTTAGCCAACATGGCGGCTCACTATACGATAAGTTTGCCATTTTCAAGGGGTCATGAAACAGAAGCGGATTTAATCGGACTTGAACTTATGGCGCGCGCTGGATACAATCCAAATGCCGCTATAACACTATGGGAAAAGATGGATAAGGCTAGTGAAAGCAAGCCTTTAGAGTTTCTTTCAACCCACCCATCAAACGAGAGTAGAATTTCAGAATTAAAGGCAAAGATAGATAAAGTTATGCCTTTATATGAGAAAAAATAAAATTTAACCAGATAGGTTTAGGAAAATTTATGTCAAAACTTAATAAATTTGTCATCTGCAACCCTGATCTTTGCATCGCTTGCAACGCCTGTATGAAAACGTGCATTAAAAATGCATATGTTAGAGGCAGACTTTCTAAAGCAAGACTTGATGTGCTAAAAAGAGAGAGCGGTAAAATGCCAAACCAGTGTCGCCAGTGTGATGATGCACCCTGTGCAAACGTCTGCCCAACTTCAGCACTTCGTCTTACAAACTCGTGCGTTGAGCTTCATGAAGAGCTTTGTATCGGCTGTAAACTTTGCACCATCGTTTGTCCATATGGCTGTATTTACATAGAAGGCGAAATTCAGCCATCGGCTAAAGATGAAGCTGAGCGTCATATGGAGATAGGGTGTGTTAGTGGTATAAAAAGTTTAGCTGTAAAGTGCGATATGTGCAGTGGACGAGATGATGGTCCAGCGTGTGTAGATATCTGTCCAAAAGGCGCGCTTCTTTTGGTCGAGCCAATAAGCTTAGAGCATAAATTTGGCAAAAAGCTAAAGGCTGATATGACTCCGTTTTTACAGATGATTTTAAACAAAGATGAGGTTATGCCTAAAAAAGTTGAAGAAATAGAAGAGCCAACATCAAATCAAGAAGCACAAACTAAAGAAAATTTAGAAAAAACAAAAGATTCTAAAGAGAATTTAGATAAAGTTGCGCAAAAAGACAGCTCAAATTTAGAAAACAAACCAAATTTAGATAAAAAAACTGCAGAGCCAAACTTAGCAAATTTAAAAGCCAAAACTGAGTCAAATTTAGATGATAAATCATCAGAAAAAAAGCTAGTTAAAGAGGCTAAAGTATCAGATAAAGAAACAAGCAAAGAGCCAAATTTAAATGAAAATTTAGCGGACAAATCTTTGAATTTAGATACCAAAGTTGCAAGCAGCGAACACGCTAAAACCCCAACGCAAAGCGAGATATAATGCAAACTATATATTTAACATTTTTGATTTTAAGTTTTATTACGCTTTTGTTTTATAAAGCGCCAAAACTTGGAGCGTTTTTCGGCTTTGGGCTCTCGGCTTTGATCTCGCTTATCTCATCGCTTTATTTTCTAACTCATATGTTTGAAACTCACAGTTTTTCCCTTGGTTCTGGGTTTTTGTTTACGCCAAATTTTTTACTCGAACCGATTGGAAATTTCTTTAGTTTTATAGTGTGTTTTATCGCTTTTATCTGCGCGATTTTTAGTATAAAATACGTTCTTTCGTATGCAAAAAAGGCAAATTTAGCTGTTTTTGCATCGCTTTTTAACACATTCGTGCTTTCTATGCTTTTAGTAATAAGTGCAAATAACGTCTTTTCTTTTATCGTTTTATGGGAGCTGATGACGTTGATTTCAGCGTTACTTATCATGGTCGATGATAATAAATTTAGCCAAAAAGCCGTTATGATGTATCTTGGAATCGCACAAATCGGAGCATTTTGTATAGTTTGCGCTCTTGTGATTTTAGGGCATTTTGCTGGAAGTTTTGAATTTAGCCAGTTTGATAAAGTTAGTTTAACTCCGGCTTTAAATTTAGTTGTTTTCTTGCTATTTTTTATCGGTTTTGCAAGCAAAGCTGGACTTTTTCCTTTGCATGTTTGGTTGCCACTAGCCCATCCAGTCGCGCCTTCAAACATATCTGCTTTGATGAGTGGAGTGATGTTAAAGGTTGCTATTTTTGTTTTTATTAAATTTAGTCTGTTTTTAGAAATCAGCACAAGTTTTGCCTATATTTGCTTGGTTTTAGGTGGGATTACTGCGCTTGTTTGTATGCTTTATGCTGCGATTCAAAACAACTACAAAGTCGCAATCGCCTATAGTTCGTGCGAAAACATAGGCATTATTTTTATGGGAATTGGAACTTGTTTTTATGGACTTGCGACATCAAATTCTATTGTTGTTTTAGGCGGAGCTTTGGCGACATTTTATCACATTTTAAACCATAGCGTTTTTAAAAGTTTGCTTTTTTTAGGAAGTGGAGCAGTTCACAGCGCAACGCACACTTTTGATATGAACAAGCTTGGTGGGCTTGATAAAAAGATGCCAAAAATTTCTATCTTAATGCTAGTTGGAGTAGCAGGAGCTGCTGCGTTGCCGCCACTTAATGGTTTTGCTAGTGAGTGGGTTTTGTATAAAAGTATGCTAGCTGGTGGCGTTGATGTGAGTGTTGCTTCAAGAGCGGTTTTTATACTTTGTATTTTAGCTCTTGGTGTTGCTGGAGCTTTGGCTGTGATGTGTTACTCTAAAATTTATGGCGCGATTTTTTCTGGCGTAGCAAGAGATAAAGAGATAGAAAAACATGCCAAAGATGGCGATAAATTTATGGTTTGCTCTATGGGCGTGCTTGCTGTTTGTGTTGTCTTGCTTGGAGTTTTTATGAGTGAGATTTGTGAGTTTATCTTAAATATTATTAAAACCATTCCACGTTTTTCGGCGTTTGAATTTAATAGAAGTGAGTTTATAAGCTTGCCTTTAGTTTTTGTACTTTTAGCGTTTTTAAGCGTTTTACCTCTTTGGGTTTTGTGGGTTTTAAAATCAAACTCGCTAAAACCTAGACTTAGTGAGCCTTGGGCGTGTGGGTTTAAATACAGCCCAAATATGCAGATTGGTTCAAACCCATACACTGGAGATTTGCGAAAGGTTTTTAGCTTTTTTTACCGCACAAAATCGGTTGTAAAAACGACTGATTATTTTGCAAAAGTGGAGTATAAAAGCAAGACTAAAGAGGTGGTTTATAACTATATTTATGAGCCAGTTATTAAATTTTGTATCTTTTTAGCAGATAAAATCGGTGCTTTTCAAAACGGGCGAACAAACGCGTATGCAGCCTATATCTTGGCATATTTATGCCTAGTTTTAGTGCTTGGTTACTATTTTTTATAAAAGGAGCGAGTAGATGAGTGTTATATTTTTGATGTTTTTACAACTTCTTGCTATCTTGCTAATCGCCCCTTTGTTTGATGGGATTGCTAGAAAGCTTAGAGCAAGGTTTCAATCGCGCGTTGGATGTAGTATCTACCAAAGCTATCTTGATGTTTTTAAACTAATAAAGCGTGGCAGAACATATCCAGAGTGCAGTGGTTTTATCTTTAAAATCACACCTTATTTGATGTTTGCAATCATATCTTTTATGGTTTTAGCAATGCCGATTGGCTATGGAGTGAGTCCAACTTCGATTAAAATTTCAGATATTTTACTTATAATTTATCTTGGAGCTTTATTTCGGTTTGTATTTGCCATAGCAAGTAGCCAAAGCGGAAATGCATTGGCTGGAATTGGCGCAAGTAGAGAGGGAATGGTTGGAATTTATGTAGAGCCAACCTTGATACTATGCCTTGTAGTTGTGATGTTAAAGACTCAAACAACATCATTAGTTGAGATAAATGCCTTAGTTAGCAGTGGCGCTTATGGATACACAACGCCATCATTTGCAATCGCTTCAATCGCGTTTTTATGGGCGATGTATGTTGAGATGGGAAGAAAGCCTTATGATTTAGCTGAAGCTGAACAAGAGCTTCAAGAGGGCGTTATAGGCGAGTATAGTGGGCGAGATCTTGCGATAATAAAAGTAGCACTTATGCTAAAACAGTTTGCGATGATTGCCTTTTTTATCTCTATTTTTGAACCGTGGAATTTCTCAAATCCGATTTTAGCGATTTTAGTCTTTATAATAGAAGCTGGAGCGATGTATGTTTTGGCTATTTTTATCGATAACTTTGGACCTAGATATAAAATCGAATTAGGCGCAAAAACAAGCTCGCTAATCGCTTTTGGAATTTCACTAATTGCTGTAATGCTATATGTGATAGGGGCGTAGAATGGTTGCTTTAGATATTTTAACAGTTTTGATGGCTATAACTTCAGTTGGTGTTTTTGGGCTTAGAAAATATAAAAAAAGTATTTATCTTTACTCGCTTGGAACGTTTCTTTTAGTCTGTATTTTTATGCTTTTATCTTTTAAATACGATATTTCAACTTTAAGAAATTGGGCTTTGATAGCCTTTTTTATAAAGGTGATTTTAGTGCCTTTGATTTTACTTAAGTTAGTTAAAAAGCTAGATGTTATCAACGAAGATGAGCCAGTTGGCGGGTTTTTTGTGGCTGTGATAGTCGCAGTTGCGTTCTCGCTAGCAGTTTCTATGCTTTTATATAAAGTTTTTATGGAATTTTCACTTTTAAAAGATGAACTTCCGCTTTTCGTATCGGCTTTTATATTTATGATGGGAATTTTTGGCTTTATTTTAAGAAATTCTTTTATAAAGCAAATTTTATCTTACTGTCTTTTTGAAAACGGAATTCATCTTAGCCTTGCTTTGATGGCTTATGACTCACATGAGTTAGTTGAGCTTGGGATTTTAACAGACGCCGTTTTTGCCGTGATTATCATGAGTGTTTTAGCCGCTAGATTTTATAAAATTTATGGCTGTCTTGATACATCAAAAGCCACAAATTTAAAGGGATAAAATGAGTAGCTTAACTTTGATTTTAATACTACCGCTAGTTTTTGCTGTGGCGATGATGATTTTGCCAAAAAATTTAAAAACATTAAATTTAGCCCACATAGTTTTTAACGCTATTGGCTCTTTTGCGATGTTGTATTGTGTTAAAAAGGTTGTTTTATCTGGAACGTTTTTTGCGCATGATAAATTTCTTTTTCTTGATAGTATTGGGGCGATTTTCTTATCTATTATCGCGATTACAGGCTTTTTAGTAAATTTATATGCTACAACTTATTTTAAATGGGAAGTTGAGGATGGACATTTAGAAGTTAAAGATGTTAAGAAATACTACTGTTTAAGTTATATTTTTATATTTACCATGACTTTAAGCGTTGTGGCAAACAACCTAGCTTTTATGTGGAGCGCTATTGAGGCTACGACTCTATCTTCGGTGTTTTTAGTTGCTATTTATAAAAACAAAAAATCAGTCGAAAGCGGATATAAATACATCGTTCTTTGCAGTATCGGCTTAGCCTTTGCTCTGTATGCGACTATCATCTTATATGCTGATGCGCACTCAGTTTTAAAAGGCGATGATGCGATGCTTTTTACTACTGTTTTAGCAAATTCACATCTTTTAAGCGATAATGCTTTAAAGCTTATCTTTATCTTTGTGCTTATCGGCTTTGGAACAAAAGCTGGATTAGTTCCAACTCACACTTGGCTTCCAGATGTTCACGCACAAGGTCCTGCGCCAACTTCTGCGTTGCTATCTGGAATACTTCTAAAGTGCGCTATGTTAGGACTTATCCGTTACTATGCGATAGTTGGAAATGGCGTTGGGTTTGTGTATGTTGAAGAGCTGATGATAGTAAGTGGCGTTATAACGCTGTTTGTTGCGGCATTTTTCCTAATCCGCCAACACGATGTAAAAAGAATGTTTGCCTATCATAGCATAGCTCATATGGGCGTTATAGCCTTTGGGCTTGGAGTTGGTGGAATTTGGGGCGTAGCAGCAGCTCTTTTTCACTGTGTTGCTCACTCGTTTACAAAAGCTTTGGCGTTTTGTTCAACTGGAAATATAGCTAGAATTTATGGAACGAAAGATATGACTAAAATGGGTGGCATGATAAGACTTGCTCCTGTTACAACTGTGCTTTTTGGCATAGCGATTTGTTCTCTTGTTGGAGTTCCTGGATTTGCTATTTTTGTGAGTGAATTTATGATTTTCAAAGCAGCTTCAATCAACGAAAGCTACCTGCTTATGGGAATTTTCGCTCTATCTTTAACGATAATTTTTATAGCTGACTTTTCTCACTTTTTCTTAGCTAGTTTTGGTGAAGTAAAAGGTGAGGTTAAATTTAATGGCGAGATGAAATTTAAAGAGAATTTACCACTTATAATCCTTGCTATCTTAGTCATAGCGTTTGGAATACTAAATTTTGACTCTTTTGTAACGCTTTTAAATGAAAGCGTTAAAACCATAACAAAGCAACCGGAGGCGATACTACTGTGAAATGTGATAAATTTGTTGAAATTTTAAAAAGTAAAATAAATGTCTTAGATACAACTAGACAAACTGATGATCAAGTTACTGTGCTTGTTGATAGAAATGACTTGCCAGAGGCGGTAAGAGTTTTATACTATGACATAGGTGGCTACCTTAGCACGATGGTTGCAAACGATGAGCGCTCGCTTAACAAGCATTTTGCGCTTTATTACGCGCTTTCTATAGAAGGCTCAAAGATGAGTGAAGCCGATGAAATAGCTCAAGATGAAAAGTGCTTTATAACAGTCAAAACGCTTATCCCACCAGCAGATCCTACATATCCATCTGTTACGCCAGTCGTTCCAGCGTGTGTTTGGTATGAAAGAGAGGCTTATGATATGCTTGGACTTGTTGCTGAGGGCTTGCCTGATAAGAGGCGTTTGGTTTTAAGTGATGATTGGCCTGATGAGCTTTTCCCGCTTAGAAAAGATGCGATGGACTATCGCTTTCGCCCAGATTCAGTTGAGCATAGAGATGAGCCAGAATATGACTTTTTAAGACCAGATGGCGATACAGTTATAGATGTACCACTTGGACCACTTCACGTAACTAGCGATGAGCCGGGGCATTTTAGACTATTTTGTGATGGCGATACTATTGTCGATGCAGACTATAGACTTTTTTACCAGCACCGTGGTATGGAAAAACTAGCAGAAAACCGTATGAACTACGACCAGATGGCGTATTTGGCTGAAAGAGTTTGTGGAATTTGTGGATATGCTCACGCGATTGCTTGTATAGAAGCTGTTGAAAAGGCTATAAATTTAGAAATTCCGCTTCGCGCTCAAGCCATCAGGGTTATTTGTTCTGAAATCGAACGCCTTCACTCACATCTTTTAAATTTAGGACTAGCGTGTGAGGTCACTGGAAACTACACGGCATTTATGCATATTTTTAGAATCAGAGAGTATTCCATGGAGTTAGCCCAGCTAGTAACTGGTGGGCGAAAAACATATGGAAACGTTGTAGTTGGCGGTCTAAGGCGTGATGTCACTGGAGCTGAGATAAAAAGAAGTTTGGAGATTTTAAAGACAATCGATATTCAAGTTGATGAAATTTGGGAAGCTTTGATGGAAGATAAACGCCAAATTTCGCGTTGGAGTGGAGTTGGAATTTTAAACAAGCAAGTAGCAAGGGATTTTTCAACTGTTGGGCCAAATATGCGAGGAAGTGGCATTAAACGAGATAGCAGATATGATCATCCATATGACTTTTTTAACCAAATCGAGTTTAAAGTAGCAGTCGAGCATGGTGGAGATGTTCTTTCTAGACTTATAGTTAGATATAAAGAGCTTAAAAGTTCGGTTGATATCATAAGACAATGTTTTGAGCTTATGCCTGATAGCGCGATTATCGAAGATCCAAATTTTAGAATCAAACCAGAAAACTACGCTCTAGCTTATGATGAAGCACCACGTGGCGAGAACGTTCACTGGATAATGCAAGGAAGCGCTCAAAAGATTTATCGCTGGAGATGTAGAGCAGCTACATATAACAACTGGCCAAGTCTTCGTTACCAGTTTCGTGGTAACAGCATAGCAGATGCTGCTTTGATAGTTTGCTCGCTTGATCCTTGCTACTCTTGCACAGAAAGAGTAACGGTAGTGGATATAAAGTCTAAAAAGAGTAAAATCCTAACGGAAAAAGATTTAAAACGATATTGCAAAAGTTTAAAAGATAGCCCACTCAAAGATTTAAGGTAGGTGTGAAATGATGAAGCTTATAGATATAACTGAAAAGTATGGAAGAACGACATATAAATATCCGTTTGAGCCATATCTTGTAAATGAAAACTTCCGTGGCAAACCTAGCTATATCTTTAACCGCTGTATAGGTTGTGCAGCGTGCGGGATAGCATGTCCAAGCAACGCTATAACGGTGCTTTTAAACGATAAACAAGATAAGCTTATATGGCAATTTGATTGTGGAAGATGTATCTTTTGTGGACGTTGCGATGAGGTTTGTCCAACTGGCGCGATTCATTTAAGTAATGAGTTTGAACTAGCGATTAAATTTGATAAATCAGCGTTGATTCAAAGAGGCGAACTTGAAGTCGTAAGGTGTAAATGCTGTGATAAGCCATTTACAACACACCGCCTAATCGAATACAGCAAAGAACGCCTAAGCAAGGCAAATATCCCAGAAAAGCGTATCAAAGAAGCAGATGAGTATCTTTATATCTGCCAAAAATGCAAGCAGGATATGAGTGTTGATAAGCTAACTAAAAAAGAAGAAGTTAAGATAAGATAAAGAGAGTAAAAATGGGTATTTATGAAATTCCAGCAGCAATTAGTAGCGCAAATGACTTTGAATCAAAGCTTGAGTTGTTAAAAAACATCAAGCGAAGTTTTAGCGTTTTTAGGATTGATTGCGGTAGTTGTAATGGTTGCGAGATTGAAACTTTTGCGGCAATCACTCCGATGTGGGATCCTGAGCGTTTTGGGTTTAAACTAGTCGCAAACCCACGCCACGCTGATATTTTGCTTTGCAGTGGACCGGTTACTAGACAGATGTATTATCCCTTGCTTCGTGCTTATGAAGCAACACCAGATCCTAAAATCGTAGTCGCGCTTGGCGCTTGTGGAAGCACGGGCGGTATTTTTTACGATGCGTATAGCGTTTGGAGTGGTGTTGATAAGCTAATCCCTGTTGATGTTCACATCCCAGGTTGCCCACCACATCCTGCAAGTATAATTTATGGTTTGGCGATGGCTTTAGGTTTGATTGATCAAAAGCTTCATAAAGTTAGCTTTGAAAAAGAAGATGAGCTTCCAAGTTTGGTTGAAGACTCGATTTTAGGTGATACGCTTTTTGAAAGAGATTTGCTAGTTCATGCTAAAAGACTGATGAGTTATGTTTTTGGAAGAAAGCTGTATGATAAATTTATAACTGCTGCAAAAACGGCAAAAGATAGAAAAAATCCACTTGAAGTAAAAGAGCTTATAACAAAAGCAGCCCAAGCCGAAGAAGACCCGCGATATGCGCAGTGTTTGGGAATTTTATATAATGAAATTTATCTAAAATACGTTGGAAGAAGCGATGAACTTTTAATCGATAGTGAAAAAATTTGGAATAAAGCAGAAAAATGGTAGAAGTATATAAACTAACAAAACGCCACACCAACGAAGCTAAAGAGCTATCGCGTGAGTTAAAACACATCGTGATGTTTTCAACTAGCGTTGGACATGGAGTCGGTAAAATCGACTTTAGCCAAAAGGTTTTAGAACTAGATGATGATGAGTTTAACAAGATTGTCGAAAATAGTGGCAAATACGCTAAATTTAAGCTTGGAAATTTAAGCAAATACTTTGAAATCGAACTCTTTGCCGAACACATAAACAAGCTTTTACCGGAGTTGGCTGATGGGGAATTTAAAGAGATTTTAGCAGATTTAAAAGAGGGGTATTTTATCATAAGGAAGTCGTTTTGAAAAAGGCTATTTTATGTATCGGAAACGCGCTTCGTGGTGATGATGGCGTAGCACTTGAAGTAGGGCGGTTGGCTTTAGAAAAGTTGCCACAGTGGAGGGTGTTTTTTGGAGAAGATGTGCCGGAAAATGAATTTGGCGAGATTAGAGAATTTTCACCCGATGTTTTAGTTGTAGTTGATGCGATGAGTGGCTTTAAAGAGGGCGTTAGCGAGTTTTTGGACTTAAGCGATGATAGGGAGTATATCTACTCTACACACAACATTCCAACGCCGATTTTACTTAGTTATCTAAGAAGTATTTGCAAAAGTACGATTTTTCTTGGGATTTCTGTTTTGCTTGAAAATGTGCTTGATTTTAAAGAGGGCTTAAGTCAAAATGCTAAAAACAGTGCAAATTTAGCCATTCAAAAGCTTATAAATTTAGACCAATCGTTAAAAGAAAGATAAACTTACTTAAATTTAGAAAAATTTAGCTATAATTAATGAATTTTTATTTTAAAGGATCGATTTTTGGACACGGATAATTCGGGATTGATGTTACTTCTCGCTTTTGTATTCATATTTTTAAACGCCTTTTTTGTTCTCTCAGAGTTTGCCATTGTTAAAATCAGAAAGAGTAAGCTTGAAGAACTTATCAAAGAAAAAGTTCCAAATGCTAAAATGGCATTTGATATTACAAATTCACTTGATACCTACCTAAGTGCGACTCAACTTGGTATCACACTTAGTTCACTTGCTCTTGGTTGGATAGGCGAACCAGCTGTTTCAAGGCTTATCGAAGGTCCTATAAGAGAACTATTCACTGTAAGTGATTTGGTTATACACACGGTATCTTTTGCTATCGCATTTACTTTTATCACACTTTTACACGTTGTTTTAGGCGAACTTGTACCAAAATCGGTCGCCATAGCAAAACCAGAAAAAGCAACTCTTTTTGTTGCTCGTCCACTTCATGCGTTTTGGGTGGTTTTTTCGCCATTTATTAAGATTTTTGACTTTTTAGCTCAAAGAATTTTAAAGTTGATAGGCATAAAACCAGCTAGCGAAAGCGAGATAGCGCACTCTGAAGAGGAGATTAAAATCATCGTTGGCGAGAGCTTAAAAGGTGGTGTTTTAGACTCGCTTGAGACTGAAATCATCAAAAATGCGGTTGATTTTAGCGATACAGTCGCAAAAGAGATAATGACTCCACGAAAAGAGATGGTGTGCTTAAATAAACAAAAAAGCTACGCTGAAAACTACAAAACAGTGCTTGACTCTAAATTCACGCGCTTCCCATATATCGATGGAAGCAAAGACAATGTTCTTGGTATGATACACATCAGAGATATCATCCAACAAGGCGATGAAAAGGACTTTAACAAGCTAGTTAGAAAGATGATAATAGTCCCAGAAAACAGCTCTATAGCTAAGATTTTACCGATGATGAACAAAGAGCGGATTTTTGCTACTTTGGTTATCGATGAGTATGGCGGGACTGCCGGACTTTTGACTATGGAGGATATCATCGAAGAGATTTTTGGCGATATTAACGACGAACACGATGATAAAAACCAAAATTTTAAAAAGATATCAGATGGCGTTTATGAGTTTAAAGGTCGATATGATATCGAAGATGTCGAAGAGATAATGAGCATAACATTTGATGAAGAAACCGAGCAGCTAACCATCGGCGGATACGTCTTTAACCTGCTTGAACGCTTGCCAGTAGTTGGCGATAAAATCGAAGATGAAAACTGCATATATGAAGTTTTAAGTATGAATGGCACGATGATATCTGTAGTAAGAGTTACCAAAAAAGATATCTTAGAAACTTCACAAACTACACAACCAGCACAGAGCGAGGAGTAAATTTACTCCTTTGCTTTGGCAAATTTGATGACTTTTGCTTGTTTTATAAATTTATGATTTTAAAAATCTTTGAATAAATTTATAAATTTAAGAGATTTTGTTGGGCTTTTTTGATTATCTGTTTTTATAAATTTAGAAATTTTTATGAGTGTTGCAAAAGCATTTCAAGTGTTTTTGAGATATAAATTTATTGATAGAGCGTTTTTGGCTATTTGCTAAATTTAGAAATTTATAAAATTTGATTTTAACGCGATTTCTAAGTATTTATACCCTAAAAAGTTAGCTAAATAAGCCATATCTTTTGCAAATTTATAATCCATATTTAAGGATATTTTACAAACATTTATGTTTGACAGCTTGCTCTTTAAAAAGCCTTTGCGCTTTACATATCCTAAAATCGCTTAGCTTATTTCAGATATAGAAGTGAGTTATCTTTTAAAAATGATATGATAAATTTCTATCATCTTTGTTGTTTTTGATTTTATCTTCTAAAATGCCATAGGAATTAGCACTTGTTGCTAAGCTAAATTTTATATTTTCTAGCTTTAGTTATATAAATCTAAGCTTTGAGTTGCGGCTGTATCATAGATATCTTTTTTAACGCTGTCTTTTAAGTCTTTATCAAACGAGAGGTTTTTTAGCACATTTCGCCCAAGGTTCATCTTGTCTAAAACGCCCATATATCCAAACAAAGTTGTAAAAGTATCAAACGTAGTCCCAGCAAAATCAACGCGCTTAAGCTCTTTTATATCATCATCTATTATCAAAAAATACATCTTTGGCTCAAGATTTGAAGTATGAGAAAACAACGGCATATAGTGGTCGTTTTGCACTACTATGATGGTATTTTTACTAAATTTTGAGCTTTGGATTTTGCGTATGAACTCGCCGATTAAAAAATCTGTGCATTTAACTGCATTTAGCATTTTATCTTTTCCATCTTTGTATTTTATCTGACTACATTTTTGTGAGATAAAACCATCTGGAGTGTGAGTTCCAACAGTTATAAAAGAGAGTAAAAATTTATCTTTTTCTTGCGAGAGTCTCATAAACTCTTTAAATGCAAACTCAAGCATAACATCATCATCCACGCCCCATTCGTTAAACTTATCCACACCACGCTTTGCGAATTCTTCCTTGCCACTCATCTTATCAAATTTTTTAACTTCTAAAAACGATCGAGTTCCTTGAAAGTAAATAAAAGAGAGTAAAAATTTATCTTTTTCTTGCGAGAGTCTCATAAACTCTTTAAATGCAAACTCAAGCATAACATCATCATCCACGCCCCATTCGTTAAACTTATCCACACCACGCTTTGCGAATTCTTCCTTGCCACTCATCTTATCAAATTTTTTAGCTTCTAAAAACGAACGAGTTCCTTGAAAGTCAAGACTAGCGCCTTTCATAAAAGATAGGTAGTAACCACTTTCTTTTAAAATTTCGCTTGCACATAGAGCATCGGTTGCCGGTCTTTTGTGCTTATCTTCTTTTACAGGATAAGATGTCCCGCACATCGAAGCATAAATGCCTTGTATTGTAAATGCTGCTCTGCTTATAGGTTCTTTAATATTTGTAAATTCTATCTTGTTTTTGATAGAGTTTAAATTCGGTGTTAAGTCTGCAAAATCGGTTGTAAAGTTTGCGTTAAAACTTTCTAGGTAGATGTATACGATGTTTTTATCTAAATTTAGCTTATTTGGAGCTGGTTTTACTATATATTTATGAAGTCTATCTTTGGATAATTTTACTTTTATAGGATTTTCTATCTTAAAAATATCAGAAATGGTATATATAAGAGGATTTTGAGCGATAGCTAAAAACATTGTAGCAAAAAAGAGATAGTTGAAGTATTTAAATTTAAACTTATTTTTTATAGAGCGTTGATATATCAACAAACAAAAAAGAAGTATCGCCACCACACATGATAAGAAAAGCAAAATTTCTTTATAGTAGATTGATAGTGGAGCGCCTTTTATACTTAGTAAAATGACTTGTAATAAAGATAAGTCTAAGAATTTTCCATAAGCGAAGTAAAAACTGTAGCTAAAAAGTGCAGTTATAAGGTAAAAAAATACTAAAACCAAGCCAAAAATTTTGATATTTTTCCCATAACAAAAGTATAAAAACAGCAAAGATATGAGAAAAAACAGCGCTGATATCAAACGGCACTCCTAAAGATAAATTTTTATATTTTATCTAAATTTGGCTTATGTATTTAGCCATATTTATACATTTTGATTTATAAACATAAAATAATTTATAATTTTGTTTGTTTAAAAGTGCTATGCCAAGTCTGGATATTGCACCTAAAAAATAATGTGGTTAAAAATAAATTGAAATCGTCTACATCAGCATAACTTTGCATAAATCAGATATAAAAAATAAGTATGTCAAAACTAATAATATATAGAATGTTGCTAGTTTTTGGTTTAAATAATTTAATTTGGAAGGTTTTATAAGCAAATAGATGACAATAAGAAAAATGCCTAAAATATGGAATGTTGCTATAAATGATGTATATTAAAATTTATATTTGAATGCATTTTTGTAGCAAATTTATATTTTTAAAAGTATAATAGTTATTATTAAATATGTTTTATTGTAGTGTTTTATATAGTTACATTTTAAATTTTTAAAAAGCCCCAACCGAAGTCAGGGCTTAAGCTAGATTTCTAGCTAGTTTTTAGAGTTTAGAACTCGACTTGTTTATCAACTTTGCAACACTATGGTTGTGTTGTACCAGTTGTAGTATCGTCACCGAAGTTTACTCCACTACCACCAAGTCTAATCGGACTTGAGTCTGTAATCTTCTTAACAGCTGCTTGAGCACCTTTGCATGCAGCATCAGAGGCACCAGCTGCAATAGCAGTTACTTGAAGTACAGGATCACCAGCTTTTACGCCTTTGTCCGCGTCATCAGCAGTTGCCTTTATAGCTTCAAATTTAATGCAAGCTGTTGTTTTGACTTTCATTTGTCCTTGTGCATCAAGAGCTACATTTGTAACTTTAGTAATATCGCTTGGAAGCTTTCCTTGAGCTGTATAGTAGCTAGTTATGTCTGCCACAGCAGTAGCAACATTTGTAGCTGCTTTGCTTATCTCAGCATCATCTCTAGTAGCTGCAAGTCTTGGTATAGCAACAGCTGCCAAGATACCTAAAATAACGATAACGAAAATCAACTCGATCATAGTAAAACCCTTTTTCATGGTTTACTCCTTGTTTTAAATTTCACCTTACATACACTTATGTAAAATTTCTTATAAATTTAAGGATAAACTTCCATTTCTAGGCAACACAAACAAAAAAATAAAAGGAAAAAAATGTATATAATCACAAAAAACAACCAAATTTATCTAGAATTTCAAGGCAAAACAAAACTCATACAAAAGCCGCTAAATTTAGAAGCAACGAAGAAAAATTTAGCCTATGCTACTAAAGTTTTGTTGCCTATTTTTATCAAAATCGCGAGCATTTTTAGCCCAGATTCAAACGAATTTTTTGATTATGTTAAAAAATCTCATAAAAGTTCATCAAAAAAAGCCAAACCAAACCCAAAAAACACCCTCAAACAATCCACTCGCCCAGAGTCAAACACACTAGATGAGTTTTTACATCTTCACATATCAGCCCTAAAACTAAAAGCCAAAAAAAGCACCATAAGCTCTGCTTGCTACGCGCATAAAACGCTATTAAAACACTTAGAAAACAAGCATTTAGCGCTTTATACCCCATATGATATAGAAAATGCCATCTCTAAAATGAGCCAAAGTCTAGCGCCTAAAAGCATACTATCTGCTCTATCTTATGCAAATTCAGCCTTTAAACTCGCCCAAAAACAAGGCGTCATCACTCAAAACCCAGTCGAATTCGCAAAAAAGCCAAAAGCCACTAGCACTAGCAAAAACATCTTTTCGCTTAGCACTATAAAAAAGCTTTTAACCCACGCTACTGGCGAGCTTAAAACGTTTTTATATATCGCCTTTTTCACAGGTGCAAGATGTGGCGAGATACTAGCGCTTAGCAAAGCTGACATTGACTTTAAAACAGATAATCTAAGCATAAACAAAAACCAAACTCGCTTTGAGCTAACAACTCCTAAAAACGGCAAAAGTCGTGATATCTACCTGCTAAAACCTCTTAAAACTTATCTTTTAAGCCTAAATTTACCAGATGACAAGCTTTTTACGATGGATTATTTTAAAATTTATTATGAATATAAAAAGCTCTTAAAAAAGCTGAATTTAGCGCCATCTGGACTGCACAGCACAAGACACACCTTTGCTTCTATACTACTGCAAAAGCGCGTAAACTCACCGCTAATCGCCAAAATGCTAGGACACTCAAGCACCGGTTTAGTCGAGCGAACTTACGGACACTTTTTAAAAGATAAAAATGACTTAAAGATGTTAAATTCTGCTTTTAAGCAGACCGCCTAAATTTAGGCTCTTTACAATAAAATATTAAACAAAAAATAAAAAATTTGATTTTTTAAATAAAAAGATGTATAATAACCCCAACATTTTACATAAGTGTATGTAAGGTGAAATTTAAAACAAGGAGTAAACCATGAAAAAGGGTTTTACTATGATCGAGTTGATTTTCGTTATCGTTATTTTAGGTATCTTGGCAGCTGTTGCTATACCAAGACTAACAGCAACAAGAGATGATGCTGAAGTTTCAAAAGCAGCTACAAATCTTACAACAATTGTAAGTGATATAAGTGCTTACTACACTTCACAAGCTAAATTTGATTCAAAATTATCTGCTATGACAAATGTTCAGTTATCAGACGTTAAAGGTGATGCAACTAAACCAACTGGCGGAACAGGAGATATCATGGCAGCAGGCAAAAAATGCCTTTCTGTAAAAGTTGTACCATATGATGCAGGTACAGCAAAACCAGCTACCTTAACAGTTACTGCGGGTGGAACAGGCGAGTCTATTTGCGATAAGATACATGCTATGCCATCAATCAAGAAAATACTTGATGGTAAATACACTTATCAAGCAATTAAAACAGCAGCTACATCTACAAAAGAGGCAACTTATGAGTCTAAAGATAGTGAAAAAGGTGAGATTGCTATAAGTGGTCTTGGTGTTGTTTACTAATATAAACTTAGTTTTAGCCTCCTAGCGATAGGAGGCTTTTATGCTTTCTTTCTTTGTATTTTTATTAGCTTTATTTTCTTGTTTTTTTATAAATAGCAAATCTTTTTTAATCTTATCTGCTATAATCAGTTTTATATATTTAATAATAACTATTTTTAATTATTTTTTATACATATATACTGGAAATTTTCTTACGCTAGGTACTATAAACTTAATGCTTTTAGCTATAGATGGTGCTCCATTTATGGAATTTTTAGATGTGATAGTTTTAATTTTATTATCTATAATTGCTGGTGTGTTATTTTGCGTGCTGTTTTATTTCCGTATGATAAAAAATATAGCAAATAAAAATATGGCAAAAATTTGTTATTTTGCTTTTATTTTGCTAGCTTTTATCCTAAATCCTTTAGCTAAAGCTGGCTATGATATCTTTACTGTTTTAAATCCGCAGTATAACAAACATTTCGTATCTATACTACAAAAATCAATCATAACCCCAAAACCAAAACCGGCAACAAAAAATAAAAATATAGTTTATATATACCTAGAAAGCTTTAGTAGAAACTATCTTATAAAATTTCCAAATTTAACGCCAAAAATTAACTCTTTAACCAACAAAATAGACTTTGTTAATATATCTCAAGCAGATGGTACTGTAGTTACTATAGAAGGTTTATTTGGTTCTCAATGTGGATTGCCACTATTTTATTACAGTTATAAAAAAGATGGAGAAGGCAATAGAAAATTTCCAAAAAATATAAAATGCTCTAGCCAGATTTTAAAAGAACAGGGGTATTATACTTATTTTATCAAAGGTGCTGATTTGGAATTTGAAAAAACAAGGGATTTTTTAAATTCAAGAGCATATGATGAGCAAAAAGGAAAAACAGAGCTTTTAAAACAGCAAAATTTTCTTCTTAATGAATGGGGAGTAAATGATGATGACATGTTTGATATAGCTTTTAGTGATTTTATAAGACTTTCAGAAACTAAAGATAAATTTTTACAAGTTGTTTTAACGGTGGGAACTCATGTGCCAAATGGTTTTATATCAAAAAAATGTCAAAATTTAGTCTATGAAGATGAAAAAAATGCTATGTTAAATGCAGTAAAATGCACTGATTTTTTATTATATGATTTTATAGATAAAATTCGCAAGTCAAAATTTGGTAAAAATACAATAATAGTCGTTCAAAATGACCATCTTGCACCATACGGACTTATCAAAGGTATAGATGAGAAAAAATTATCTGATTCAAATAATTTATTTTTTATACTTGATGATGATATAGATGGTGTTCAAATCGTAGAAAATAAAGGCTCTTCGCTTGATACTTTCACAACTTTGCTAGGATATATAGGAATTTTAGATGAAATGCATTTTGGTAGAAATATCTTAAAAATAAAATCTCTTCATGAAACACTAAAAAATCCAAACCAAATTTATCAAATTTCAATGCCTTTAATACCAAATTTATCGGACAAGTAAGCGCATTCGTTTTGTAAAATAATTTTAAAATAAAATTATCTCTACACAATAATCTATCAAATACACATATAAAACTGCTCTAGTATTTTTTAACTTTCATCAATTTTAAGAAAATTTTTAATAATTTTATAGCTCAATTTTCTTATATAAAATCAATCAATGTAATCAAAAACAACAAAATATCGTCTAAATTTAAAATTGCAAAATTAGTTTAAAGTATATAAAAATGTTTTATTGCTTTAAATTTTTCTTCGTTGCTTCTAAATTTAGCGGCTTTTGTATGAGTTTTGTTTTGCCTTGAAATTCTAGATAAATTTGGTTGTTTTTTGTGATTATATACATTTTTTTCCTTTTATTTTTTTGTTTGTGTTGCCTAGAAATGGAAGTTTATCCTTAAATTTATAAGAAATTTTACATAAGTGTATGTAAGGTGAAATTTAAAACAAGGAGTAAACCATGAAAAAGGGTTTTACTATGATCGAGTTGATTTTCGTTATCGTTATTTTAGGTATCTTGGCAGCTGTTGCTATACCAAGACTTGCAGCTACTAGAGATGATGCTGAGATTACAAAAACTATCTCAAATGCTTCTTTAGCTATTAGAGATTTTACAGGTTACTATACAGCACAAGGTGATTTTAATGCTACTGCTGCAAACATGACAAATGTTCAGTTGGTAACAGCAAAAGATACACCGCAAGATAAAGAGGCTAATGCAGGAGCACTGACTTCAGATGAATCAGTAGCAGGGGTGTTTGTTCCATTTAAAGGCGAACCTTGCATAGGTATAAAAATACTTGGTGCTAGCGCTGGTATAGTTGTTACCAATAACTCAGCCAATATAAACGGAAGTGCTAAAAGTGCATGTGCATCTGTAGCTGGTGCTCCTGGTATTAAAACACTAATTGATTCTAAATTTACAAATAGTGCGGGTGAAGAAGTTTCTGGTGTAAAAATTGGTGGAACTTCTAACATCAAATTCTAAGTAGAGTTCTAAACTCTAAAAACTAGCTAGAAATCTAGCTTAAGCCCTGACTTCGGTCGGGGCTTTTTAAATTCTAAGAGATAAAAACATAAAATGCGCCATAAGTCAAATTCAAATAATTCTTCTAAAAATTGCCATAAGTCAAATTCAGATAATTCTTCTAAAAATTGCCATAAGTCAAATTCAAATAACACTTCTAAAAACAACAACCACGATTTAGACATTCGTTTAGAAATCCTAAAAAGGTTATGGCAAAGTAGGGATTTCGAGATAAGTCATCTGTGGCAACGTTCTGTATTTTTAGGTGCTTATCTTATCCTTACTTATACTGCTTATGGAAGCTTTCAACTTAAATTATTTCAAACAGAAAATAACAGCTTTTTATACCTATGTGATAACATTACAAATTGGATATCTATAGCTATATGTTTTGTGGGTCTTGTTGTATCTAGTTTATGGATAATGATGGCTAAAGGCTCAAAAAATGTTTATGAGTGTTATGAAAAAGCCGTTAGAAAGTATGAAAATAACCATTTTAAAAAATTTTTACCAGATTACTTAACACCAGATTGTCAAAATAAAAATCCACTTGATGGAACACAGGTAAATTTAGGCGAGCATAAATTAACAAAATGCGATACTTTATTAGGTGGTGAAAGATACTCGCTTAGCAAGATAAATATAATGGTAGGTATTGTTAGTTCTGTTATATTTACTTTGCTTATAGTGGTTCATATGTGTTTTTTATATTTAGAATTGAGATATATTAGTTGGTGGACATTAGCCTTTATAGCTATCAGTTTTATTTGTTTTATAGCACTATTAGTCTTATTACAAGGCAAAGATTCAAATGATAAGTAAGAAATACTTTGCTTTTAAACCTACTAAATCAAGCAATTATCTTTATACAAACAGACATTTAAAATATTTAAATTCTACAAGCCAAATTTAGATAAAATAGAAAAATTTATCTTTAGGAGTCCGTTTGATATCATAAAGATAGTTTATAAAGTTATTTAAATTCCACAGGGTAAAATCTATAAAAACACAAAAATTTCTAGCTTATTTTATATGATTTTGATAATTTTATTTTTGCATAGCGTAAATTCGCAAACTTCATAAGAAAATTTTAAGCCCACATACAAATTCAGGTTTATACACTTATATCATCAAAATTTTAACTAAATTTGACTTTTTATACTTTTATTTTATAAATTTTAACTAAATTTGACTTTTTGAGTGTTGCTATCGCTTTAGCTTTTGCCGTAAAATAAAATTTATAATCACTTCAAAACCGCTACTATAAATTTATAGCACCACAACTTCAGTTTCAAGCTTGATACCAAACTCTTCAAAAACGCGCTTTTTGGCTATTTTTATAAGCGTTATCGCATCATCAAAACTTGCTTTGCCATAGTTTATCAAAAAATTTGCATGTTGCTCGCTAAAGCCAGCGCCACCGACTCTAAAGCCTTTTAAACCGACAGCTTCAAGCACTCTTCCAGCGTAGTCGCCAGCTGGATTTGTAAAGCACGAACCAAAGCTAGCACCTTTTGGTTGGTTTGCTCTTTTTTGTGTGATTTGATTGCTGATTTGCTGGTTAAAACCGTGAGTAGCTCTAAATCTAGCTTCAAGTATCACGCCAGAAATCTCACTTTTTCGGTAGCTAAACTTAAGTTTATCTTTACTAAACTCGCCAAGGCTTGTTTTTACGCTTATCAAGTTATCACAAATTTCCCACTTCATAAGCCCCGCATTCATCGTTAAAAGTCCGCCAAGCGTGCCTGGAATGCTTTTTAAAAACTCGAAATTTGCTATATCGTTTGTTTTGGCAAAGTTATAAATTTTCCCACTCTTGCACGCCCCACCAACTAGCAAAATATCATCTTCTAAACTTAAAAAGTCAAATTTCTTATCTAAAATCCCAAGTTTAGGAGGATTTGGCGAGAGCAAGATGTTGTTTGCTCCACCTATGATAACGCCATCAAAGCTCTTTAAATTTAGCTCATTTAAAAGCGTTACTTCGACTTTTTGTCCGATTTTAACCGAGCTGTATTTAGCAAAATCAACTATCACTAAGAAAACCTAAAGTCCATATACTCAGTCGGCACTAAAGAGCTAAAAGCATCAACGCTTTTTGGATAAAATCCATGCTTATAACCTATCTCAAAGAGCTTATTTACCGCGTTTAGTTGAAGTTCGTTCATGCTAACTGAGTTATCGTTTGCATAAAGTCCAAGATAAATTTCAAGTTTTTTATCATCAACACGGACTAAATTTCGCTCTAAAAGCATTTTTGAAAGCACCTGTTTGTGCGTGTTTGCTACATCAACTGCCTTTGTAAGCACTCTTTCACACTCGATTGCGTCAGTTATAGGCAAAGAGCGGCGAAGCGCCATCCCGCCAAGTGGAAGTGGTAACTTCCCGCCACTTAACTCAACCCAAATATCCCAAATTTCGCGCTCCACACAAAGCTCATCGTTAAAGTCTAAAATGCTCTCGTGTATTAGCACTCCAGCGTCTACTTCGCCACTTAGCACGGCATTTTCGATATCTAAGAAGTTTTTATAAACAACTCTTGCTTTTGGGTAAGCTACGCGAAACAAAAGCGCATTTGTCGTATGCGCACCACTTAGTGCGACTTTGAAATTTGGTTTTAAGATAGTGTTTTTTTTCTTTATCAGTTTTGGACCATATCCCTCGCCAAAGCTAACAGCAGTTCGCAAAAGCGCATACTCATCAGCAATCAGCGGATAAAGAGCAAAACTTATCGCACAAACATCATAAATGCCCTTTAGAGCGGCTTCATTTAGAGTTTGTATGTCATCTGCGGTGTTGCTAAATTTAAGGATTTTACTATCAACCCAACCAAATTTTATAGCCATATACATAAAGATATCATCAGCGTCTGGAGAGTGCGCTACGCTTATATTTTTCACATCCGTCCTTTGTTTATTTTAAAAAAGTATAATATATTTTTACTTATCTTGAAGTAAAAATTTACTACAATAACCAAAATTCTATAAAAAGGCGTTAAATGGATGAAAAGAAACAAAAGAGCCTTGACTTGGCGCTTAAACAGATAGATAAGGCGTTTGGCAAAGGCACACTTCTTAGACTAGGCGATAAAGAGGTTGAAAGTATTGATTCGATTTCGACTGGCTCAGTTGGGCTTGATATCGCACTTGGTATCGGAGGCATTCCAAAAGGCAGAATCATCGAAATTTATGGACCTGAAAGCTCTGGTAAAACAACTCTTACACTTCACGTTATAGCTGAAGCTCAAAAAGCGGGCGGAATTTGCGCGTTTGTTGATGCAGAACACGCACTTGATGTTAAATACGCTAAAAATTTAGGCGTTGATACAGAAAATTTATATGTATCTCAGCCTGATTATGGCGAGCAAGCACTTGATATTGTTGAAACTCTTGCAAGAAGTGGCGCGATAGACTTAATCGTAGTTGATAGCGTTGCAGCACTAACTCCAAAAAATGAGATTGAGGGCGATATGGGCGATACTCACGTAGGACTTCAAGCTCGTTTGATGTCGCAAGCTCTTAGAAAACTAGCTGGAGTTGTTCATAAAATGGGAACTACAGTTATATTTATCAACCAAATTCGTATGAAAATCGGGCAAATGGGATATGGCTCGCCTGAGACTACAACTGGTGGAAATGCTTTGAAATTTTACGCTTCAGTTAGAATCGATGTAAGAAGAGTGGCTACTTTAAAACAAAACGAACAGTCAATCGGAAATAGAGTCAAAGCCAAAGTGGCTAAAAACAAGGTCGCTCCGCCATTTCGTGTGGCTGAATTTGACATCATGTTTGGCGAAGGCATCAGTAAAATGGGCGAGTTAGTTGACTATGGCGTAAAACTAGATGTGATTGATAAAAGTGGCGCGTGGTTTAGCTATAAAACAGCTAAAATCGGGCAAGGCAGGGAAAATGCTAAAATTTATCTAAAAGATAACCCAGAAGTCGCTAAAGAAATCGAAGCTGCGATTAAAGAGCAGTTAGGAACGATTAGCATAACAGCTAGTGGCGATGATGAAGAAACACAAGGAGATGAAGAATGACACGCATTGAGGATATTTTCGCGCAAGAGGTGCTTGATAGCAGAGGAAATCCAACTGTAAAAACTACAGTTATGCTAACTGATGGCACGGTTGCAAGCGCAATCGTTCCAAGTGGCGCAAGTACAGGCAAAAGAGAGGCGTTAGAGCTTAGAGATAAGGACGCTAGATTTGGCGGAAAAGGCGTTTTAAAAGCAGTTGCAAATGTTGAAGAAGTCATAGCTGATACGATAGTTGGTATGAGTCCATACGATCAAAAGCTTATAGATAAGGCGATGCAAGAGCTTGATGGCACTCCAAACTACTCAAATTTAGGCGCAAACGCAACTTTAGGCGTTTCTATGGCGGTTGCAAGAGCAGCGGCAGTTAGCTTAAATATGCCACTTTATAAATACCTTGGCGGAGAAAATGCAAGCATTTTACCAGTGCCGATGTTTAATATCATAAATGGCGGCGCTCACGCAAACAACAGTGTGGATTTTCAAGAGTTTATGATAATGCCATTTGGTTTTGATAACTTTTCAGATGCGCTTAGAGCGGTTGCTGAGATTTACCAAACGCTAAAAGGCATTTTAAATGAAGCAGGACACAGCACCGCAGTTGGCGATGAGGGTGGATTTGCTCCAAATTTAGCTGATAATGAAGAGCCGATAAAAATCATCATAGAGGCTGTTGAAAAAGCTGGATATAAAATCGGCGAGCAGATAAAACTAGCTCTTGATGTCGCAGCTAGCGAACTATATAACAACGGTATGTATAAGCTTGAAGGCAAGGAATTTTCAAGTCAAGAGCTTATAAATTACTATGTTGATTTGTGCGAGAAGTATCCGATTTACTCTATTGAAGATGGTTTGGGAGAAGATGACTGGGATGGCTGGAAGCTTTTAACACAAAAACTTGGCGCAAAAGTTCAGCTTGTTGGGGATGATTTGTTTGTAACAAATGATAAAATTCTTTATGAAGGCATTCAAAAAAACATAGCCAACGCGGTCTTAATCAAACCTAACCAAATCGGTACTTTAAGCCAAACTCTCTCAACCATAAGATTGGCTCAAAGAAATGGCTATCACACCATCATAAGCCACAGAAGTGGCGAGAGTGAGGATAGTTTTATAGCTGATTTAGCTGTTGCTACAAACGCAGGTCAGATAAAAACGGGCGCAACAGCAAGAAGCGAACGAAACGCAAAATACAACCGCTTGCTTGAAATCGAGCTTGAAACTGATGAATATATAGGAAATGGAATTTGAAAGAAGTTTTAAACGAGCAAGCAGAGAAACCCAAGAAAGCCTACTCGTTAAAAACATTTTTTGTATTTACGCTACTTTGCGTTTTAGTCGTGATTTTTGGCGTGTATGTAGGAAATGCTATCTTTGGAGAGCGTTCCTACACTGTTTTAAAAGAGCTTCAAAAACAAAAAGTCTTTTTATATAACGATGTAGCAAGACTAAAAGATGAAAACGCAAAACTACAAAAACTCTATCTTGAGCGAGCTGCTCTTGATCCAGATCTTAAACAATAGCAAAAACAAGGCATTAAAATGGATAAAATCAAAGATATGAAAGTGCTTTTAAGCATAGCTGGGTCTGATTCAAGTGGTGGTGCTGGAATTCAAGCTGATATAAAAACGGCTGAGTATTTTGGCGTATTTAGCACCACAGCAATCACTGCTTTAACAGCGCAAAACACATGTGGCGTAAGCGATGTGATGAGCGTTTCGCCAGAGTTTATCAAAGAGCAAATCAACGCTGTTAAAAGTGACTTTGAAATCGCAGCGCTTAAGCTTGGAATGCTGTTTAACAAAGAGATTATGGCGGTTGTGCTTGAGTTTATCAAAGAGCTTAGCGTGCCAGTTGTGCTAGATCCCGTGTTTATCTCAAAAGCAGGCTCGGTTTTAATGAGCGATGAAAACATAGATGAGATAAAAAAACTTTTTGAGTTTTCTACTATCATCACGCCAAATTTACACGAAGCAAAACGCCTTTTTGGACAGGATTTAAAAGTAGATGCGCCTTGTAATGTACTGATAAAAAACTTATGCGAGGGCGAATTTAGTGTAGATAGGCTGATATATAAAGATAAAAGCGTAAGAGAATTTAAAGAGTTATGTTTACAAAGCCAAAACTTGCATGGGACTGGTTGCTCGTTTTCAACTGCGATAGCTTCAAATTTAGCTCTTGGCAAAAGCCTTGAAAATGCAATCGAAATTTCAAAAAGCTTTATCACAAAAGCTATCAGAAATGCTCCAAATTTAGGACACGGCAAAGGTCCGATAAGACATAATCTAAATAAAATTTAGGTTTAAATTTATTTGCATAAAGCCTAAATGTTAAGTAAATTTTTGTTTTAAATGTGGCTAAATTTAGAACCAATATATGAAAATCAGTCTAAATTTCAAATCTTTTTGGCTCGAGTTGTTTAAAAAGATGATAAATTTAGCCAAATTTTGCTTTTAATCGCAGCGTTTAAAAGCTAGAAAATGGGGATAAATTTAATCTTTAAATTTGTAATTATTTTGATACTTTGCGCTATTTGCTTATATAATTTTTAAAATATTTTAAAAGTCTAAGCGCAGTTGCAAGCTAAATTTATAAAAATCTTTTTAAATTTAGTTAAATTTGGAAGTATAATTTAGCCAAACACAACTTCAAAAACTGCCTAAATTTAAAGCCTTTCTCGCTCTTATCTTAAAAACAGAATTTGCTTTAATGAAAAAGCATAGATAAGAATCAAGCCAAATTTACACCAAGCAAAACGTAAATTTATAAAATTCTTACTAATTTTTAAAATATAAAATTTAGCGCAGCAAAAGCCGTTTTGCGTAAAGCATTTTAAATTTAAATAACGATGAAGAAGCTAGACTTTGAACTAAGCTGTTATTTTATCTACTTAAAACGTAGGTTAAATGGCAATTATAGTTTTATAGTTTTTGCCAATTTAACATTTAACCAGCCTTTTACTAAGAGCTAAATTTAGCTAAGTTTACAAAGACTCTTTTCTTTGAATTCATCCATGATTTCATCAAAATTTGGCTTTATACTAAATTCGCTTACAAGCAAATTTAAATAATCCTTAAAAAGCAAACCAAAACCCATATAAAAGTGCGTTTTTGACTCTTGTAAAAGTAAGTTATCAAAAGTAAATGCAAACGGCAAAAACTCATCTTGCAAAAACTTTTTAAAAATCTCACCCTTAAAAAGCTCGCTAGAAAAACAAAAACTTATAAACCCAAGCTCGTTTTTAAGCGCGTCAAATGGCAAATTTGGCGAAAGCAAATCGTAGTTAGATGGCTTATAAAACTCTTTAAAAACCAAAAAACTTCTAGCCGTTTTTATCTGGGCGTATTGATTAAAGTAAAAACTAGCAAACCACGGGCATTTTACCCCATCGATATTTGCTAAAAAAAGCTCGGTAAAATCGCTATTTATCTCATCAAGACTCTGAAATTTGAGGTTTTTAAACTCATTTAAAGCCTTTTTAAAACTCTCACCTTTGATTAAAAAATCATCAAAAAAACCAGCTTGAGTAAAATTACCAAACTCTTTTTTCTCTAAATTTTCGCATAAAAATAGGGCGAAAAAATCCGCCCCAAATTTTAAAATTTCACTTTTCATCTGTTATAACTGCATAATCGTAGTATTTATAAGCCCATAAAATAGCACTCTAGCGATGATAACGCCAACTCCGGCGCAAACAAGTGTAAGATATGGAAGTGCAATTTTACTTTTTATAAAAAATTTATTTATACCCCAAAGAAGTACCGAAAAACCAAGCAGCGATGAGCACCAAACGATAAATGTGAAGTAAAATCCATCAAGCATATCATATGGGTTTTCAACTCCCATAACCCAAGTTTGTCCTACGTGAAGGGTCTGAAAAAAAATCGAACTAAAATGCACGCCAACGCCTAAAAGCCCAAGCAAAAATGCCACTTTTTGGCTGTTTTCATCTTTAAAGCCAAGTAGGTGATACATTATCGCGCCAAGAAAAATCGCAGCCGAGTAAAACATCACTAAAGTTATGTTAAAGTCCCACATAACAACACTTTTTGACATACTTCCATAAGCTCCAGCCATGAAAAATATACCCAAAACTCCAGATAAATTTGCCAAAATCAACAAAAAGTTTTTCTGCCATTTACACAACGCAAAACCAAAAAGACAAACCAACCCTACAAAGGCAATCTCATTATTCATCCAGCCGATGTGGTAGCTTTCATTTGACTCTATAAAAAAGCCAAGTCTATAGATGATTTTAAACGCATTTGTGATATCGCCTAAGTGAAAAAAAGCAGGAATTATAGAAATAACCATCAAAATCCCAATCTTTAAGCCAAATTTAGACAGCTGGTCTTTTTCTCCTCTGTTTTTAAAATAAAAATATGTCCAAATCCACAAAAACCCTATCGAGCATTGAGAAAATGTGGTAAAAAGCACGAGCGGAAGCTCATGGATAACAATATCATACAATGTCATACTCTACTCCTTGATATTTTTCTGGTGAGTGCATTCTAACGCTTCTATCGCCACTAAATTTAGTATCTTTGCTAGGATTTATCACTAAATTTGGCAAAGTTACATCTTCTTTTGGCAGTGGCGCAACGCTTGCTAAGCCATCGTGTTTTGCTCTAAGTTCGCTTATGTTTCCAAACTCAAGCGCTCTAAATGGGCAAGAAGCGGTGCAAATGGGCTCTAAGTTTTCATCTATGCGTTCTAAACAGCCGTTGCATTTACTCATATGTCCGCTTTTTTTATCATACTGTGGTGCGCCATAAGGACAAGCCATCGCACAACTTTTACATCCTATGCAGTCTTGTTGGTTTACCATCACAATGCCATATCTTGTTTTCATCATCGCGCCAGTTGGGCAAACTTTCGTGCAAGCTGGATCGCTGCAGTGGTTACAAGAGATTGATGTGTAGTAGGCAAAAACGTCACTTTTGATAGTTTTATCGCTATCAAACCAACTTCCACCCTCTACTTCAAAAACTCTCCTAAAATTTACGCCAATGGCGCTATCATGATAATCCTTACAAGAAAGCTGACAGGTTCGACACCCTATACAGCGGTTTAAATCTAAATAAAATCCAAATTGTTCATCTTTTTTCATTATATTTCCTTATGCTTTTTTTATCTCGACTAAAACTGAATGCACGCCATTTCCTTTTGCTATAGCGGTTGGTTGCATAGAAGTTAGCGTGTTTATACATCCGCCAACATCAACGCCGTTTTTAAATTTACACCAGCCACCTTGATATGTTAGCGCAGTTCCTGGCATAACTCTTGCTGTGACTCTAGCGGTTACTTCGATGGTGCCTATGTCGTTGTATGCTTGAATTTTATCTCCAGTTTTAATGCCGCGTTTATCGGCATCGATTGGATTTATCCAAATTTCTTGCGGGTTGATTTCTCTTATAGGAGCGCTCTCCCAAAAGCTCGAGTGAGTTCTTCCTTTGTAGTGAAAACCGTAAAATTGAAGTGGGTATTTTTTTCTAAGCCGATCTCTTGCGCCCATTAAGACATCTTCAAAAACCGGTAAAGCGTTGATTTGTTGCCCTGGAAGAAGCTTCCACGTTTTACTCATGTTATAGAGTCTGGTTGAGAAAATTTCAATCTTTCCAGTTGGAGTTTTTAAAGGATTGTTTTGTGGGTCATCTCTAAATTCTTTAAAGGCAACTTTTGGCTTGACTGTGTCAAATTTGATAATTCCCTTTTCTTTAAATGTTTCAAAATCAGGCAAATTTAAATCACTCAATTTTTCTCTAGTTTTGCCCCACAAATACTCCAACCACTGATCTTGCGTTCTACCTTGAGTAAATTCCTCTTTAAAGCTCTCTCCACCAAGTTTTAAAGCGATTTGTGTGCACATATCATACACGCTCATGCACTCGCCTGCTGGTTGGACTGATTTTTTGTTAAAGAGCATATATGGGCGGTTACTCATATATGCAGCATTTGGTCTTAAAAAGTCGTTTTGCTCTAAATGCATTGCATCTGGTAAAATTATATCAGCGTATGAGTTAGAGTGAGTTCTAGTGATATTTACATCGATTATCAGCTCACAAAGCGTGTCGTCTTCTAAAATTTTAGCAGTGCTTTGGATATCGGCGTGTTGGTTTGTAAGGCAGTTGCCGTTTGTGTTAAAAAGCACTTTTATAGGAGCTTTTAAATGACTTGCACCACGAACTCCATACTCAACATCGCTCATCTTATCCCAGTTTCTAATGCCCTCATACCATAAAAAGCAAGGAATCGCCGTTTTTACAGGGTTTGGACAAGGAAGCGTTTCTATCATATAAGTTGTGCTAGTTATGGCATTTCCTCCGCAGTTTCCACCAAGTATGCCAACATTTCCACTCATACAAGCTAGTGTTGCTATGGCTCTGCTTGATTGCTCGCCGTTTTGGTGGCGTTGCACTCCCCAGCCTTGTTCTATATAACAAGGTTTTGCAGCACTTACCTCTCTAGCTAGTTTTATGATTCTTTCTTCTGGAATTTTAGTTATTTGGCTTGCCCATTTTGGAGTTTTTGCGGTCTTATCATCGCCATTTCCTAAAACGTAGTCTTCATATGAGCCATTTTTAGGAGCGCCATCTGGAAGTGTGTTACTAGAAAATCCAACGCAGTATTTATCTAAAAACTCTCTATCAAGCAAATTCTCTTTTATCATCACATACGCCATACCAGCTATCAAAGCAGCGTCAGTTCCTGGAGCTATCGGTATCCACTCATCACATACGCCAACCATACTATCGTTATAGCAAGGATCTATGTGTATGATTTTAGCTCCACCTTTTCTAGCCATTTCTTGATAGCTATATCCAGTTCCAGCACCACCCATTCTAGTAGTTACAGGGTTTGAGCCAAAAAATAACCCTAGCTTTGCATACTCAAGGTTTTTGATATCGCTTCCTGTGTTTTGTCCATAAAAGCTAGTAAAACCCTCTGCGATTTGTGCTGTTGAGTAGCTGTTATAATACCTTAAATACCCGCCATAAAGCCCAAGCAGCCTAGCCCAAGGCCCAGAAGTTCCGCGACTTAAAACGCCACCAGTTGTGCCAGTTGCATAAGCTATGTAAATGGCTTCATTTCCGTACTTTTCTTTAACCTCTTTTAACTTATCAGCTATGGTTGTAAATGCCTCATCCCAGCTAATGCGTTTAAATTTTCCCTCGCCTCTTTTGCCAACTCTTTTTAGTGGATAAAGAAGTCTATCTTTGTGATAAAGTCTGTATTTTGTCGAACGTCCCCTAACACAGGCTCTAATCTGTCTTTTATCATACTCATCATCGCCCTCGTTGTCTGTTTCTATGTGTGTTATGACGCCATTTTTAATGTGTGGTCTTAAAAAACACTTGCTTCCACAGTTTACTGGACAACCATTTACTCCATAGTACTCTTCATCTTTTAGTGCGTTTGATGCCGCATTTATGGGATTTGCGGCTAAGCTTGCACAAGATGAAGCAACTAAGCCACTCCATTTGAGAAAATTACGCCTGTTTGTATCTAGCTCTGCGCTCATTTATTCTCCTTAAATAAAATTAAAATTTTAAACTAACTTTATAAAAATTATATATTTTGTGATAAATAAATAATTTTTTACCATTATCAAAGTAAAAACAGTGATAAATTTAAAAATTTAAGACTATTGTATAAAAATAAGTTGTCAAAAAATGGGCAAAATCGCTTAAAACACTAAATTTATTAGAATTTTTTTAAATTCAAATAGTAAATTTAAATTTAAGATTTGATATTAAATATCAATATTTTTTGCAAAATTTAGTATATTAAATTTTACTATCTTTGCTACTTTAAAGTAAATTTTTATAAATTTACCAAATTTAAGCTATAAATTTATAAATAATTTAACATATATTTAAGCATTTTTTGGCAATACTTACACTAATTTTTAAAATCATTATCATAAAAGGAGAGAGATTTATGAGGTTTAAGCCCTATTTAGCACTAAGTTTAATCGCTTCTGCTGCGATAGCAGATGAAAGTATTAAGCTAGAAAACATAGTCGTTACCGCAAGCGGATATGAACAAAACATACTTGAAGCACCAGCGACAATCCAAACGATAACAAAAGAGGAGATTGAAGATAGAGCATATGCAAACATTACCGATGTTCTTGATGATGTCGCCGGAGTTAGCATAGAAGGTGGAGCAAACAGCAAAACAAGTGGAGGGAGTATCTATATACGTGGGCTTAGCGAAGAATACACCATGTTTTTAGTCGATGGCAAGGCGCAAGGCTCAAGTCAAGTTTATTATAATGGTTATGGAAGTGGGGCTGAAAGTAACTGGCTACCGCCTGCTGATGCAATCGAGCGAATCGAAGTGATAAAAGGTCCGATGAGTTCGCTATATGGCTCTGAAGCGATGGGTGGAGTTATTAACGTTATAACTAAAAAAATCCCAACAAAACCAAGTCTTAGGCTAACTTACGATACGATGCTTCAAGAAAAAAGCGCGGCTGGTAATTCAAACAACTTCAAATACTACATGGCAACACCGATAATAGATGATGTTTTAGGTATTAGTTTATATGGACAGTTTTTTGATAGAGATGAGGATAAAATCACAGATGGATACAAAAAGCAGATTAAAAACAATCACACAGCCAAAGTAAATTTAAAAATCGGCGATAGCCAAGATATCGAGTTTTTAGCCGGTTATGCAAGGACAAAAAACCGAGGTCATAAGGAAAAATCAGGCTATAACTCAGTTATGGATAATGATAGAAGAAACTACTCACTAACTCATAATATCGAGTGGAATGAAAAGATAAATACAACAAGTTTTATAAACCACGAAAACGTGCATATCCACAACGGTTCGGCAAATTCAGGATATTTAAGAACGACTTATAATACAAAAAGCGTCGCTGTTTTTGATACAAATGTGCTAACTTTTGGCGCTGAGTATAAAAAAGAGCAAACCAAACATGCTAAAAGTCGCTTTCATGGAACTCAAGGCAGTATGGATTTAAAAAGATGGCAAGGGGCGTTGTTCTTAGAAGATGAGTATTTTTTAACTGATGAATTTTACTTAACTGGTGGGCTTAGATGGGATGAAAATGAGCATTATGGAAGTGAGATAATACCGCGCCTTTATGGAGTTTATAAGCTAAGTGATAGCTTAAGCTTAAAAGCTGGAGTTAGCAAAGGCTATAAAGCGCCAACTCTAAAACAAGCAGATCCTGCTATAGGCGAACAGAGCAAGGGTGGGGGAGTTGATTTAGGAAATAAAAGCTTAAGTCCAGAAACAAGCATAAACTATGAAGTTGGACTTGCTTATGATGATAGCGCTTTAAGTGGGGATTTAACAGCGTTTTATACAGACTTTCAAGATAAGATTAACAAAGTTAGAATTTGTGATAAATTGGGCGGTTGCCACTATAATGACCAAATTTGGAACTACATAAATGAGTATCAAAATGTCGATAAAGCCGAGCTAAAAGGCGTTGAGTTTAACATCGGTTATAAATTTGATAAAGTTAGGACTAAATTTAACTACACATACTCAAAAAGCGAGCAAAAAAGTGGAGCGAACAAAGGTCAGCCATTTACCAACACGCCAGCTCATATGGCAAATATAAGCGTTGATTACTCGCCGATTTCGACTTTAAATTTATGGAGCAAAGTTAAGTATAAAAGTGCAACTAGAGAAAGCGTTTCAAGAGGAAGAAGTGTCAAAACTCCTGATTATACTTTAGTTGATTTAGGTGTGAAGTATAAAGTAGCGAAAAACTTTGACTTGTTTGCTGGAGTTTATAACGTTTTTAACAAAGAGATCGACCAAGAAGATGGATATGGCAAGCATCTTGATGGTAGACGCTATAACTTAGGCTTTAGTGTTAATTACTGATGAAAAAAGTGCTTTTAAAACTTCATCTTTATCTAGGGCTTGTTTTTGGCGTTATCATCGCAGTTATAGGAGTTAGTGGGGCGTTTATATCATATCAGAGTGAAATTTTAGAAGTGTTAAACAAAAGCTCGATAAAAGTTGTGCCACAAACTACGACAATCAGCCTTGATAAAATGGCTTTAAATGTGCAAAAGCTATATCCAAACAGCCCGATAACTGGTGTTTATGTGTATAGCGATAAGAGCCGTTCTGTGCGTTTTAGCGTAGCGGTTGAGCCAGGAAAACGTGGTATAAAAAACGTCTTTGTAAATCCTTATAATGGTGAAATTTTGCCACAGTATCGCTATCAAGGCTTTTTTAACTTTATGTTAAATGTGCATAAAAGGCTAAGCCTTGGTGGAGCTGGTAGGGAGGTTGTGGCGGTTTCGACTGTGCTTTTGATATTTTTTAGCATAAGTGGTGTGATTTTATACTACAAAGCGTTAAAATATAACTTTATAAAAGCGATGAAAATTCCGCTAAAAGGCTCACTGCACGCGCTTTCGTATAAGTGGCATTGTGCGCTTGGAATTTGGTTTTTAGTGCCGATTTTGCTGATGTGTTTAACTGGGCTTTATTGGTCGTACGACTGGTATAGAAGCGGCTTTTTAAAGGTGTTAAACTATGAAAGAGTGGTTAAAAAACGAGTTGTTAGCGCACCAAAAGTTAGCCAAATAAGTGGTCTTGATACTGTTTTTGATGAATTTGGTAAAAAATTTGAGTATGAAAGTGCGTGGGTTAGGTTTCCGCTAAATTTAACAAATCAAGAAATCAGCTTTTACAAAAAGGGCTACACGCATATAAGGCAGACAAATTTGGTGCGAATTGATGCAAAAAATGGCGAAATTTTAAGCCAAAATTTATATGAAGAAAAACCGCTAAATGCTAAATTTGCAAGCTCGGTTTTACCGCTTCACAGTGGTGAGTTTTTTGGTGAGATAGGTAAGTTTATCTTTATGGTTGCAAGCTTTTTAATGGCGCTATTTGGGGCGACTGGATATATTTTGTGGTTTAAAAAACACAAGAAAAAGGCTAAAAAAGTAAAAGCTTAATGGACTGATTTAGAAAATAAATGTAGATTTTTAAATGGTTAGATAAGTAAAGATTTATAAAAGTGGCGTTGTTGTAATGATTTAAATAAATTTATAAAATTACGAGCTAAATTTATAAAAGTTAAGATAAATTCTTGCTCTAAATTTAGCTTTGTATTTGGGCGCTCTGCCTAAAAAGCGCTTATTTTTGCAAAATTTATGGTGTTTTATAGAGTATTTATTAAAAAGCTAAATTGTTATAAAGCCTTGCATTTATTGTGCTAAATTTTAGGTAAAACTATCAAATTTTACCTAAAAAATATCGTTTGCGTGAGCGTTTAAACTAAAGAGCTTGAACCGCTTTTAGGCAAAATATTTTTATAAATTTATTGATATTTAGACAAAATTCAGAGTTGCAATTTTGTCTAAATTTAGATGATAAAGCCTTAACCGGCTTAAATTTAGGCAAAAAAGTGCTAATTTTAGGCTAGTTTTTGCTTAAATTCTTATATTTTAAAACTGTTTCAAAGACAAAATTTAGATAAATTTAACATCGATTTAGTCATCTAAACTAATTAAATAGTAAAAATGCAAAACTATTTTATCTAAATAAATTAAGCTAAACTGGCGGTATTGATTTTATGCTTTATCTAAAATTTATATAAAAAAGTAAAAATATCTTTTTAAAAAGATAAATTTAGATAATCCAGTTTTAAATTTAACATCTCGCGCTTGGTTAAAGAAATTTTACTTTACCTAAATTTAGAGCCATTCTCATCAAACTCTTTATAAACACAAATTTTTTAATAAAAAAAGTCAAACTGATAGTATAAATTTAGCTTTTGCAAAGTTTTTATAAATTAAAATTATATTTTTCGTTTAAAATTTTGTAAACTAAAAGTTTTCGCACAAAAGCTATATTTTACTAAAAAAAGCATTTTAAATTCAGTTTCGCGCCACAAAATTTACAAAACCAAAAAGCTTTTTTAACTAAATCTAGCAAAAAATTCAAGTCTTTTTTATATGAAGTTTTGGGTTGATTTTTAGCTCTTTATAGTGAGTAAACTCGCTTTTGCGGTATTTCTCAACGCCAGCTCTTGCTATCATTAGCGCATTATCTGAGCAAAACTCAAGTGGGGCTACAAGCATTTGACAGTTGTAGTTATCGCAGAGCTTTTGCAAATTTGCTCTTAAGAATTTATTTGCACTTGCTCCCCCAACCACGCCAAATTTAGTAAATCTTTTTTGTTTGAAAATGACTTTTAGCTTATCGATTATATGCAAACAAGCCGCTTTTTGAAAGGCTAAAGAGATATCGCAAATCTCTTGCTTACTTAAATTCCCAAGCTTTTCGATTTGCACTCTAACTTGATTTTTAAGCCCAGAAAAGCTGTATTCTACCCTCTTATCGCCCTTTAGTGGCACAGTAAACTCAAATGCTCCACTAACGCCATTTAGTGCTTTTTGCTCTATTACCGCGCCTCCTGGATAGCCAAGATTCATCATTTTTGCGACCTTATCAAAACTCTCGCCAAAGCTATCATCTCCGGTTGTGGCTAAAATCTCGATTTTCCCAGATTCATCGATATCTAAAACCATCGTATGTCCACCACTTACAAGCAAAACTCCAAGTCCAAATTCAGCCTCACGCTCTAAAAAAAGCGAGTAGATATGTCCGATGAGGTGATTTATGGCGATGATGGGTAAATTTAGCGCCACACTTAGCGTTTTTGCGACACTTACGCCACTGATTAAACTAACGCTAAGCCCTGGTTCGTTTGTAACAGCAACTGCTTTTAAAGAGTTAAAATAAGGCTTGATTTCTTCAAGTAACTTCGGTAACGCCGCAGTGTGAAGGCGCGCGGCAAGTTCAGGGACAACTCCGCCGAATTTAGCATGATCTTCTTCTTGAGTGATTTTTTTATAAAATTTACACTCTAAGTTTTTTTCATCGATTATCGCTAGTGAGCTATCATCGCAACTACTTTCAATGCCAAGTATCACTTCGCGTCCTTTTCATCTGCTAGTTCATGAACTTGTGGCAAGTCAAGCTCTTCTGCGTTTTCAACATGAGGCAATACTAAATTTAACACCACGCCAACAACAGCTCCAAGTCCGATTTGACTAAATGTCGCAACCCCAAGGTCTAATATCATACCACCAAGTGCAGGAACTAAAATCAAAGCGATAATAACCATATTTCGTGGATTTGCCATATCGACTTTGGCTTTTATCAACGTTTCCATACCTACACTTGCGATGATTCCAAACAAAAGTATCATAATCCCACCAAGCACACAAGCTGGAATACTTGCAATCAAAGCCCCAAGTTTACTTACAAAAGCTAGCAAAATCGCCGCGATTGCAGACCAAGTCATAATAGCTGGATTAAATGCTCTTGTTAGTCTAACAGCTCCAGTTACTTCAGCATAAGTAGTGCAAGGAGGACCTGCGACAAACGCTGCTACAGTCGTTGCTATGCCATCGCCTAAAAGCGTGTTCTCAAGTCCTGGTTTTTTTACAAAGTCGTATTTTGTAACATTTCCTATGGCGATAACGTTGCCGATATGTTCGATTATAGGAGCGATAATCACAGGTATCATGTATAAAATCGCATCTAGTTGAAAAGTCGGCGTTGTAAAATTTGGCATTGCAAACCAAGGCGCACTTGCGACTTTAGAAAAATCAACAATCCCATAAAAACAAGATAGTATATATCCAGCGCTCACACCGCAAAGTATCGGCACTAGCTTCATCATACCCTTGGCAAACATAATGCAAATCAGCGTTACTAAAAGCGAAACTCCGGCTATTATCATCGCATCATTTGCGCTAAAATGCGGATTTAACGCTTGATACGCACCAAGCATATCGCCACTTGCAGTCGCCATGCCAACAGCAGATGGGCTTAAAATCAGTCCGATTGTCATAATCACTGGACCAACAACGACTGCTGGAAGGATTTTGTGAACGAACGAAGCGCCTTTATAACGCACAACAAAACTAAAAGCAGTGTAAGCAAGTCCTGCAAAAACAACTCCACCCATCGCAGCGCTTAAGCCCCATTTTTCCACAGCAAAGCTAATAGGAGCGATAAATGCAAAGCTTGAAGCTAGAAATATCGGAACGACCTTTTTGCGGCAAATAAATTGAAAAATCAGCGTCCCAACTCCAGCGGTAAAAAGAGCCACACTCGTATCAAGACCCGTTAAAATCGGCATTAAAACCAAAGCTCCAAACGCTACGAACAAAAACTGAACGCCTAAAAGCGAGTCTTTAAGCCTGAAATTATACTCTATTGATGGGTTACTCATCGGTTTTCCTTTGTGAAGTCGTGCGTGGTTTGTTTTGCGCTATTGACTGTGGTTTGAATTTGGCTTTGTGGTTGTGGAATTGGTTTAAATCTATCCCAAAGATTAAATATGTCAGCTACCACGCTTATGCAGGTTAAAATCGTAATGATGGTTGCTAAAAAGACAAATTTTGACATTTTTTTATCTCGTTTTTCACTCTCAATCCTAGCTTTTTCTTGTTGGGTTGTGAGATTTTTAAGATAGTCTTGAAATTCTACTTGATACTTTGCGTTTTTGATTTTATACTCTTCATTTTTTATATTAAAAAACTCATCAAAATCTTTGCTAAGAACGCTAAGTATGGCATCTAAATTAAATTTATCTTTAGCTTTTTCAAAAATTTTTAATGCCTCTTGTCTATCTTCGCTTACTTCAAATTTAGTTGTTAGTTTTTGGATAAAAAGCGATTTTTTAAGCTCTAAAATTTCATATATGTTGTCTAAATTTAGGCTATTTTTAAGCATATTGTTAAAATTTTGGTAGATATTTTTATAGGCTAAACACAAAGTTTGGATAAGTAGAACTTTTAAGATATTTTTATCTAAAATCCGGTTTTGGCTGCTGTTATACTGATAAACTCCAAAGCATTGTGATGAAATCGCGACTTTGTAATTACAATACTCTTTATTATCTTTTTTGATTTTTGCTCTTTCAAAAATTTCGCAATTTTTGGCATTATTTTTGCAAATTTCATCAAATTCAGCTTCAACGTATGTGTGTAAAAAAAGTGGATTTTGCGTATTGTTTTCTTGCGATATAGCTCTAATGGCAAAAAGAATTTTCCCATCAAAAAATGATATAAAATGCGTTGCATAAGCTAAATATTTTAAGCTATCATCATCTGCAAATTTTGCATAAATTTTACCTAAGTCTGATTTAAATTTATACTCTTTTGACTTTACGCCTTGTGCGATTTGGCTTTCAAATTCGCTAAATTCAAGCCCAATTTTGCTCTCTTTTTCATCAAATTTAGTTCTGTCAAATTTACCTTTTTCAAATGGATTTAGCGTAAAAAACTCGTAAAAGCTTGTGTCTGAGAAAATTTTAAGTTTTTCATCATCTATGTGCTGATGGAAATTTTCATACACAAACTTTTGATAAAACTCAAATTCGCTTTTTTTTTGGCTAACTTGAGCAATATTACTGTTAAAATTTTTAAAAATTTCTTTGATATTTTCATTTTCAACTAAAATTATTTCATATAACATTTCTGTCCTTTAAATTTAGCTTAAGCTCATTTTTAGCAAATTCTCTTACTAAATTATCGTAGTAAAACAGCTCGTCTGGCTCTTTTAGCTCTAAATTTTCAAATTTTTCTAAACTTTTAAAAACAACTTTTGATATGTCTAAAAAGCCGCATTTTCCAGCTAAAAATGCCTCCACGCCGATTTCGTTACTAGCGTTGATAATCACGCCTAAATTTGGGTTTTTAAGCACCTTATCTTTCAAACTAAAAATTGGAAATTTTTCCAAATCTATCTTTTTAAACTCGATTTTAGCTAGACTTAGCAAGTCTACACTCGGTAAAATTTCTTTTTTAACATCGCCTAAAACCGCGTGTGCGATAGCTAAACGCATATCGGTGTTACAGATGTGAGCGGTCGTTGAACCATCGATGAAATTTACAAGTGCATGTATCATCGAAGTTTGCTCGACTACTGCATCGATTTCTTTGATACCATATAGCCAAAATGCCTCTAAAATTTCAAAAAGTTTGTTTGTCATAGTCGCGCTATCGATTGTGATTTTAGCGCCCATATCCCAGTTTGGGTGTTTTAGCGCCATCGCTGGAGTTGCGGTTTTTAGCTCTTTTAGTGGCGTTTTATAAAATGCCCCGCCACTTGCCGTGATAACTAGACTTTTTACAGGAGTTTTTTGTCCGCTAAGTAAAAAATTTAACCCAAAATGCTCGCTATCAATCGCTCTTATAGCTTTGCAGTCAAGAAACTTTCCACCAACGACTAAGCTTTCTTTATTTGCAAGGGCTAAAGTTTTGTTGATTTTTTGTATTTTAAGGCTTGGTGCAAGTCCGGCAAATCCCACAAGAGCGTTTACTACAAGCTCGCTTTTGCACTCATCAAGCATATCTAAAATCCCACTATCATCTGTAAAAACTCTATCGTGTTTTACAAAACTTTTTAAGCTTTTATCGCCGATATGGACAAATTTGGGCTTAAATTTTTCTATTTGTTCGTTTAAAAGTTTATAGTTTTTTTTACAACTTAACGCTTCAACTGCTATATCGTTAGTTTTGGCGATATCAAGAGTATTAACTCCGATACTTCCAGTCGAGCCTAAAACTACCATGGAAGCACCAAACTTAGGTAAATCGCAGCAAAAAGATAGCCATCGATTCTATCTAGCATTCCGCCATGTCCTGGGAAAATCTCTCCACTATCTTTAACTCCAGCTTGGCGTTTTAAGTAGCTTTCAAACAAATCGCCAAATATGCCAAAAACAGCGACTAGCGCGCAAGTTAGAAGCGTTGCAAATTCACTATCTTTTAAAAACAAAAGTCCAAAAATATATCCGCCTATAACGCCACAAACCACGCCACCAGCGACTCCTTCAAGAGTTTTGTTTGGTGAAGTTAGACTAAATTTGTGTTTGCCAAAAGCTTTTCCGATAAAGTAAGCGCCACTATCGCTGCAAATAACAACAAATATCATAAAAACAAGGTATCTTATGCCAAAGATATCATATATCGCAAACATCGCAAAAATCGGCGCTGTCGGGTATAAAAATGGCAAAATGGATTTTAAATTTTGTGAGTTTTGATAGACAAAAAATGATGATAAAATAAGCAGCATAAAAACTATAAATTTATAAACCGTGCTAAAATCATCTATAAAGTAGGCAAAGCCCGCAAAAAGGATAAGAGTTAGTGCAACAAGGGCTTGATTTTCTATCTTGTAAAGCTTTAAACTCTCTATAAAAGCAGTTGCTAAAATAATGGCAAAAATGATGAAATTTAGGCTAGCTGAGTCTATCCAAACTATAAGTAAAAATGCCGCTAAAAGCACGGCAGCAGTTTTTATGCGTGTTATCATGAAATATCCTTTAAAAAGTTATTTTATATAAATTTAGCTTATCAAGGCTTTAAAACCGATATTGTGGCGTATTTTACATAGTTTACAAACGCACCATCTACGACTTTGACATTCTCTTTTTTAGTGTAATCAACAAGGTAATTTCCACTCGCTTTTACGCTCATGTTCACACAAAGTTTTGCTGCGAAATTTATAATATCTTCGCTTAAGCTTTGTTTGTTTGTTTTAACGATGACATGGGCTGATGGCAAGTCTTTTAAGTGAAACCAAAAGTCGTTTTTTTTCGCATCTTTTAAAAGGCTGATGTTGCCTTTTTCGTTTTTGCCTACTGAAATTTTAAACTCTTTTATATAGAAATTTTCTATGTTATCAAATTCTTTATTTAGCTCTTTTTTAGCGCTTGTTTTTGGAAGCAAGATATTTAGCTCTTCGCTCGAGTTAGACTGCTCTATCATTTGCTTAAGGTTTGAGAAAAACTCTATTTTTTGAAGCAGATTTGCACTTTCTAAATTTATCCCAAGTGCTTTTTGTTTTAGTTTTTTGCTTTCGTTAAAAAGCTCTTTTGCGGCTGTTTTGGGGTTATCTTTTAGATTAAATTTAACACGGTTTTCGTTAAAATCCAAAAGCTCAAATTCGCGCTTAAATTCATCTAAATTATGTAAATTCGCGGTTAAAATCATACCTTTTTGATTTAACTCTTCGCTTTTTTGTAAAAGCTCATCTTTGCTATCGAGTGAATTTAGGTTTTTGTGTAAATTTTCTAACTTTTTATCGATTAAATTTAGCTTTGAAGTCCGCACGGTTTGGAGTTTTTCTAAATTTTGTTTATCAAATTCGGCTTTAAAAAACTCATCAAAATTCCCTATCTTATCACTTTGTTTTTCTTTTATCTCGAACGGTTTTAAAAGCTCTAAAGTTTTGCCAACTTTCACCACTCTTTGCTCGTTTTCATAGTGTCTAAGCGCTTCTAAAATCACGCCATTTTCATCGACTATGATGATATTTGTAAAACGCCCAGTAAATTCAAAATAGATAGCTGAAACTAGCTTTTTGTAGCTTCCGCTGTGAGAAACTTGTATTTTTAAAACGCGGTTGTTTTCTAAAACTTCGATTTTATCGATACTGCTCGAGTTAAAACGCTTTTGTAAAATCACATCAAATGGAGCTTTATAATCTTTTGTGATGATGAAATTTTCGTTTTTATGAATGTTTGAGTTTGATTTATTTAAATCAAAAAAAAGTCTGTTTGACCCATCAAATTCAGCTAAAATCAGCGTATCGCCGACTCTTTTGATGTTGGTGATTTTTTTATATTTTTGTAGATATGTTTGGATTTGAGTTAATATATGGTATTTCATAAGCTCAATTATAGTCAAATTTAGCAAAATTTAGATAAAATCAGCAAAAATTTTTAAAGGGAAATCCATGAAACTTACAATCACAGAAAAAATCTTTAGCGAACATGTAGGCAAAGAGGTAAAAGCTGGAGCTATAATCGACTCTAATATCGATATGGTTATAGGAAACGACATCACAACGCCGATTTCAATCAAAGCATTCAAAGAAAGCGGCGCTACAAAACTAGCAAATCCAGATGGCTTTTCTATCGTGATGGATCACTTTATCCCAGCAAAAGATATAGCTTCGGCAAATCAAGCAAAAATCAGCCGCGAGTTTGCTTATGAGCATGATTTAAAGAACTTTTTTGATGAAAAAGATATGGGGATTGAGCATGCTATTTTACCTGAAAAAGGGCTAATAGTTCCTGGCGATGTGATAATAGGAGCTGACTCGCACACCTGTACGCACGGTGCTTTGGGAGCTTTTTCCACTGGTATGGGTTCTACAGATTTAGCTTATGCTATGATAACTGGAAGAAACTGGTTTAAAGTTCCGCCGACAATTAAAATTATTTTTAGCGGAAAGATGCCCGAGTTTGTTTATGGAAAAGATTTGATTTTAGAGATTATCCGCCAAATCGGCGTTGATGGCGCAAGATACAAAGCGCTTGAATTTGGTGGCGAGACGATAGCTCATCTTGATATGGATAGTAGATTTAGCCTTTGTAATATGGCGATTGAAGCTGGTGGAAAGAGCGGAATTGTCGCAGTTGATGAGATAACAAAAGAGTTTTTAAAAGATAAAAACCTACCGCGAACACCAAAATATCACTACTCAGATGAGGGTGCGCAGTATGATAAGATAATGCAAATCGATGTTAGCAAACTTGATCCAGTTGTAGCCTACCCACATCTTCCAAGCAACGGCAAAAGCATTCGCCAAGCGGTTAAAGATGATTTAGCAGTCGATCAAGTCTTTATAGGAAGTTGCACAAATGGTCGTTTAGGAGATTTGCGAATCGCAGCAAGCATTTTAAAAGGCAAAAGAGTCGCACGAAAAACTCGCCTTATCATCACTCCTGCAACGCAAACGATAGCTTTGCAAGCACAAAAAGAGGGACTTATGGATATCTTTGCTGAGGCTGGCGCTGTTGTAAGCAATCCAACTTGTGGTGCTTGTTTGGGCGGATATATGGGAATTTTAGGCGTTGGCGAAAGATGTGTTTCTACGACAAATAGAAATTTCATCGGCAGAATGGGCGATAGAACAAGTGAAGTTTACCTTGCAAACTCAGCAGTTGCCGCAGCTTCAGCGATAGCCGGTAAAATAGCAGATCCGCGCGATTTGTAAGGCGCGATGTGGAAATTTGCGTTATTTTAGGTGGTGGAAAAAGCTCAAGAATGGGGCGCGATAAGACGCTTTTACCATTTGGCGGATTTGCTACCTTAACGCACTATCAGTTTGATAAATTTAGTCAAATTTTTAAAAGCGTCTATGTGAGTGCAAAAGGGCAGAAATTTAATCCAAATTTGCCCATTTTAAAAGATAGGTTTGATGACTTTTCTCCTATGGGCGCGCTGTTTTCTATACTTTCAAATTTTAAAAACCAAAAAGTTTTTATAATCCCTGCTGATATGCCATTTATCGAGTTTGACACTGTAAAAAAGCTATATGAAATTTCAAAAGATTATGAAATTTGTGTGGCAAAAGATGAGTTTTTTACCCATAGTTTATGCGGGTTTTTTGACTCAAAAGTAGCAAATTTAGCTAGTGAGTTTTATCAAAAAAACGAGCATAAAATAGGGCTTTTGTTTAAAAATACTTCATTTAAAAGTGTCGAATTTAAGGACTCTGGGCAGTTTTTTAACATCAACTATCTGCAAGATTACGAAAAGGTAAATATATGAGAAAAATTTTATTTTTAGCAGCTGTTTTTATAAATTTAGTTTTTGCAAACGACTTTTATGAAAAGGCGCTGAAATTTGAACAAAATGGTGATTATAAAAACGCGATGAAATACTACAAACTCGCCGCACAAGAAAATCAAAAAAATCAAAATAGTACAAATTTAGCAGACAAAAACAGTCCTAACAACAAACTAGTTATCTATAAATTAAGCTCGGAAAAAGGGCTTGTTGTAGATGAAAATTTAACTAAATTCGCACACGATAACAAAGAAAATGCTAGCAAAAAATCGCTAGAAACAAGTGATATATCTACAAAGCAGAGTGCGAAAGTTCAAGAGGAAACTCAAGATGATAGGTATTTTGGAATTAAATCATACGAGCCGATTTATCTTGCGTGGGCGTATGATTTTAATGGTAAAAAAGATAGGGATTTAAAAGAGCTTAAATTTCAAATCAGCTTTGAAAAGCCTTTGTTTACGGACTTAATCGGACTTGATGAGACGCTAAGCTTTGCTTATACGCAAACTTCTTGGTGGCAAATTTATGAAGAAAGTGCGCCGTTTCGCACGACAAACTATCGCCCAGAGCTGTTTTTAACTATCCCAACCGAGCTTGGCGCTATGCAGTATACTAGAGTTGGATTTATGCATGAGTCAAACGGCGAGGGGGCGCAAGATTCAAGATCGTGGAATAGAGCTTACTTGCAAACTAACTTTAAATTTGGAAATTTTGAGCTAACGCCTCGCGTTTGGTATGCTTTTGCTTTTGATAGCACAAACGAAGATATCCACAACTACCTTGGATATGGGGATTTGCGTGCTAGTTATAAATATGGCAATCAGAAATTCTCAGCCATCTGGCGAAACAATTTGCATTTTGATAGCTCTAACCGTGGTGCGTTTGGGCTTGACTGGAGTTTTCCACTCTTTAATAGCGGGCTTTTTGGATATGTACAGTACTTTAGTGGATATGGCGAGAGCTTGGCGGATTATGATAAAAGTGTTGATAAAATCGCAGTTGGTGTTGCTTTTAGTAGATAAGATTTATAAGCTATATTTATTATAAATCAAACAAAAAAGTTTAATAAAAATTATTTTAAAAGGAGATTTTGTGACTAAAAAATTTGGCGGGGTGTTTGGGCTATACTTTAAGACAAATATACTTCTTAGGATACTATTTGCCCTCATTTTGGGTGGTATCGTTGGTGTAATTTTTCAAAATGCAACAGGGATGATAAATTTTTTATCTTTTTTTGGAGATTTGTTTATCAGGCTTCTTAAGATGATTATCGTACCAGTTGTTATGGCATCTTTGATAGTAGGATGTAGCTCGATAGCGCCATCTGATCTTGGTAGAGTAGGGGCTAAAACGATTTTGTTTTATCTAGTAACTTTGCTTTTTGCTATCATAATAGGTCTAGTGGTCGGCATTGTTATCGAACCAGGTGCTGGACTAAATATCGTAGGAAGTGGAAATGAAATCGCAAAAGAGGCAAAATCGCCTAGTATAGTTTCGATTTTACTAAATTTAATCCCGACAAATCCGTTTGAAGCGATGGCTAAGGGCGAGATTTTACAAATAATATCTTTTAGCCTATTTTTTGGTATCGCACTCTCGTTTATAAAAAATAGCAAAGATGAGAATTTAAGCAGACTTGGAAATTTCTTATATGATATTTTTGATGGCATTAACCAGATAATGTTTATCGTTATTAGATGGATTATGGAATACGCACCAATAGGCGTTTTTGCGTTGATTTTCGTTGTCTTTTCAAAGCAAGGTGCGGCGGCGTTTACCTCGCTTTTAAATGTTACAGTAAGCGTTTATATCGGACTGATTTTACAAGTGGTTTTGGTTTATTGTGGCGTGTGTCTTTTGATAAAATTAAATCCTATAACTTTCCTTAAAAAGGTTCGCGCTCCGATGATTACGGCATTTGTTACTAGAAGTTCTGGCGGAACTCTGCCGATTTCTATGAAAACTGCTGATGAAGAGATGGGCGTTCCAAAGGCGATTTATGGCTTTGCGCTTCCTGTTGGCGCGACTGTGAATATGAACGGAACAACGATATATCTTGGAGTTTGCGCGATATTTATAGCAAATGCAGTCGGCGTGCCACTAGATATGGGCGCTAAATTTACTATCATTTTAACCGCAGTTTTAGCATCGATTGGAACTGCTGGCGTGCCTGGAGCTGGTGCGATAATGCTTTTAATGGTGCTTGATAGCGTTGGACTAAAGGTTGAAGCAGGAAGCGCTGTGGCGGCGGCTTATGCCTTGATTCTTGGGATTGATGCGCTTTTGGATATGGGTAGAACTTCGATAAATGTCGTTGGCGATATGATGGGCGTTGTCGCAGTTGCTAAAAACGAAAAACAGCTTGATATGAGTAAGTGGGAAGAGCCAAAAACAAAAGGTTAAATTTGCTTAAATGTGAATGCAGCAAATCTACGCTATTTAGAAACATATGATTTGTTGTTAAAGAGTAAAAGTGTTGGCTTATAAAAGAGTTAAATTTAAGAAAAAAGCTAGCAAATTAGCTAGCTTAAATTTTTGACTTAAGCGATAGTTTTGAGTTCTTTATACTTTTGGCTAAATTTGATAATTTTGCATGGTTCTAGTTATCAAATTTAGCCTAGAGATAGTTAAATTTAAAGATGTGTTTTGTGTATTTAAAATTTGCTTGAATAAATTTGGCGTTTTGATTACTCTTTATTTCATAAATTTTTATAATTTTAGTATAAATTTAACAAAAAAAGCGTATAAAACAGTGAAATTTAGCGGATACGACGCGAATTTTGTTATTTTTCATAGCTTTTAATAACAAAATATCTTTAAATTTCTTAAATCATCTTTTGCTATATATTTCACAAATTTTATTATGAGTTATAAAATAAGATTGGGTTGATTTTTAAGTGGTATGCAAGAGCGTGCGCGGCTGGAAAGCTTTTATTTTACAAAGGCTAAATTATGTTTTTGTTAGAATTTGCAAACTCAAAATTTGTAAAAACAAAATTTGGTTTTAAATAATAATTTAGATTTTTAAAATATTTAGCAAGTGGCGAAAGCTAAAATTATATAAATTTTAATAATTGTAATTTTACTATATATACATAAAACTTATGCCAAAAAGTTAAAAAGCAAGATTTGTAAAGCAAGCTATATCGTTTTTTTAACTTAAACGCATAAAGATATTTTAGTGATAGTAAAAATTTTAGCTTTTAAGCGCTTTTATAAGATGTCAGATAACAACCAATTTATCTTAAATTTTAAACCTATAAATGGCAAAAAATTTGATAAATAGTAAAATAAAAACATTTTGTTAGGCTAAATTTAAATGCAAAATAAGTTTCTAGCAAAGGCTAAATTTTAAATAGTGGTAAGTTAAATTCTTTTTATGCGATTTTAAACAAATAACAAAGGCTAAATTTAAACGATATGAAAATTCTACCAAACAATAAAAACTTAATTTTCTGCTAAATTTTATAAATTTAGTGGGTAAAATTTAAAAATAGCAAGAATTTAGATTTTTAGTAGCAAAAAATTATTTTAGATAAATTTCAAACAGTAGAGGTTGAATCTCGCCAACGCCTACTGTTTGAATTTTGCTAGTGGTGACTATCTTTTGCGCTTTTACTAGCTAAAAAAAGCCTTAAAGCCTGTAAACTTACAGCGCTTAAATTTGCCTTTGCAACTTCTGGTTTTAGAGCCTTCGCAAGGCTAATCGCGCCTTGTTGTATGCAAAAATAAGCATCTATGCACTCATTACAGCTTTTTGCTCCATCGCTAATAGCTCCAGCAAGAGCGATAACTGTGACATTAGCGTTTGTTTTGGCGAGTTTTGCTACCGCGCTTGGAGTTTTGCCCATTATGCTTTGATAATCTAATCGCCCCTCGCCAGTTATAACTAAATCTGCGCCAACAAGCTTGTCTTTAAGCCCTACAACATTTGAAATTATCTCAAATCCAGGCTGAAGTTTTGCTCCTAAAAAGCTAACTAGTCCAAACCCAAGACCACCAGCTGCGCCACTTCCAGCTAAATTTGAGTTATCAACTCCAAAAAACTCACTTGTGATCTTGCTAAAGTTTCTTAGCCCCATATCAAGGCGTTCTATCATCGCGCTATCTGCGCCTTTTTGAACGCCGTAAATGTGCGCGGCACCGCTTTTTCCAAAAAGCGGGTTGTTTACATCGCAAGCGACTAAAAACTCGCACTCTTTTAGCTCTTTTAAAGCGTTTAAATCGCTTATGGAAGCGATTTTGGCTAAATTTTTACCTTTTGGCGCAAGAGGGTTTTTAAACTCATCATAAAACTCAAAGCCAAGCGCTTTAAGCATTCCCATTCCAGCGTCATTTGTAGCACTTCCGCCAATTCCTATTATAAATTTACGCACACCTAATTTTAGAGCATCTTTTATCATCAAACCAAGCCCATAAGTGGAAGTTTGCTCCGGGTTTCGCTCATTTTCATCAAGCAAGGTTAGCCCACATGAACTTGCCATTTCCATTATGGCTTGATTGTCTACGTAAGCATAGTTTGTTTTTAGCTCGCGCCCAAGTGGGTCAAGGCTCAAAACTTCACGTTTTTTAGCTTTAATCGCACTTATCATAGCTTCAACGCTTCCCTCTCCACCATCGGCGATAGGCACAACTATAACCTCATCTACAAGTGAAGCGATGGCATTTTTTATAGCATTTCCTGCTTCGAGCGAGCTTAAACAGCCTTTAAATGAGTCGATTGCGATAACAACTTTCATCTAGCAAACTACCAGCCATACGACATAAACGCTAATCGCGCCAACCACACCCATGATAAGCGTTAGAAGCGATTGCGTTCGGTAACCTTGTTGCGCGCTCATATGAGAGAAGTTGCTAACTACCCAAAAGTAGCTATCGTTTGCGTGAGATACAGTCATAGCTCCACAACCTATCGCCATAACAGTTAGCGCTGCTGCGAAGCTTGAAGTAAGTCCAAGCGCGCTCATCATCGAGCTAGGATCAGCATATGAGCCTAAAATCGCAGCAGTCGTAACGATAGCCACAGTTGATGAGCCTTGAGCGGTTTTTAAAACAGCTGCTATGATAAATGGAAAGAAAATCCCCATAGTGCTTATATAAGCGGCATTATCTTTGATAAAACTAACAAATCCAGCTTCTGTTATAACCTTACCAAGAACGCCACCGGCTGCGGTTATGAAGATGATAGGTCCAACGACTTTTAGGCTTTCATTAGTTAGTTCGTTAAATTCGCTTAGTTTTTTGGTGCTATAAAGCTGATAAACGCCACATATAACACCAACTCCAAGTGCGATGATAGGAGCGCCTAAAAATTTAAATATATCTCCAACCATGCCATCTACTTTTAAAATAGCAGCGATTGAGCCAAGTGCCATTAAAACGATAGGAGCAAGGATAGGCATAAGTGCGTTTGTGCCACTAGGAAGCGTGCCAAAACCAGCTTTTAGCTCTTCATATGTTTTTGAGATCTCAACTCTATCGCTATCTAAAACCTCTTTTTTATCAACAAATTTAGAAAAGATATAAACAGCTATCATAACAGGAATGCTAATAAGCACACCAACTAAAATCACCATCAAAAGTTGCTCGCCCATACCAAGAGAGCCTGCAGCAGCAATCGGACCTGGAGTTGGCGGGATAAGTACGTGCGAAACATAAAGTCCACCACTTAAAGCAACTGCCATACCGATAGGATTTGCTTGAGTGATTTTTTGCGCTAGAGCTTTTCTTATGGGATTTAAAACGACAAAACCACTATCGCAAAAAACAGGAATTCCAACGACCCAACCCATGATAAGCATGGCTAAATTTGGACGTTTTTCACCGACAAATCCAACAACCATATCAGCAAGTTTTAACGCCGCTCCGGTTCGCTCTAAAATCGTGCCAATAAGCGCTCCAAAGATAATAACGATACCTATGCTTGAAAAAATTCCGCTAAATCCAGAGCCTATAATGCCTGGAATTTTACCAAGTGGAAGTCCAACCACAATCGCAAGTAGCAACGAAACTGCCATTAGCGATAAAAATGCGTGGATGTTTAACTTAGAAATCATAAATATCACAAGCGCGATAGCCACAACCAACGCTATGAGTAAAAATATACCGCTCATTTTCTCTCCTTTGAGTTAAATTTAGTTATTATACATTTTCGTGATTTAGATAATGCTTTTTTTGAGAAATATTTTAGCTTAATTATTAAATTTATTTTTTAAGGTTAAACAAAGTAGCAAAACAGCTCACTTGTTAAAAGATGATGAGTAAAAAGGCGCTTTGGTGATAAAGAAATATCTGCGTTAAAAACTCATTATTAACTCTTCTTTCTGTCATCTTATAAAGAGTTTGAGGTAAAAGTTTAGCTACATCAGTAACTTCGCCCATAGCTTCACGCTCTGCTGATGTGTAATCTCTTCTTAAAATATACTCTTTTTTGCCTAGACTATTATACTTTTGCCCCTCTAGTATCCATTTTCCCTCTTGTGAAAAGCCTTTATCGCCTTTAGTTGCTATCTTGCTTCCCTCAAACAAATCCCCTTTTAACAAGCTATTATATGTCGCTTCATCTACTGTTTTAGTTGTTCCTCTTGCATACATTTTATCCACAGTAAAACTGTTTGAACCAAAAAAATACTCTTTAAATTTGTGTGCTAACTTCTCATTTTCATAGACCCTACTTAAAAAGTTACCGCCAAACTCATCAGCTACCTCTTTTGATATTAGCCCACTATCTACTTGATATGAAAACTCTTTTATTATCTGCTCTCTTGCATTATTTGCAAATTCTCTAAGTTCAGGTTTTAGTGTATCTATTTTTGCTCCATTAACGAAAAAGTCATATAAGGCTTTATTATCCTCTTTTGAGATTTTAGATAAGACTGCACTTAAATCAACCATCTTGTTATAGTAGCTACTCATAGTTCCAGTTACTTTATCTCTTGCTACTTCATAGCTTTCATCTAATGTATTACTAAATTTAAGCTTTAGTTCATTTAGCATTCCACCAGTTACATCGCCCCAAATTTTATTTGCTTCATCGCTTAAGAATTTATTTGCTGTTTTTACTATCGTTTTATCTACTCCAGCTTTTATAGCATTATCTATACCTGTATCTCTTACTATGTTTCTAACTGCATTAAAAACGCTACTTACATTAGCTAATCCCATCACCCCAAATGCTCCAGCAACAGCTCCAGCTAGTCTTTTATCTTCAGGTGCATAAGCTGAGCCTAAACCTGCTCCTAAACTAGCAGCTAATATGTTATGAGTCATTACTTGAGTTGTATAACCGCCTTTCATTTTAGTAGAGTTTAAGTGATTTGGTGGTATAGTTTTATCAGAGATGGGTGTGCTAACCGATGTCGCTTGAACGCTATCTTGCTTTTGCGGGATTCCAGAGTGGTGGTTAATAGCATTAGTGCTCGAGATGCCCCCATCCAAATTCCTATTTGAATAATAGCTTATCAAATCTAATTCATTCCCATTTTTACCAAAAAATACCTCAAATCTTATAGGTTCATTTTGTTTTGTTATAGGATTAAATTTATCTAAAGTTCTAATATAAGATACACTAGTTGCCGTTTCATTTCTTGTGCCATTAACAATAGTTTTATAAAGGTCTAAAACCTCTCTTGCATTAAGTTCGCCCTCTGCACCCTCGCCATAATGTTTTGTTATAAAGTGCTTTAAGCCTTTTCCTGATACGTCATTTTGATAACCTTTACTTAAAACTCTTGATATTCCTGCTAACTCTTTATCATATCCAAGTGATACAAATTCTCTAGTTCCATTTATAAAAGATAGCATATCGCTTTGTTCTTTAGTTGGTTTTTTTATTTTAGAATAAATATCGCCTATGCTATTTTTTAAATCATCTAACTTATCAGCATAACTTGCATTTTTACCAACTGCTAGTTTAGCGATATTGTTTATAGCACTCATTACATCGCTAACTGATTTGCCTTTTGGAGCAGAAGATAACATCTCAACTGCTAAAGCTTTTGTGTTTTGTGGAGTTAAAGCCCTTGTTAAAACATCCGTTCCTAATCCACCAGCTACCGCACCAAGTATAAACCCCCTTGTAGGATTTTCTCTATCAAGAGTTGCACCTATACCACCACCAGCAGTCATACCTGCTATGTTACTAGCCATATTTTGATTAACAAAACCTCTTTTTGTAAAGACTTCTGCTTCTTTAGCTAGTTCATCGTTTAGTCCTGTTTTGTTTATGCTATCTAGCGATGATTGTTGCTGTGGATTTATGTTTGGCTCTTGTGGTCTTAATGGCGGTTGTCCTTTCATACTTCTATTTAAATTTGCTAATTGTTCTATAATATCAACTCCACTTTGTGGCTTTGGTGGTTGATTTAGCCCTTGATTTGGCACTATGTTTTGATTATCAAAAATCCTAGAGGTTGTATCATCTACGCTACTAAATTTAAAATTTGGCGTTTGCTGTGCCAAATCTTGTGGATTTATACCAAATGCTTCATAGTCCATATTTCTAAATCCATCTAAATTCACATCATTTACATCATCTGCTACTTGTGGATTTGGGTTAGCTCTTGATTTAAACTCATTGTAAAATCTACCGCTTTGCATTTGTGGAAGTAAGGCTCTTGTGTTGTTGCGTATTATAAATATTTATTATTTATAGCGTTGTATTTTAAAGATATTATAATATATTAAATTTATTTTGTAGTTGCAAATTTCTCTATGATTTCAAAACTTTGATTAAGTAAATTTAAGCTATTTGAATCAAGTGCGATAAATGGGTTGTTTATAAGGTTTTTTTGATTATAAAGTGGTGGCTTTTTGGTTTTTAAGTCGATTAAAACTCCGCCACTTTGAGTAAGCAAAAACTCCCCAGCAGCGATATCCCATATCGAAGAAGCGCCAAATCTAGCATAAACACTAGCTTTATTTTGCGACAATATACAAAATTTAATCGCAGAGCCGATTCTAAAAGGTTCTAAATTTAGTGAATTTGCTAAGCTTAATCCCTTTTTTGAGTTTCCATGCTTTCCAAGTAAAAATAAATTTGGCGATTTATCAAGAGGTTTTAAAATTTCATCATTTTTATAAAGTTTTTCACCAATGCAACTATAAAAAATTTCATCTTTTATAGGTATATAAATCACGCCTAAAATCGGTCTGCCACGCTCAATCAAAGCGATACAAACGCAAAATTCGCCATTTTGTGCGATAAATTCTTTCGTACCATCAAGCGGATCTACAAGCCAGAATTTATCTAAATTTAGCCTTAAGTCATCATCTAAAATGCTCTCTTCAGAACAAATCGGGATATTTGTCTGGCTTAGAATTTTAAAAATTTCATCATTTGCAGCCAAATCGGCAGTAGTTAATGGGGATTTATCACTTTTTTGAAAAAGAGTGTAGTTTTGATAGTGTTTTAAAATCGCCTCGCCAGCGCACTTTGCAGCACGCACAGCAAGGCTTAAAAGCTCTTTCATAAAGCTTTATTTCCTAGATTTTAGTTCGACATCTTTTGGACCTACATGTTCAGGCGTGATATCTTTTGGTCCGATGTAGAGTTGTCGTGGGCGAACAATTTTAACGTTTGCTTGCTCTTTTAACTCCATCCATTGAGCCATCCAGCCAGGAGCGCGCCCCATAACAAACATTACAGCAAACATCTCTGTTGGGATATTTAGCGCTTTTAGGATTAGTCCTGAGTTAAAATCAACATTTGGATATAAATTTCTACTAATAAAATAATCATCAGTAAGCGCTATCTCTTCGATTCTGTTTGCGACTTTGATTAAATTTGAGTCAATTCCAATTTCATCAATTAGTTGATTTCTTAGTCCTTTTAGCACTTTTGCTCTTGGGTCGTAGTTCTTATAAACTCTGTGTCCAAAGCCCATTAGGCGGAATGGATCATCTTTATCTTTTGCTTTTTTAATGTATTTATCAACGTTTTCTACTGAGCCTATCATCTCAAGTTGTTTGATAACGCTTTCATTTGCGCCACCATGAGCATGCCCCCAAAGTGCGCCTATTCCAGCACTTATACACGAATATGGATGAGAATGAGTTGAGCCAACTGTTCTAACTGTTGTTGTAGAGGCGTTTTGCTCGTGATCTGCATGGAGCATTAAAAGCGTATCAAGAGCTTTTACTTCAATAGGTTTAATATTTACATGTGAGTGTGGGAAAGATCTCATCATATATAAGAAATTCTCTGTAAATCCACGATCTAAGTCTGGATAAACGATAGGATATCCCATAACATGGCGATAGTAAAATGCTGCTAGAGTAGGTAGTTTAGCTACAAGTCTAATGGCTAGCTCCATATACTCTTTTGGATCATCATAGTTCATATCGCGTGAGTAGTATGTGCTAAGAGTTGCGATACACGCTTGTAAAACAGCCATCGGATGAGCGCGATCTGGGAAAGCGTCAAAGAGTTTTAACATCTTTTCGTTTATGAAAGAGCGAATTTTGAGCTCTTTTCTAAAGTCGTTTAGCTCTAAGTCATCTGGGAGTTTTTTGTGTAAAAGTAGATAAACAACATCAAGAAAGATTTTGTTTTCTGCAAGCCAAGCGATATCATATCCTCTATGAAGCAATTCGCCTTTTTCGCCATCTATAAATGTTATGCTAGATCTACACATCGCTGTTGAGGTATAACCTCTATCGAATGTAAACATGCCTGTATCTTTGTATAAAGACGAAATATCTATAACTGATGGACCAAGAGCTCCATCAAGGATAGGAAAATCGTAACTTTTTGCGTTTCTGTTATCTGTAAGAGTAACTGTGTTTGCCATACTTTTTCCTTAATATGAATTTGTGTTTGCAAATTTTAGCCAAAAAAGTATTAAAAACAAGGTGTTGTTAAATATCTACAAATTTATTTTTTGCTAAGTTTAAAGTTGTAGATTACCTTTATCATCACCAAGCAGATAATCGCCTCAAAAAGGCTAGCTAAGATAAGCGAGTAATACACATCTTGCGAGATATACTTAGTCTCATACCCAATCGCTGCGGTTGCTATCAGCAAAGTTAGCGGTATCGAAAGCGAAATTCCAAACAAAACGCTTCCTTTAAGCCCTAAATTTGGTATAAAAATTATCGAAGCTACAAGTCTAACTATAAGCATAGCGGTTGTTATAAGAAAGATTGTTGGCACGACTCCTGGAAGCAAAAGTGCGTCTAAATTTACAGTTGAGCCGATATAAACAAAGAAAATAGGCACTAAAAATCCAAAACCAAAGCTTGAAAGCTTGTGCGGAAGCTCTTTTTTATGATCAAAAAATGTCGGTATCAAAGTCCCTGCAATAAACGCGCCAATGACAACTTTTAAATCAAGTATTATCATCACGGCGATAACAAAGCAAAGCAGCGCCATAGATAGGCGGATATCTTTTTCTTCTTTGTCGTATTGTGGCATAAGGATTTTTTTGATACTAGGATACCACCAAAAAAACAGATCAAGCCCTTTAAACACTATCGTTGTGATAGCTAAAAAGCCAACTAGTGCGGCTAAATTTATAAACAAGCTTGCGCCAAAGCCGTATTTTAAATAAGCATTTAAAATGGTTAAAAGCGCGATACTTACGACTTCTCCGATAACTCCAACTAGCATGGCGGTATTTAACCACTCCTCATCTTTTCCATAGTCCTTATAAAGAGTTGAGAGAATTCCTATGCTGATAATCGGCATAACGATTATAAAAAGATAGCTAAGATTAAGCGTGTAAACTAGCAAAATAGAAAGGATATATAAAAGTACTAAAAATATAATAGAGCGTTTTAGCACCGTTTTTTCGGTTGTGAAAAAGATTTTTAAATCGACTTCTGTTCCTGCTAAAAACATCAGATAGTAAAATCCAACATCAGCAACAACTTTAAAAAACTCATTTTCAGGGAAAAATCCAAGGCTACCAAATATAATGCCAAGTATGATTTCGGTGGGCGCGACTGGGATTTTAATAAATTTAGCGATATATGGGGAAGCAAAGATTATAAAGGCTAAAACTATTAAAATTTGTATCTCACCCATCGTTGTTTCCATCAAGTAAAATTTCTCTCTCACTCCAAACAGGTTTTTCGCTAGCTTCACTCCAGACTTTGAAAACTCTAAATTTTTTATCTTCATAAGTTAGGTAAGCAAACTCAAAAAGCGGTTTTTTGCGACCGCAAATTTCACCAGAGTTTATATACAAATGGTTTTTATTTAGCACGGCGACAAAGTAGTGAGTATGCCCGTAAATGTTGATATCAGCGTCATTTGAGAAATAAAACGGATAGTGCATCATCCTTATTTTTAAGCCCTCAAATTTAAAGTTATACGGCTCTTCAAAAAGCTCAAATTTCTTCATATGTTTTTTTAAATTTGTATCGTTGTTACCAAGCACGGCTCGGTATTTTATCCCGCTTTTTTTCATAAGCTCAAGAGTTTGAAATTTAACGATATCGCCAGCGTGAAGCAATAAATCTATCTTTTTATCTTTTAAGTAGTTAATGGCGCTTTTTGCGATATCAACCCTTTGGTGGGAGTCTGAGATGATGCCTAAAGTTATCATTAATCAATCTGCTCTTTAAATTTACACGCCGGACACTCTAAAAATGTACCTTTTTTAAGCTCTTTTTTAACTAAATGTGAGTTTTTGCACTCTGGGCAAATTTTTTCTGTCGGCTCATAGTTGCTTACAAAATCGCACTTTGGATAAGCCGAACAGCCATAGAATTTACCTCTTCTTGAAAAGCGTTCAACTATCTCGCCAACGCCACATTTTGGGCATTTTATGCCGATAGTTTTAATCTCTTTTTTAGGCGCTTCTTCATTTTTTAAATTTCTTGAATACTTGCATTTTGGAAAGCCAGAACACGCGATAAACTCGCCAAATCTTCCTTTTCTTTTAACTAGCTCTTTTCCGCATTCTGGGCACATTTCGCCGGTTGGAATGGCTACTTTTTGACTTTTTATATCGGTTTTTCCTTTGGCGATTTTCTCCATAAATGGATGATAGAAATTTAATAAAATCTCTTGCCAATCAGCCTTATCTTCGGCGATATGATCTAGCTTTTCTTCCATTTTAGATGTAAATTCGCTATCAACGATATTTTGGAAATTTTGCTCTAACATTTCAGTGATTTTAAAGGCGATTTCAGTTGGAATGAGCTGTTTTTTCTCTAAATTTACATACTTTCTTGCAGTTAGTAAAGAAATCGTTGGCGCGTAAGTTGATGGTCTTCCAATACCCAAGCTTTCAAGTTTTTTAACCAAACTTGCTTCAGAATACCTAGCAGGCGGCTCTGTGAAGTGCTGCTCGCTTTTAATACTTTGAACTAACATCTCATCACCAACTTTTAAATTTGGCAGAATTTTATCCTTATCCAAATCTCCATAAACGCGGTAAAATCCATCAAAAGTTACCTTTCTACCGCTGATTTTAAACTCGCTTTTTTCTCCTGCAACAAAAACATTTTGCAAAAGCGAAACGCTTGGAGTCATCTGTGAAGCTAAAAATCGGTTGTAAATAAGCGTGTAAAGCTTCGCTTCATCTTTTGGCAAAGTTTTAGCTGCGATTTGTGGCGTAAAAGCAAGGTTTGTAGGGCGGATTGCTTCGTGGGCTTCTTGTGCGCCTTTTGATTTTGTGGCGTAGAAATTTGGGCTTTTAGGCAGATATTTTTCGCCAAAATTTACTTTTATATGCTCTCTTGCACTTTCTAGCGCCTCTTTTGCGATATTTAGCGAGTCTGTTCTCATATAAGTTATCGCTCCGCCTTCATGCGTGTTTACGCCCTCATACAGGCTTTGAGCGAGCATCATCGTCTTTTTAGGGCTAAAACCAAGGGCTGAACTTGCGCTTTGTTGTAAAGTTGAAGTCATAAATGGTGGCGTTGGGTTTGTTTTTCGCTCTTTGCTTTCGATTTCTTTTATGCTAAATTTTTCACTTTTTACAGCTTGGACGATTTTAGCGGCTTCATCTGCTGTTTTAACACAGAGTTTATCCATCTTTTTAGACTCAAATTTAACAAGTTCGGCTTCTAAATCTTTTTTAAAAATCGCATCTATGCTGTGGTATTCAACTGGCACAAAAGCTTGAATTTCACGCTCTTTATCGACTATGATTTTAAGTGCTGAGCTTTGAACACGACCTGCGCTTAAGCCTTTTTGGATTTTTTGATTTAAAAGAGGGCTTAGTTTATATCCGACAATTCTATCTAGCAAACGTCTAGTTTGTTGCGCGTTTACGCTAGCAGAGTCTAGTTTTCGTGGGTTTTTAAGCGCTTCTTGAATGGCGTTTTTGGTGATTTCGTGAAAGACAATTCGAGGCAGAGACTCTGGCTCTTTGCCGATAGCTACTGCGATGTGATAGGCTATAGCTTCTCCTTCTCTATCTTCATCGGTTGCGAGGTATACTTGCTCGGCTTTTTTGGCTAGATCTTTTATCTCTTTTACCACTTTTGAGTGATCTACGCTTACGCGGTATTCGGGAACGAATTTATCATCTTCGATTTTAATACCAAAAGTTGTCTTTGGTAAATCCCTAATATGCCCCTTTGAGGCGATAACCTCATAGTCATTTCCTAAGAATTTTTTTATAGTTTTTGCCTTAGCAGGAGACTCCACGATAATTAAATTTTTCATTATTCTAACCTTAAAAACACGAAATTTTGTTTATTCTATCAAAAAGCAGTATCTATGTAAATAGGTTCTAAAAAATAGCCTAAATGATACTTTAAAAATTTTTAACGCTTATTGTATCTAATATATGTTAAAAAAGATAAATTTATGAAATTAAAGTTGATAAAATTTAGGCATAAATTTATAAAAAGCGTTGATAAAAGTGTAAATAAGCAAGATGTAGGGTTAATAAAAAGCAAAAAATAGTGTTAAAAAAGGACTTAAGCTAGTTAAAAGGTCTAGTAAATTTTAGATATAATGTAGTTTATAAAAAGAGAAAAAAGGAGATGAGATGACATTGATTAACATCCAAATCCAAGCAGATAAAACCACTCTTGAAGCGCTAAAGGCTTTGCTTTTTAAGATTGATTCAACAGCAATTTTTGAAAGCTATGATAAACAGAGTAATTTAAGCCAAATAGACCAAAAAAAGCTAGGAGAGATTATCCAAGCAGATAAGCGCGGTAAAGTAAAATATCAAAGCATAGGCGAATTTGATATTGAAATGAGAGGTTATTTGAAAAATTTAGGTGCTTGATGGAAATTGTATTAAGTGAGCAATTTGAAGTAGAGCTGAAAGTTATTTTAGAGTTTTATTCTGATAAAATCCCGCAAGTTGCAGACAATTTTTACAACGATTTGTTTATAAAGCATAGAAAGCACCTCTTTTATATCACATCGCCTTAGAAAGAACAAATTTTTTATTAAAGACAATATAAGAGATTTGATTTTTAAAGGCTATGTTATACCTTTTCAAACTATTAAAATTTTATCTATATTTAAGTATAAATATTTATTAAATTTAACTGTTTTAGCGACGTTAATTGCCTTTAAAACGAACTAAAAATTCGCTCAAAAATTATAAATTTCTTTCGTGAAAATTTCAAAAAAATATAAGCAAATTTATATCAGTCTTTAAGTTCAAAACTGTTATAATTCTCCTGTAATTCGGATTTAGGGACTTCCAAACATTCAAGGGCTTTTTAATAGCCATTTTCAAAAACATTTATATATTTTACTAGTATTTTTACAAGGTTTTTATAAAAAATCAAACAGGCTTTTTATGCCTAAAATTTATGGTTTTTGTTTGGGTAATTCATACCCTAAATTTAAGAATTACAGATGTTTTTAGTCTCTTTTTGTCCGAATTACAACAGACTGGAGGGCTAAGATGAAAAGAATATTTTTTATCATGTTGGCTGCTGCTATCATTGGAGGATGTGGCGGTCTAATCAGTGTTGGACACGAAAATAACAACACAATTTACAATTACAAAAAGGAAAAATGATGAGTGAAATTATGAATGATATGGGTATTACTGCAGGTTTTAGGAATATTGCGCCAAAAGAGTTAAGTTTTGAGCAAAAACAAGCAGTAACTTTTGGATTCTTGAAAGCATTTTATACAAGTGATTATGTTGGATACAATGTTGATAGATACAGCTATAGTGATGTAACTCAAGATATTATAGATATTGTTAATACAATGGGCAGAGAAATTGTTACAAATGTTAGAATAGTTCAGGTAGCTAACATTTTTAAAACATTAGCCGAAGGTGTTGGATCTTTATGGGAATTTGCTGGTGCATTAGCACAAATAGTTTTCAGTGGAGACTTATATAACTTTGCTAATTTGGTTCAAATTACAAAAAGCCAACTCATAGTTGAAAAGAATAGAATTAAGGCTAATGCTTTAGCTAATTCTGTAATGCTTCAAATTCTTAATAGAGAAAAAACAAATATAGAACTTAAATTTATGGGTTTCTAAACTAAGCATCAAAGGGTTTAAAACCCTTTGATGCTATTACATGAAAGTTTATGACCAAGTTTGCAAGCTTTCTCGTAATAATATTTCGCTTGTTTTTCATACTCTTTTTTTATATTTTTATCATTTTCATTCTGTGATTTTATATGATAACTTACTGCTATAGAAGAACAAGCCGAAACAAAATTACAATCGCAGCTTTTTTTAGCATATAAAAGGTACTTTTTATCGTTTTGACTAAAATTGTATTCTCCATTTTGATACAAAAGTGCTAAAGTAAGACATTTTGAAGCATTTCCTAGTTCACAATCTTTCTTATATACTTCAGAGATTTCATTTAAATATTTTGTACATACTTCTCTATCAGTCTTTTTATCCTCAAAATTAATGCCTTTTTGACTATATGAATTTGCGCAAAATTTATACAATTCGTTAAAATTATCTTTCTGTGGATTAAATTTAAACTCACCAGCCATCAAACCAACTAATCCAAAAATTAAAAATACTATAGCCATCTTTTTCATATCTACATCCTTTTAAAAAAGAAATTTATCATATTATACAATATTTAATTTTATGTTTAAAAATATAATAGTTTACGTATTTTTTGAACTTGTGAAAAAAATCAAATTATTACCTTGCTTGTCAAGGTGGATAATTTGCAAATTATCCACCTATTCGTAAACTCATAAGTGAAAATTTGTTTTTTAAAATTAAGATATAGTTTGACAAGCTTATTAATTTCATCTGATTTGTCTATAAATTTCTAACTTTAAAGAGCTATTATTTAGTTTTATATCTTTAAATTTAAACTATACTTAAGACTCATTTATAATAAATCAAAATTTTATATCTTAAAGTTTTTGATGTTATGTTTAAATTTTTATATTTTTATGAAATTTTACTATGTTTAGCATTATTAAGGCTAGATAAATTTTATAGTATTTGTAAAAGAATTTATAAATTTAGCAAGTTTTCTTGCTAAATTTTACTTAAAATGTATTTGATTTTAAACTGCAAACAATAAATTTAAAATTAACTAAAATTACTTTTAAATTTAATTCAAATTTAGTTAAATTTATAGGCAAATTTAACTAAATTCAGCCTAAAATTCGCGGTAAAGTTATCCCCTCTTGACTTTGGTATTTGCCTTTTTTATCAGCATAACTTACCTCACACGGCTCATCACCTTCTAAAAATAGCACTTGAGCAATGCCTTCGTTTGCGTAAATTTTAGCAGGAAGTGGTGTTGTGTTTGAGATTTCGATTGTGATATGCCCTTTAAATCCAGGCTCAAATGGCGTAACATTTACGATAATTCCGCACCTTGCGTATGTGCTTTTGCCAAGGCAGATAGCTAATACGTTTCGTGGCATATTAAAGTACTCAACTGTTCTAGCTAAAGCAAATGAATTTGGCGGCACGATACAGATATCTCCTGTAAAATCCACGACATTTTTTTCATCAAAATTCTTTGGGTCAACTACCGTTCCGCCGATGTTTGTAAAGATTTTAAACTCTCTTGCTACTCGTATGTCATATCCATAGCTACTAAGTCCATAGCTAACTACGCCCTTGCCGATGTTTTGCTCGCAAAATGGCGTTATCATCGCCTCATTTTGGCTCATCTGCCTTATCCATTTATCGCTTTTTAGTCCCATAAAGTATCCTTAGAAAATTTTTGCTTATTGTATCAAATATAAGATAAAAGTTAAATTTTAGCCATTTTTAGTGCAAAATTTCTTGATATTTTGATAACAACTATCATATAAATTTAGATTTTGCTATAATTGCTAAATTTAATTTTAGGATTTAGGTTTGAAGAGAAAATATACACGCAAATTTATTATTATATTCGCTTTGACACTTTTGTATAGTGCCTTTAATATCGGACTTTTAGCCTTTATAAACAGTTATATTTTGAGTTTAGAAAATGCAGATTATAAAATTCTTTTATTTTTCATAGCACTTTTGGTTGGATTTTTTCTCTCTACGTATGTGGTAAGATATATCGTTGCAAGCATTAATAACTCCATAGTTTACGAGCTTCGCGTGCGTTTTGTGATGAGAGTGATAAATAGCAAGATGATTTTCGATGAGAAAAAGCCTAAAATTTTAGCCTCTCTTTCAAAAGATATAAGTAGTATTTCAAACGGTTTTATGCGTTTAAGCGATGCGTTACAAGGAGCGATACTGCTGTTTTTATCATTTTTTTACTTTGCATATCTTTCAAAAGAATTATCACTTTTTGTTATAGTTTGGTTTTGTCTTATAGGTGTTTTTGTCTATTTTTTGATAGATAAAGCTAGGAAAAACTACACTCTTTCAAGGCAAAGCGATGATATGCTTTATAAAGATTATGAGGATTTGCTTGGTGGATTTAAAGAACTTAGAATCAACCAAAAACGCTCAAATCACTTCTTAGAGCAGTTTTTTCAAAATGCAAATTTGCAAAAAACTAGCAACACAAATGCTGAAATTTATGGAAGTTTATCTGGAAATTTTATCAATGTTATGATGTTAGGAGGCATTGGGATAGTGATGTATCTGTGCCTTGCTATGGGAGTTAGCGACTTTAAAACAGCTACGACTGTTTGCTTGTCGATGATGTTTTTAAGAGCTCCTTTTATGATGATGATAGCTTCGATTCCATCGATTTTAGTGGCAAAAATTTCATTAGATAAAATCAAAGAGTTAAATCTTATAAGCTTTGATGAAAAGAGTTTTTCTCAGGTTGCAAATGCGATGAAATGGCAAAAAATAGAGCTTAAAAATATAAGCTTTGCTTATGATGATAAATTTGTTTTAAAAGATGTAAATTTAGAGATAAAAAAGGGCGAAATCCTGTTTTTAGTAGGGGAAAATGGTTCTGGAAAATCAACTCTTTTTTTACTTTTATGTGGGCTTTTGCGCCCAAGCAGTGGGGAGATTTTAGTAGATGACAAAGTGCTTGATGAAAGTATGATAAAAGACTTTCAAAACAGTGTGAGCGTTGTTTTTAGCGATTTTTACCTTATGGGTGAGATTTTAGAAAAGGATGATGAGGTTTTTGAGTTTTGGTTAAATACTTTGAAAATGCAAGATAAAGTTAGCTTGATTTGTCAAAATGATAAAGCTAAATTTTCAAGCTTAAACTTATCTTTAGGGCAGAGAAAACGACTAGCACTTTTGCAAGCTTTGCTAGAGAAAAAAGACTTTTTGATGCTTGATGAGTTTGCGGCTGACCAAGATCCAGAGTTTAGAAACTATTTTTATAACCAAATACTACCTTTGTTAAAAAAGCGTGGAGTTAGCGTTTTTGCGATAAGTCATGATGATAGATACTTTGAAGTTGCAGATAAAGTTTATAAGATACAAAATGGAAAAGTAAGCAAAATTTAAGCACTTATATATAATAATAACGATTATCAAAACTATAAGGAGTGCAAGCCATGCTTACTAATAAAAGTTTTTTGTTTGCATCGTTAGCGTTGTTTACGACAAATAGTTATTCTAGTAGCCAAGATATGCTAGATATTTTTAAATACTCTAAAATTCCTGACTATGAGTTATTGCGTATTTGGACAAGCCCTATTTACAGGCAAAGTGTGCTTGATAATCCTTATATGCTATTCCCAGAAGATGCAAAGCATAAATTTTTTCAAGCTTATAATTTAAAAGATGAAGATAGTTTGAATTTTAGTATCCCGTTTTTGAGTAATCGCATTATAAATAATGAGAGTCTAAAAAAACAGATATCAAATTTAAGTAAAATAGATAATTTATCTAATATACTGCCATTGTCTATCCTAACAAAAGCACTAAGAGATGATGGTTTTAAGAGCGATTTGATTAAAAATCCAAATAAAATTTTGGCCGATTTTGGATATGACACAAAAGGTTTTAAAGTAAATATTTTTAAAGATACAGACAAATTAAAAAACATCATTATACCGCCATCTGGGTTAAATGAACAAGAATTAGCTTATTATGAATTTAGCGCTTAAACTCTCATTATGGAAAAAACTCTTGTCATAAAAACTTGCCATATAGTACTAAAATACGGATAGAATGCACTTCGCTTCCAACTTGCATATAAAAGGAAAAATATGAAAAATTTAACGATTATAGAAAATTCAGCTGATTTTAAACCGAGCGATTTTGATGAGATAATGCTTAGTATCGGCTGGACAACACCTGAAATTATATCTCAAACCCCATCATATGCCGAATATGATATGTTTAGAAGTTATGATTACTACCTAGTAGCAAAGATAGGGGATAAAGCGGTTGGAATTTTACAAGCGACTTGTGATAAAGATCGTTTTGATACTGCTTATTTTTATTGTGTTGTTGTGCATAAAGAGTATCAAAGAAAAGGCGTTGCAAGAGCGCTGTTAAGAGAGTTTAACAAGAAATTTTCTCACACCATAATCCGCACTATAATGCCTAAAAACAAAACCGATGGAGCTGCTTTGTTTTTAGCTAAATTTGGTTTTGAAAATATATCAAAAAACTATGATTTATATAGTAGAAGTAGAGAGTTGGGTTTTGAATCTAAGAAAATTAATGTAGAAATAGTAGAAAATCTACCAGATATTGGCATTGATGAGTATAAAGATATATTAAACTCAAATTTTATTGACACTGATGATATAAATAGCACTTTACTATATAAAATGTGTGGAGTGTATCACTACTATGCTATCGCTAAAATTGATGGTAAAAGTGTTGGGATAATCACAGCGATTACCGATAGAGACGCATTTGCTACGACTTATTTAAACAGTATTTTGGTGCATAAAGACTACGCTGATAACTTAGTTTATGAAGCTTTGCTAGTAAGCTTTTTAAAACGGTTTTCCCATACTACGATTTGGGCTATAGTTCCTAAAAAACAGGGTTTGGATGTAGTTTTAAAAAACTTTGGTTTTAGAGAAAACTCGGCAAATTTCACCCCTTTTATAAAACTGCCAAATGAATTTAAGCATTAGTCAAAAAGTTAAAAATGAGTTTAGAGAATGTGAATTTAGTAGTGATTTTTTAGAAAATATATTAGTTTAAAATATCAAATATAATAATTGCATAAACGTATTTAATAAAATTAACACTTTGCTTTTAAAAAATATAAATTTATAAAATTTGCCTACTTTTGCAGGCAAATTTAAAACAGACAAATGAAAATTTGGTTAAAAACGCTCTTTTAGCGCAAGAAATTTCTCAACTTGAGCTTTATCTAGCTCTCTTTTTTCATCACGGCTTAGATAAATTTTAAAAATTGTCTCGTTTTTGGCGCTATAAAAATGAATGCTATGCCCTAAAAGCCCCATAAATTTAGTGCTTACAAATCCAATTGAAGCCACCGCTTCCTCTTTTAAATGTCCGCCTAAAAAGCCACTTTTACCGCAAAAGTTGTAATATCCTCTAGCTTTTTTAGCCTCATCAATTTTAGTTTTAAACTCGATTATAAACTCTGGCGTATTCTTGCAAAACATAACTTCGCCCCAAGAAGCGATATCTTGTAAGACCTCGCTTAGATGTGAACCGCAAATTTCTTTAAATTCCTCCAAACTTTTAAAACGCAAAATTTCGCACTCATTTACATTTAGCTGGCTTGCTGCTTGCAAGACTGACATTTTTTCATCTTTAAAAAGCTCAGCGACTTTGTTCTCAAGATTTTCCATTTATGATATCCTTTATTAAAACGATTTTGATAATTGTATTTAAAAATATATAAAAAAAAGATTAATAAATATATAAGCATATAAATAAAATGAATTTATTCTGGATTAAGGTTTTGAATACTATAATTTCAAAAATCATTATCAAAATTATCTAGGAGAGTCGATGTTGCACTATATGCAAGCAGGTGGAGTATTTATGTGGCCGATATTTTGCCTTGCCATTATAGCACTTGCGATAGCATTAGAAAAGATATATTACTATAGTTTTATATCAAGAGATTCTACGACTAAATTTAAACTAGAGTTAACAAATCTCATAGGTAATTGCGATGAAGATGAGGTTATAAATTTTTGCAAGCACTATAAAAATCCACTTGCAAAAGCAACAATCAAAAGCCTAAATTTTTCTAAAAATGATTGCAATTTGGACAAAGATGAGTTGAAATACAACATCGAAGTTGCGATAGATGATGAGATATCTGGTTTTGAAAAGGGCAGTTGGGTTTTAGGAATTTGTGTTGGAGCAGCGCCACAGCTTGGGCTTTTAGGCACGATTGTTGGTATGATAAAATCGTTTGGAGCTTTAGGCGAGTTAGAGGGTGCAAGTGTAGTTGCAGATGGAATCTCGCAAGCGCTTTACACAACTGCTTTTGGGCTTTTAGTTGCGATTCCTGTGCTTGTGATTCATGTTGTGATTGGTAAAAAAAATGACTCACTTATAAAAGATTTGGATAGGCTTGAGATGCTTCTTATAAAAAGGTTTAAAAAACAGTGAGAAGAGCTCGTAAAAGGCGCAGTTTGCAAGAAATTTCTATTATAAATTTAATAGATGTGATTTTTATGTTGCTGATATTTTTTATGCTTACAACCACTTTCAAAAAAAGCGAGAGTTTTGATGTAAATTTGCCAAAAAGTAGCGCTAAATTTGAGGTTGATGATAATGCAACGGCTAGAATTTATTATGATTTAAGCGAAGTTGTGTCTGTTGTTATAAATGATAATGAGCCGATTAAGCTAAGCTTTGATGAGTTAAACCAAACTTTGCCCTCGCTAAATTTAAATGCTTTTAAAAGCGTTCATTTAAGCGCGGATAAAAGCCATAGTTATGCAAGTATTATAAATTTAATAACAGTTCTAAAAGAAAACCAAATTTCAAATATAAATTTAGATATAGAAAAAAAGAATTAAAGGAGAAAAATGCGCAAGGCTGTTTTGCTCAGTTTTGCCTTGATTGGCATAATTTATGCTGATACAAGGCTTGATGAGAGTGTGATATCAACAACAGGTTTTGAAGATAATATCTTAAATGAGGTAAAAAATGTAAATATCATCACAAAAGATGATATAGAAAAAAGAAGCGATAGCGACTTAAATGAGCTTTTAGAGCGTGCTCCTGGAATCAGCTTGCAAAAGATGGCGTTAGGTTGGGCTATTGATATGCGTGGGCAGGGAAACAGAGCCAACACAAACGTTCAAGTTATGGTAAATGGCGTATCTATGAACATGACAGATAGCACTCACAGCGCTACGCCACTTGATGCGTTTTCTCTTGATGATGTAGAGCGCATTGAAATCATACCTGGTGGCGGGGCGGTTTTGTATGGAAGTGGCACTCAAGGCGGGGTGATAAATATCATAACCAAAACAATACCACAAAATTTCTATGCAAATGTCGCTACAAAATACTCACAAAGCGGCTCAACTAACGCTAGGTTTAACATAGGTGGGCTAGTTAGTGAAAATCTTTTTTTAAAAAGTAGTTTTTATACTAACAACACAGACGGTTACAGACAAGGCGATAAAAATCGTGGGGCGTATGGGAGTTTTGGTCTGCAGTATCAAATCACGCCAGAGCAAAAAATAAGTGCAAATTTTTCTCATTTTAAGGGTAAAATATACTCATCTGACGCTTCGACAAGAGCAATGCTTGATGAAAATAGACGAAATGCGGATACAAAAAATATCTCCAAACTTGATATAAAGCTAACAAATTTAAATGTTGATTATAATGCTAAATTGAGCGATAAACTAGAGCTAAATGTTACGCCATTTTATCAAGATACTAAATTCAAGCCATCATCTCAATCAAGATTTACAGATAAAAAATATGGCGCAAGAACTAAACTAAAATATAGCTATAGCTTTGGAAATTTCATAACTGGATATGATTATATCTACAACAAAGGCAAAAATGATGGTTCGTTTGACTTGATGATGAGTCCAAAAATGCGCTTTGTAAATATCTCAAAAGGCTCAACTACAAAAACAACAAATTCAATCTTTTTTATAAACAAATTTGATTTTACAGATGAGTTTTCGCTAAGCGCTGGTTATCGTTTTGAAAATGCAGAGTATAAAATACTAAAAAATACATTTAGTAAAATAGCGCCTGCTGCGATATTTGATAAAGCAAAAGGCAAAACAACCAAGGCTGATATATCAAAAGATGAAAACAACTACGCCTTTGAAATCATGCCAAATTACAAGTATTCAGACAGTGGAAATGTTTATGTTAAATTTGAAAGAGGTTTTACATCTCCAAGTGCAAACAAAATGCAAAACAAAGACGCTAGGTTGGGGTATTATCCAAGTAACATAGAGCCAGAAACTTATAAAACTTATGAGGTTGGTATAAAAGATCTTGTCTTTGGGCAGTATTTTAGTGCAACTTTGTTTTATACAAATAGTAAAAATGAGATTAGTACGATAGGAAAACCGCCAACTTACTGGACTCAAGTAAACATAGGCGAAACTCAAAGAAAAGGTTTTGAAATTTATAGTGAGCAGGCTTTGTTAGATGATAGTTTAAGACTATCTCAAAGTTTTACTTACACAGATACAAAGATAAAAAAATCCGGCACAAGCGGATACGCAGCTGGCTCGGTCGTGCCAAATGTCGCAAAATACAAAGTTGTTTTGGGTGTTGATTATGATATAAATAAAAATTTTACTATTTTTGCTGATTCTAAATTTTATGGAGATCAAAGAAACACGTCAAATGAAAAATTACCAGCTTATAGCATAAGCGATGTTGGAGTTAGATACAAAAACAAGGGCTTTACAGTCACTGGTGGCGTAAATAATGTGTTTGATAAAGAGTATTTTACATCAGCAGATTATAAAAAAGACTCATTTTATGTAGGTGATGGTAGAAATTTATATGTTGAGTTGAAATATGACTTCTAAAAACAGACAAATTCTTTTAATTTTTATGCTAGTTAGCCTTTTTGTTGCTATATTTTCTATATCAATAGGTGGCGCAAATATCGGTATAAAAGAGGTTTTAGGGCTTTTTAGTGGAGATATAACTCACTCTCAAGAGATAATCTTGCTTGAAATTCGCTTGCCGCGAATCATCATGGCATTTTTAATTGGAATGCTTTTAGCAACGAGTGGAGTTGTAACTCAAAGTGTGTTTTTAAACCCAGTAGCAGATCCATACATCATAGGAATCGCCTCAGCCGCGACTTTTGGAGCTGTTGTTGCATACTTTTTAAAACTTCCAGATATTTTTTATGGTGCGTTTGCATTTTTAGCTTCAGCGGTGCTTTCTTTAGTTATTTTTAAAATGTATACAAAGGCTAGAAGTATCGCAACCTTGCTTATCATAGGCATTGCTTTTTCATCATTTTTAGGAGCTTTTACATCGTTTGCAACCTATATGATAGGAGAGGATAGCTTTAAGATAGTTGCGTGGATGATGGGATATATCGGCTCTGCTTCATGGACAAAAATCGCTCTTGTAATAGTTCCGCTTTGTATAACTATGGTCTATTTTTACTCAAAAAGATATGAGTTAAATATACTTTTAAGTGGCGATGAGGAGGCAAAAAGCCTTGGTGTTGATGTAGAAAAGCTTAAAAAACGCTTGCTTGTTGTTTCAGCACTTGCTGTTAGTTTTAGCGTTGCGTTTACTGGAATGATAGGCTTTGTGGGGCTGATTATCCCGCACGCCATAAGGCTTCTTTTTAAAACTTCAGATAATGCCATTATCATACCATTTTCAGCAGTTATCGGTGGGCTTTTTCTCTTGCTTTGCGATGGTGTTGGAAAGACGATTTTAGCTCCGACAGAAGTGCCAATCGGCGTTGTTACGGCATTTTTTGGTGCACCATTTTTTCTATTTTTAGCACTTCAAACAAGGCGTTAAGATGAGTTTAGATGTAAAAAAACTTGAATTTGGATTTGGCAAAAAAAATATTTTAAATAACATATCTTTAGAAGCTTTAAAGGGCGAATTTATAGGGATTTTAGGTCCAAATGGCTGTGGTAAAAGTACGCTTTTGAAAAACATACTTCAAATTTACAAGCCAAAATCAGGCATTATAAATATAGAAAATAAAATGGCTAAAGAATACAGCCTAAAAGAGCTAAGTAAAATCATAGGTTTTGTCCCGCAAAAAAGCGCTTTAGCGATGCCGCTTTTGGTTGAAGATATTATTTTGATGGGGCGGTATTCAAACCTTCAAAGCTCATTTGCTGGATACTCAAAAGAGGATTATGAAGCAGTTGATGAGGTTATAAAGCTGTTGGATTTAGAAAAATTCAAAGGGCGGATTGCGTTTTCTTTAAGCGGTGGCGAGTTTCAAAGAGTGATTTTAGCAAGAGCTTTGGTAAGTGCGCCAAAGATTTTGCTTCTTGATGAGCCAACTAGTGCGCTTGATTTAAACTATGGAGTTCAAATTTTAAAAATTTGCAAAAGTATTATCAAAAAACGAAATATAATCGGCGTTGTGATACTGCATGATTTAAATTTAGCCTCTCTTTTTTGCGATGAAATTTTGATGATAAAAGATGGCGAAGTAGCATACAAAGGCGCTCCAAACGAGCTTTTAAAAAAAGATATATTAAAAGAAATTTATGACTTAGAGTGTGAGATTTTACATCACGAAAACAGAGCGGTCGTAGTTCCATTATAGGAGAAATTTATGAAAAAGATTGTTATTTTTATGCTTTTTGGTTTTGCAAGTTTGTTTGCTAAAGGATTTGTGGTTTTAAACCCAGCTAGCGTTGAGATATTTTATATGTTAGGTTGCGAAGATAAAATATCGGCAATCGCCAAAACCACAAGTAGCGAAATTTGGCCAAAGGAAAAAACGGATAAACTCCCAACAGTTGGCACTTATATAAAAGCAAATTTAGAAAAAATTGTTGAGCTTGATCCAGAAATGGTTATAACTAGTTTTCACTCTAAAGAGATTTTAGATGATTTGGATAGATTTGGCATAAAGCACATTGAAACGCCAAATGATAGTATAAAAAATATCTTTAAAAGTATTAAAATCGTCGGAGAGATTTGTCATAAAGAAGATGAGGCAAAAAAGCTAATTGAGAGTTTTCAAACCAGACTAGATAGTCTTGATAAGACAAAATTAAGCGAAAAAAAGGCGATATTTTTCTACGCGACTGCAAATTTGATGGCTTTTGGAAAAGATACTTTGCCAGGAGATATTTTTAAATTTATAGGAGTTAAAAATTTAGCCGATAAACTAGATGGCAAAACTCCTATAGTAACAAGCGAGTTTTTAATCGAAGAAAACCCTGATTTTATGGTAATTGTCGGTGTTCCAAAGGTGGAGGACTTTTTAAAACAAAATCCAGTTTTAAAACATACTAATGCTGCTAAAAATGGCAAAATCATCATCGTAAACTCAGCGTCTTTACTACGCGGAACTCCAAGAGTCGTTGATGAGATAGAAAAGCTGCATAAAGAATTTGTAAAATGAAATTTTTTATCATCTCTTTGGCGCTAAATTTAGCTTTACTTTTTCTACCATTTTTTAACATAAATAGTAGTTTAAAAGGCGAAGAGATAGCTAAAGAAATGATAAAAATAACTATAAATGAAATATCTAAAATAGAAACTAGCGATGAAATAAGTATAAATAAGCCAAACGAAGGCGATGAAAAAGAGCAAAAACTAGAGCAAAAAGTTGTAAATGAAGTAGAAAATATCACTAAAACTAAAAATACAAAAAAATCAAGCAGCAAAAAAGTTAAAAAAATAGCTTTAAAAGAGATAAAACAAGAGTCAAAATTTAAACAAACATCATCGCTAAATAACGCAATTAGCGATGTGTGCAAAGAAAATGAAGGCTTTAAAGTTTTAAACCCAAAACAAAACTATAAATTTCCTAAAAAAGCAACAATGCTAAGAATTAAGGGCAAATTTAGAGTCGATGTTAGCTTTAGACTAGATAATGGCAAGGTTGAGATTATAAAAGTTTTAGGCGATAACCAAATTTTTAAAGATGAAGCAGTTAGGCTAACTAAAGCGCTTGAAATCGTAGTTTTAGATAAAAAAGTATCAAGTTGCACGATAGTAAAGCCGTTCGTGTTTGAGTTAAATTAAGGAAGATTATGTTTAAACAAAGAGTAAAAGGTCATCACAGAGAAGCGCTTGAAAAGCCTGTTATGGCGAGTAAAGATGAGCTAGAAAGTTTTTTGCAAAACGAATGCGAAGATAAAGAGGGCGTTATATACTTTCATATCCCATTTTGCGATAACATCTGCTCGTTTTGTAACCTGCACAGAACAAAGCTTGATGATGAGCTTGATGAGTATGTGAAATTCTTGTTAAAAGAGATTGATTATTATGCTAAATTTCCATACATAAAAACAAAAATTTTTAAAAGTGTATATTTTGGCGGCGGGACGCCAACGATTTTAAAACAGCGACATTTAGAGCAAATTTTAAATGCGATAAACAAAAGCTTTAGCCTTGATAAAGATGTTGAGTTTAGTTTTGAAACCACGCTTCATAACCTAACTCAAAACAAAATCGAGCTTATGCATGCTCTAGGCGTTAATCGCTATAGCATTGGAATTCAGACTTTTTCGACAAGAGGCAGGAAGATTTTAAACCGTATAGGCGATAAAAAAAGCGCGATTGATAAACTAGCGATGATAAAAGAGAGTTTTGGTGGGCTAGTTTGCACCGATATTATTTATAACTATCCAAAGCAGAGCATACAAGAGGTTTTAGAAGATGCTAAAGTGCTTAAGAGTTTAAAAATCGATAGCTCCAGCTTTTACTCGCTTCAGTTTCAAGAAGGCTCGATTTTTTCTAAACAATACGATGAAAACTACTATGATTTACAAACTGATTATAAGCTTCACAACGCCTTTTTAACAAGCTTGTTAAAAGATGAGTATGAACTACTTGAATATACTAAAATCAACCGCAAAAACCGCGACAGATATCTTTATATAAAACTCTCGCACAAAGGCACAGATATCTTGCCAATCGGCGTTGGAGCTGGTGGAAGAGTTGGGTTATATAGCATATTTACGCCAAGACAAAATATGCAAGTTGTGTCAAAAACTAGCCAAATTCAACTAAATTTTAACATATACTCAAATTTATTTCAGTATGATAAAATTTCAATTACGCAAATCAAAAGCTTTTTAGATAAAACAACCTTTGAAAAAATAGAAGAGTTTTTTAAAGCTTGTGAGAAAAAAGGCTATGTAAAAATAGAAAATGGCGTGATAAAATTTAGCGCTGATGGCGTTTTTTGGGGAAATTCTATAGCGTGGGAAGCTATAGAGCTAGCAAAAGATTATTTCATAGAAAAATTAAAAAAAGCAAGTTAAACAAAAGGAAAAAGCGTGAAAAATTTAGTCCTTTATGACTCACTCACAGGAAATACAAAAAAAGTAGCAAATGCGATAGCTTCTAGCCTAAATTGCGATATTAAGGGCATAGATGAAAAGCTAAATTTAGATGATTATGAGCGCGTAATCTTTGGCTTTTTTGTAGATAAAGGCTTAATGAGCCAAAAGGCAAAGGATATCGCTATAAAGATAAAAGATAAAAAAGTTGGTATATTTTTCACTCTTGGAGCTGAGCCTAACTCGCAACATGCGGATAAATGCAAGGCTAGAGCTAGAGATTTTTTTGAAAAAAACTCAAATTTGGTAGAGGAAATTTTTTGTTCTCAAGGAGCGATTGATCCAAAACTTATCGAAAAAATGAAGCAAATAGCGCAAAACTCAGGTCAGACTATCGAGCCAAAAAGAGAGGCAAGATGGAGTGAGGCTGCAAGCCATCCAGATGAGAATGATTTAAAAAATGCAGTTAAGGCTTTTGCTAAATTTAGGTAAAATAGCATAAATTTATAGTAAATTTTGGATATTTTTGATAATATCATGTGTTAAGAAAATTTCAAAATTGGAGTAAAATGATGAAAAAAGAAGAGATTAAAGATCTTATGAAATTTTTCGAAGATACTGGAATCAACAGACTAAGAATAAAAGAAGATGAATTTGAAATAGAGTTGGAGAAGTATTCTGAAGTGCCAGAATTTACACCAGAGATGTGCCCGACGCCAGCTCCTCAAGCACCTATAAATTTAGTAGTAAATGACAAAACAGTAAGCGCTGCGCCAGCTAGCGTTAAAAAAGATAGCATAGATTCACCTATGGTTGGAACATTTTATATGGCGCCAACTCCGGGAGCTGCGCCATTTGTAAAAGTTGGGCAAACAGTTAGAAAAGGCTCTGTTATAGGTATTATCGAAGCGATGAAGATAATGAATGAAATCGAAGCAGAGTTTGACTGCAAAATCACTTCGATTTTAGTTGCTGATGGGCAACCAGTTGAGTTTGGAATGCCACTAGTTGAGGTGGAGAAGATATAATGGAAATCAAAAGAGTTTTAATAGCAAACCGCGGAGAAATCGCACTTCGAGCTCTTAGAACCATCCAAGAGATGGGAAAAGAGGCGATAGTAATTTACTCTACGGCGGATAAAGATGCTTTGTATGTAAGATATGCTGATGCAAGTATCTGTATAGGACCACCAAGAAGTAGTGATAGTTATCTAAATATCCCTGCGATTATGACAGCAGCGCAAATCAGCGAAGCAGACGCGATTTTTCCAGGGTATGGATTTTTAAGCGAGAACCAGACTTTTGTTGAAATTTGTGAAAAAGAAAATATCAAATTTATAGGACCTAGCGTTTCTGCTATGGCGTTAATGAGCGATAAAAGTAAGGCAAAAAGCTTTATGATGAGAGCTGGAGTTCCTGTAGTTCCAGGAAGCGATGGTGCGCTAAAAGATATAGAAGAGGCTAGAAAACTAGCAGCACAAATAGGCTACCCAGTCATCATAAAAGCCGCAGCTGGTGGTGGTGGGCGCGGTATGCGCGTGGTTTATCAAGAAGAGGATTTAGAAAAGAATTTCTGGTCGGCTGAAAGCGAGGCTATATCAGCATTTGGCGATGGAACTATGTATATGGAAAAATACATCCTATCTCCACGCCACATCGAAGTTCAAATCATCGGAGATAATTATGGAAATGTCGTTCACGTAGGCGAAAGAGACTGCTCTATGCAACGTCGTCACCAAAAACTTATAGAAGAAAGCCCGGCGGTTTTACTAGATGAAAAAACTAGAGAAAAGCTTCACGACACAGCAGTTAAAGCGGCTAAAGCTATAGGGTATTCTGGTGCTGGAACATTTGAGTTTTTATATGATAAGACTACAAATGACTTTTATTTTATCGAGATGAACACAAGGCTTCAAGTTGAGCATTGTGTAAGCGAGATGATAAGTGGTATCGATATAATAGAATGGATGATAAGAGTAGCGCAAGGCGAGAAACTTTTAGAGCAAGATGAAATCATACTAAACGGTCATGCTATCGAGTGTCGTATCACAGCTGAAGATCCAAAAAGCTTCGTTCCAAGTCCTGGTAAAATCACTCGTTACATCGCTCCTGGTGGGCGAAATGTTAGAATGGACTCGCACATCTATCAAGATTACAGCGTTCCGCCATACTATGATAGTATGATAGGAAAACTTGTAGTTCACGCTCAAACTAGAGATAAAGCTATAAGAAAGATGAAAGTAGCGCTTGATGAGCTAATCATACAGGGGATTAAAACCACAACAAATTTCCATAAAACTATGATGGAAAATGATGATTTTATAAACAACAACTACGATACAAACTACCTTTCAAAGCATTATTAAGAATTTGCTTCCGTTCAAATTTGGGCGGAAGCGACCTTAAAAATTTATTTATAAAAAGTTGGCAGTGTGGCTGCTTTTTAAAAAAATTACATAGTTTGGATAAATTCATTTTATCTAACTAACACTATGTTAGAAATCGCTAAATAGGTTTAAAACAAAATTTTCTTTATCGCAACTAAAAGCTGATAATATAGCTTATGATGATTAGAATATGGCTGAGTTTTATAGCATTTATTTTATCAAAGCTTGCTATGATAAGCAGTTCGCGCATTTATCTTTAAACGATATTGGTTTTTAGCTTTTGCATAGCATCGACCATAAATACCTGTTTTTAAACAATATATTTATAAACTCATCCGCCCGAGCAGGCTAACCTACGGTTTGTTTAAAAATAATGTTTTATTTAGAAGGGTGGTTACTCTTATTTTATTAGCAAATTTGATAATCTTGCAACGCAACATTCAAATTTAATCTTTTTATCATTTTTAAATAACGATTTTTATCACAACTTATTCAAAACACACGAAACGGGTGTATAAAAAAAGTTTTAAACAACGATTTGTTTATCACAAACTAACAAATTTTCAGATATCAAGCGTAAAATTTAACAAATTTATTATAAATTTTAGATAATTAACTATTTCAAATTTGGTATTTAAATTAAAAAATCACATTTTTATGATATCATTAACTTTGCTAAAATATCAAAAAGAGGTTTTATGAAACACCTAAAAACAGCGCTATCTTTTGTAGTTGGCATATGTTTGTTTGTTATGATGTTTTATGAATTTGGCGCGGTTTTAAATTTAGTTTATGACTTTTTGGTTTTGCTTTTTAAAAGCGAGTTTGCGCTTAGAAAGCTCATCGCTCCAGCTAGTTTTATACTCTCATTTTATCTTGGGCTTAGCTATGGATTTATTTTAATCGACGCAGTTTGGGATAGGTTTTATAAAAAAGATTTTAACGCCAAACTTCACAACACAAAGGTTTTGAAATTTATACTTTTTATCGTGGTTTTTTTCTTAGTTTTGTTTGTGTTTTCAAATGGTCTAAATTTAGACAGCGATGTTAGAACGAACGATTTTTTAATAACGCTTTTTTCTGTTCTAACATCTGCTTTTATAAATTTATTTATTTGGTTTTTTATCGCTATTTACAAGAGGTTGTTTAACAGGTAAAAACTGCACCACAGCTTCAGCTCTTAGCTTTTCGAAGTATTCATCTACTGCTTTTCTTCGCTCTTTTTGGACAAATTCATTTATCGCCATATTTTGTGCTTCTTCAAAACTTAGCTGGTTTAATCCTACTTTAGAATCTATCCTAAATACCTCAAAGTATCCTTGCGGGTTGTGAACTATGGGTGTAAAACCGCCATCTTTTATGCTTGCAAAAACATAAGCAGTTTGCTCGCTTAGCCCTTTTCTTGGGATTTTAACCTTTTGAGAATATAAATTTTTTGGTTTTTTACCAGCTAGCAGCTCTTCTATTTTAGCTCTGTTTTTATCTGCGTATCTTGTTACATTTACTGAGTCAAATGTGGTAAATCTAGCGATATTTTGCTTGTAGTATTGCTCTACGTTTTGAGGAGTTATCCTGTTGTCTACTCTTGCGAAAATAGACTCGTAAAATTTTTGATCTTTTATGCTTTTTGCTATCTCTTCTCTAAAATGAGTGTAGTTTATGCCTTCTTTTGCAAGGTTGCTTTTAAACTCATCAACACTCATACCGTTTTTTTGCGCGGTTTGCTCTATCCTTTGGGTAACTTCGTATGGAGAGGCTGTGATATCTCTTTTTTTAATCTCTGCTATTTGAAGCTTCTCTTTTATTAAAAATTCAATGGCATTTCGTTCATTTCCGCCGATTTTTTTCATAGTGTCAAATACTTCATAATTTGTTATAGGTTGGTTGTTTACTAAGGCAACAACCCAGTTTACCATACTTGCTTGAGCTAAGCTAAAGCTAAGCAAAAACGATACAAAAACCAATCTTTTCTTCATAAAAAACCTTTATTTTAAGCTTTGCTGGATTATAATACGGCATTAATTATATCACATAATATGTAAATTTGGCTCAAAAAAGGAAAAATATGATTGTAACTCGATTTGCACCTTCACCAACAGGATATCTTCACATCGGTGGGCTTAGAACAGCACTTTATAACTACCTTTATGCAAGGGCAAATGGTGGCAAGTTTTTACTTCGCATAGAAGATACAGACTTAAAACGAAACTCAAAAGAGGCGGCTGAAGCGATAGTAGAGGCGTTTAAATGGTGCAAACTTGATTTTGATGGTGAGATGGTTTATCAAAGTTCTAGATTTGATTTATACAAAGAGTATGTTCAAAAGCTCCTAGATGAGGGCAAAGCGTATAAATGCTATATGAGCAAAGATGAGCTTGATGCTTTAAGAAAAGAGCAAGAAGCGGCAAAACAGCGACCAAAATACGATGGCAGATACCGAGAATTTAATGGCATGCCACCAGAAGGAATTGAGCCAGTTGTCCGCATAAAAGCTCCTCTTGATGGCGTGATTGAGTTTAATGATGGCGTTAAAGGCGAGATTAAATTTAACTGTGCAGATATATTAGATGATTTTATAATAGCAAGAAGTGATGGAACTCCAACTTATAATTTTACCGTTGTAATTGATGATGCGCTAATGGGCGTAACTGATGTCATAAGAGGCGACGATCACCTTTCAAATACTCCAAAACAGATAGTTTTATACGAAGCGCTTGGCTTTAAAGTGCCAAAATTTTACCACGTTGCTATGATAAACGGAAGCGATGGTCAAAAGCTCTCTAAAAGGCATGGCGCAACCGATGTTATGGAGTATAAAAAGATGGGTTATCTAAGTGAAGCGCTTTTAAATTTCTTAGTTAGACTTGGTTGGAGTCATGGCGATGATGAGATTTTTTCTATGGATGAGATGAAAAAACTCTTTGATCCAACTCATCTTAGTAAATCTGCTAGCACCTTTAATCAAAGCAAACTAGAGTGGCTAAACTCGCACTATATAAAAACCGTTAGCTTTGAAAGGCTAGTTGATGAGTTAAAGCACTTTGGACTAAATTTAAAAGAGATAAAACACGCTAAACTTTTGGTTGATTCGTTAAGAGAGAGAAGCAAAACGCTAGTTGAGATGGCAAATTCTGCAAAAGCTTTATTAAATAAGCCAAAAGAATATGATGAAAAAGCCTATAAAAAATTTATTAATGAAAATAGTCTAAACTTGCTTGCAAAATTTAGCGAAATTTTAGATGAGGATTTAAACGCATCTGGATATGAAGAAAAAACCATTAAATTTTTAGAAGAAAACGAAGCTAAGTTAAAAGATTTGGCTCAACCTTTAAGAGTGGCTATAACTGGGACAAGTGTGAGTCCATCTATCTTTGAAGTTATAGAAATTCTAGGAAGCAAAGAAGTTAAAGAAAGAATAGAAAAATTAATAAATAAATAAAAAGGTAAATCAAGATATGACTATAAAATACACCAAAGAAGAGGCGTTAGACTATCACATTGGCGGAAAGATTGGCATAGATGTTAAAACTCCAGTTAAAACGGCAAAAGACTTAACGCTAGCCTATAGCCCAGGCGTTGCTGAGCCTTGCAAAGAAATCGAAGCAGATCCGCAAGCAGCTTATAAATATACAAATAAAGCAAATTTAGTAGCAGTTATCAGCGATGGAAGTGCTGTTTTGGGACTTGGCGATATCGGCGCGGCGGCTAGTAAGCCAGTTATGGAGGGCAAATCTGTTTTGTTTAAAAAATTTGCAAATGTTGATGCCTTTGATATCGAGATAAACGAAAGCGATCCAAAAAAAATTGTTGAGATTTGCAAGGCGATTTCTGTTACTTTTGGTGGTATAAATTTAGAAGATATTAAAGCTCCAAAGTGCTTTGAGATAGAAAAAGAGCTTCAAGAAGCGGTAAATATACCTGTTATGCACGATGATCAGCATGGAACTGCGATTATAACAACGGCGGGGCTAATAAACGCACTTGAGATAAGTGGCAAAAAAATCAAAGATATAAAAATCGTTGTTAGCGGAAGTGGTGCGGCTGGTATAGCGTGCGCTAGAATGTATAGAGCTCTTGGTGTGGAGCATATTTTGATGGTAGATTCAAAAGGTGTAATCCACTCAAAAAGAGAAAATTTAACCAAAGAAAAACTAGAGTTTGCCAGCGATACAGATGCAAGAACTATGGCAGATGCGATAAATGGTGCAGATATGTTTCTTGGACTTAGCAAACCTGGCGTTTTAACCAAAGAGATGATAAAAACTATGGCGCCTTATCCGATAATTTTCGCACTTGCAAACCCAGTTCCAGAAATTTATCCAGAAGAGATTAAAGAGGTCAGAGATGATGCGATGATAGGAACTGGAAGAAGCGATTATCCAAATCAAGTAAATAACGTGCTTGGTTTTCCATATATCTTTCGTGGCGCGCTTGATGTAAGAGCTAAAAAGATAACTGAAAATATGAAAATGGCAGCGGCAAAAGCTCTAGCAGCTCTAGCAAAAGAGCCAGTTCCAGCTGAAGTTTGCGAGGCTTTAGGAGCCAAAGATATCAAATTTGGCATAGAATACATCATCCCAAATCCTTTTGATAAAAGAGTTTTGGGCGTGGTTTCAACAGCGGTCGCAAAGGCTGCTTTTGATGATGGCGTAGCAAGAGTTGATAGCTTTGATGCAAAAGAGTATAAGAAAAGTTTAGAAAAAAGATAGTAAATTCAGGGGGCAAATTTAGCCTCCTTTTTCTTGCAAATTTAATAAATTTAGCGATTTGATAAATTTAGCGCTGGGTTTTGAAATTTAGAACTATTTTATAGCTTATTTGATTTTAGTTTGTTCGAAATAGTTGAAATTTAGATTTTTAACTTTTATTTTTAGTTCGGTTCGTTTTATTAAAATAAACTAGTGCTTAATTTGACTTAACTTTTCTTTAAATTTATAGTTGTTTATGCTTGCAAATTTAAAGTTTAAATTCTACATTTTTTGTTTAATTTCTCAAATTTAACGCCATTTTTCTTTAAATTTATATCTTTTCAAGTCGTAGTTTGAGATGTATCTTGATAGCTTTTATCTTAAATTTAAGTTAATATCTTTGAAATTTATCTTTTAAAAGCTGCGTTTTGGCTAAATTTCGGCCTTTAGATTTAGTGAGCTAAACGTTTTATCATATAAATTTTTAAAGATAATTTTATCATTTTATTTTGCAACGCTTTGTTGTTTAAATTTGGTATTTAAATTCATTAGCCATTTTTTCATTTTTTAAACAACTCTCTAACCAGCACCGTTTTTAAGCGCGCCGAATAACATTTACTAGATTTTTATCATTTTTATTTTTTATGTAAATATAAATTTATAATAAAGCAAAAATGCGCCAAAACGCCAAAACTTTTGCATAAAATTTAATAAAAACCAAGAATAGTTCAAATTTACACAAATTTAAAGCATACTTATCGTAAAATTCTACTAAATTTAACAAAAAGAGATTTGAGTATGCAAGATTTGGCGTTGCTTACGGATTTTTATCAACTAAGTATGATGCAAGGGTATTTTAGAGAGAAAAAAGAGCAAGTGGCTGTTTTTGATATGTATTTTAGAAAACACCCATGTGGTGGTGCTTATGCGGTGCTTTGTGGGATTGATTCTGTGGTTGAGTATATAAGTGGTTTAAAATTTAGCAAAAGCGATATTGAGTATTTAAAAAGCCTAAATTTCTTTGACGATGAGTTTTTAAACTATCTTGAAAATTTTAAATTCAGCGGTGAGATTTACGCTATAAAAGAGGGAAGCATAGTTTTTGCGCACGAGCCGTTAGTGCGCGTAAGAGCTAAAATCATCGAAGCCCAGCTAATCGAAACTGCGATTTTATCAATGATAAATTTCCAAACCTTAATCGCAACAAAAGCATCTCGCGTTGTAAGAAGTGCCGTAAATGACCCTGTTATGGAGTTTGGACTGCGACGTGCGCAAGAAAAAGATGCTGGAGTTTATGGCTCGCGAGCTTCTGTTATAGCAGGTTGCGCTGGCACATCAAATGTGCTAGCTGGCAAGATGTTTGGACTAAGCGTGCTTGGAACGCACTCTCACTCGTGGATTCAAAGCTTTGATAGCGAGCTTGAGGCGTTTCGTGCGTATGCGAGAAACTATCCAGATGCGACCGTTTTGTTAGTCGATACTTACGATGTGCTTCAAAGTGGCGTGATAAATGCGATAACTGTTTTTAAAGAGCTTAGAGAAGCTGGGCATGAGCCGGTAGGAATTCGCATTGATTCTGGAGATTTGGAGTATCTGTCAAAACAAGCAAGAGTGATGTTAGATGAGGCTGGATTTAAAAATGCTAAAATCACAGGCTCAAATGACTTAGATGAATACTCAATCGAACATCTTAAAAACTTAGGCGCAAAGATTGATAACTGGGGAGTTGGCACGAAGTTAATCACATCGTATGACCATCCAAGTTTGGGTGGAGTTTATAAACTAGCCGCGACTCAAAAAGATGGAAAAATCGAGCCAAAGATAAAGATTTCAAACGATCCTAGAAAGATAAATAACCCCGGTTTTAAACAAATTTACCGCCTTTATGATAAAGATACGAACAAGGCTTTGGCGGATTTGATAACGACTGATGATGAGGTTATCGATGAGAGCAAAGAGTTTGAAATTTTTCACCCACTTTATACCTATAAAAGGCGTTTAGTGAAGAATTTTTATGCTAAAAAACTGCTTGAGCCGCTTTTTATAGATGGCAAATTTGTTGGAAAAAAACGAAGCGTGAAAGAGATAGCTAAATTCCATCAAGAAGAAAAAGCGAGTTTTTGGGATGAGCATTTAAGAAACATAAACCCGCAAAGCTATAAAGTAGATTTATCGCAAAAACTGTGGGAAATAAGAGAAAATTTACTACAAGAATATAGAACTAAAATATAAATTTAAACTAAATTATAAGGAAAAAATATGCAAAATTTACCAAACATAAAACAAATTTCGCACCCTCTAATTAAGCATAAGCTTTCGATTTTAAGGGATGTTAGAACTGATCCGTTTCAGTTTAGGATGCTAATCGATGAGATTAGCTACTTAATGCTTTTTGAGGCAAGTAGCGATTTGAAGCTAAAAACAGTTGATATAACAACTCCTGTTGCTAAAACAAAGGGCGAAAAGCTTGGTTGCAAGATTATGATTTGTCCGATTTTACGAGCGGCTTTAGGTATGCTTGATGCGGTTTTTAAGCTGATTCCAGATGCAAGTGTTGGCTTTTTGGGCTTTCAGCGAAATGAAAAGAGTTTAGAAGCTGAGTTTTTTTACGCAAAATTGCCAAAAGATTATAAAGAAAGAACCGCTATAATAATTGACCCTATGTTTGCAACTGGTGGAACAGCGATTGATAGTGTGAAGTTTTTACGCGAAAAAGGGGTTAAGGATATTAAATTTATCTCTATTATCGCAGCGCCTGAAGGGCTAGAAAGATTTGCCAAAGTTTATCCAGATGTTGAAGTTTACGTGGCAAATATAGATGATGGATTAGATGAAAAAGGCTATATCGTTCCTGGACTAGGCGATGCTGGAGATAGAGTTTTTAACACATTAAATTAAAGGAGTAAAGTATGAAAAAAGTTATTTTTTTTGTTGCGGTTGCTTTGTTTGTTGCTGGTTGTTCGTATCAAAATGCGCCAAAAGAGCCAACACAGCAAGCTGTTGTCAAAGAGGATGTTATAAATTTTGTTGGTCCATACGATCTTACTTTAGAGCTTAGAAGCAGCGATAACTGGGAGAGCGCTACTTTAGCAGATAACTCCGATGCGGTTTATAAGTTAAAAAGAGCTCCATCTGGAAGTGGAATTTATCTTGAAAATGAAGATGGTGTGAGCATTCACTTTAAAGAAAACTACGGAATTGTCGAGCTGGTAAAAGGTAAACCAATCAACGTAGATATAATCAAATAACTAAATTTAGCTAGCCAAACTCATGGCTAGCTAAAAATCAAAATAAATTTGAAACTTTTATGTCATTTTATAAAAATTTATAATTTTTTTTGTATAATACAAACTCGTTGAAAGGAAAAAGATGATTTTTGGAAAAATTGACTATCTAAATTTACTACCATTTCACATTTTTTTAAAAAAATACTCACTTCCTAGCTATGTCAAAAAAACTATTGAGTTTAAAAAAGGCGTTCCAAGCCTCTTAAATCGCGCGCTATATAACAGAAAAATAGACGCAGCAGTCATATCGAGCATAGAAAGTAGACGAAGCAAATACAAAAAACTAAATATGGGCATAGTGGCTAAAACTAGCGTAAAAAGCGTTTTAGTCCGCAAAAACTCTACTCCAAAACTAGACAGCGCTTCCATGACTTCAAACATGTTAGCTCGAGTTCTTGATAAAAAAGGCGAGGTTATCATAGGAGATCGCGCTTTAAAACACTACCTAAACGAAGGCAAAGATAAATTTTATGACTTAGGCGAAATTTGGCATCAAAAGACAAATTTGCCATTTGTTTTTGCTGTTTTTTGCTACACAAACAGTGGTGAAAGTTATAAAAAACTAGTTAATAAATTCTTACAAAAAAATATCAAAATCCCAAGCTACATACTAAACAAATACGCTAAAACAAGAGGCATTAGCTCAGATGATATCAAGTGGTATCTTAAATTTATATCTTATAAAATCGGGCAAAAAGAGAGCCTCGCACTTAATCTTTACATACGAAAAGCAAGACAATTAAATTTCAACCCCAATACAAAGGAAAACACATGAGTACCAAAGAGTATGTCAATGGCGTTTTGCACAACATAAAACGCATTTCGCCACGTCAGCCTATATTTTTTCAGGCAGCAACAGAGGTTCTAACTAGCCTAGTTCCGCTTTTCGAGCGAGAGGGCAAGTATGAAAAACACAGCATTTTAGAGCGTATTATAATGCCAGAGCGAACTACGATTTTTCGCACGACTTATATAAACGATGCTGGAAAAGCGTGTGTTCATTTTGGTTATAGAGTCGAGTTTAACTCAGCTATCGGACCTTATAAAGGTGGTTTGAGATTTCACCCAACTGCGAATTTAGATGTTTTAAAATTCCTTGGATTTGAGCAAATTTTTAAAAACTCATTAACAGGACTAAACATCGGCGCTGGAAAAGGTGGAGCAAATTTTGACCCTAAGGGCAAAAGTGATGGCGAAATTATGAGATTTTGTCAGTCATTTATGAATGAGCTTTTCAAACTTATAGGCGATGTTAAAGATGTTCCAGCTGGCGATATCGGCGTTGGCGGACGTGAGATTGGATATATGTTTGGTCAGTATAAAAAGCTAACAAACCGCTTTGATGGAGCTTTGACTGGTAAAGGTTTAAGCTGGGGCGGAAGTTTGGCAAGAACAGAAGCAACAGGATATGGTTCGGTTTATTTTGCAGCTGAGATGTTGGCAAAAAAAGGTGCTGATTTGGAGGGCAAAAAATGTAGTATAAGTGGCTCTGGAAATGTTGCTATTTATACAGCTGAAAAACTATATGATTTTGGCGCGTTGCCTATCACAGTTAGCGATTCTACTGGATATATTTATGATAAAGAGGGCGTGGATGTTGCGCTTTTAAAACGCTTAAAAGAGGTTGAGCGTGTTGGGTTGAAAGAGTATGTTAAAGAGCGTAAAAATGCAGTATTTACCCCAGTGAGCGCGTATGAAGAGGGAAGAAATGGTGTTTGGGACGTTCCATGTGACGCGGCTTTCCCAAGTGCTACGCAAAATGAGCTAAATTTAGAAGATATAACAACGCTTTATGGCAACGGTTGCCGTCTGGTTTGTGAGGGTGCAAATATGCCAAGTACGCTTGAGGCGATTGAGTTTATGTTAAGCAAAAAAGACTTCTTGTTTGGTCCAGCAAAAGCTGCAAATGCAGGCGGTGTTGCAACTAGCGGCTTAGAAATGGCGCAAAATGCAGGCATGGCGAGCTGGAGTTTTGAAGAGGTTGATGGAAAACTTCACGATATCATGAGACATATTTTTAAAGTTAGTTATGATACTTCTGTGGAATTTGGAGATGAAGGCAACTTAGTTCTTGGCGCAAATATCGCTGGATTTAGAAAAGTTGCTGATGCGATGATAGATCAAGGATATGTGTAGGAAATGGGTAAATTTATCTTTTTAGCAGTTTTTGCTAGTTTGGCTTTTGGTGCGCCGCTTTCAAATACAAGCGATGACAACAAAAGCAGTGATGTAAAAAAGGTTGAAAAAAAGCTGGATAAGAGCGATTTTTTCAAAGAAAACCCAAGCCAAAAAGATAATCAAAAGGTTAAAATTCCAACACATTAATAAACTTGCTAGCTAGCTAGCAAGTTTTAACTTTATAGCCTTTAACTAAATTTAGTGCTAAGTTGGTGCTAAATTTAGTCTTTTATAAAATCAAACAATTATAATAAATTTAGTTAATTTAATGGTATTTTGTAGTTTTTAGATATAATCATTACTTAAATTTATAAAGTTAAATTTAGCTATACGCAAAAGGCACAAACCAAAGAGCGCTTTTAAAGTATAGGCTCATCGCTTAGTTTTTCCAGCCTATAGATTTTAACAAATTCTTTGTTTATGTCTATGTTAAGCCTTAAAATCTAGTGCAAATTATGCCTATATCTAGCTAAAACAATTTATATCTTTTTGCAAATTTAACCTTGATTACCACATTTTTTGTAAAGCGTTATAAGTGACAGCTGCGAATATACAACTCTTTTAAACTTAGCCGCTTTACCATTTTTTGCCTCTTTTGGCATAACAAACTTAGAATCAAACATTCAATTTAAACTCGAAGATGATTCTTTGATTCTCTTTTGGCATAACAAACCTAGAATCAAGCTTTTGTTATACTAAACGCTCCTGTCTCATAGCCCAAACGCTTTTTTAATATTTAATAAAACGCACCCATTTTCTTTATCTTTTTATTCTTATCATAGCTTTAATTTAGTAATTTTATCTGCTTTTTAAGTTTAAGATATGCTTTGAGAAATAAGATACTTGACTATCAGTCTTTTGTGTAGTTGGCTATGAGTTGTATCTTTTTGATACGTAACCTGCTAGTAAATTCTTTTCTATGCCTAAATTCTAGACTCTTGTTTAGTCTATTTTGCCCATTTTGATTTGTAAAATCTAGCTATATTTTGCTTGCGATAAAGATGGATATAAATGCTAAAAGCTGTTATTAAGGTGAGATTAGAGTTTTTATTTTATATAAGATTTATCAAATTTTGTTAAGTAATTCGCTTTATGCAGTTTTTTGCTGAGTTTTTCTTGGTAATTGTTGCTTGAATTTAATAGAAATTTTATACAAGTAAATTTAAATTTTAAAGGCTCATTTGAGCCTTTAATTTAGTTTAATTTATCTTTTTCGATGATAGTTGGAACGCCTTTAAGACCGGCTTCAAAGTATTTGTTTGCTATCTCTCTCATTCTTTGGATTTCAGCAGGAGATGCTTTAACATCTTTTAAATCTGGATCATAGTATTTTTTGATAATTTTTAATTTATCTGCATCTGTTTTTGCGCTTTTTGTCTCTTGATAAATTTTAAAGCCCTTTGCATCGCCACTTGAACCATGAACTGAAGTCATGATAACTTCAACATTGCTATGTTTTAACGTATCATCAATCTTATCCATCTCCATACGACAATACGGACACTCTGGATCTGTAAACATAATAATAGTTGGCTTTTTAGGGTCATTTCCTAGTTTGATGATGTTTTCTGCTTTTTCGTTTTTGTAAGCAAAAGCTAGATTTTTCTCTAGTGCGCTTTGTTGATATTTAGCCTTATAGCTCTCACCAGTTTTTAAATTTATCAAATCAGGGATTAAAAAATCGCCCTTTGTAAACATAATCTCTTCTTGACTTCTTTGACCTTGGCTTAACTTAACAACAACCAGATCAAACTCAGGAGCTTCTTTTACAGCCTCTCTTTTTGCGATTTCGCTTTTTATGTCGTGAGGCATACCAGAGTAAAGAGATAAAATTTCCTCATTCGTAGCAGCAAATACTGCCGTAGCAGCAACCAGTGAAGTTAATACTAACTTTTTCATTTTTAACCTTTTTATAAAATTTGACAAATTATATAAGCTAAAGTTAAATATTAATCCACAAACATTCTATCATTATCACTCTTAACGATATCGCCGAAGTTATCTAGGTATTCAAGATATGATATGATAAATTTACGACTCAGCCCAAGCTCGTTTTTGGCATTTGCTACATTTACTTTGCCATCTTTTTTGATGATATTTCTTAGCTTTGTCATGGCTAAATTTAGGTTACTGCTTGTTATAAAAAGATTGTGTGCTAGGCGAACTACCTTTTTAGCTCTTGTTAGAGCTTTAAGCGCGTTATCGCCAGTTTGCCGGTCGATATCAAGCTCATCGTAGATGTTATATGGCGCTTGTGGAGCAAGAGAGCTGTTTTCTAAAATAGTGTAAATTTTATCATTTAAACTCTCTTTTATCTTAGAAAAATCCACCCCTTTTTTGATAAAAAGCAAGCCATTTTTCTCAACCAATCCCTCTTTTTCTAACTCATTTAGGGCTAATGCCGTTAGACTTTGGCTAGCCCAATTTATCCTTAAAGCAATACTTTGAGCTGAAAATACCGCAAATTCGTTTTTAGAGATGATAAATTTGATAGTATTTTTAAGATCTTGCAAGGCTTGATTTGAGTAAATGCAAAGACTATCTTTATCTACAAAGACATTTTTAAGTTCAAGTGCGATTAAAAGGGCTTTTTCATGCTCGATTCCAAACCTTTGGTAACTTGAAATAATACCAAAACCATGTCTGTGAAAACTGCTTAAAATCTCAAAAGCTTTTTTAAAATCTTTTTGAGACAAGCTTAAAAGTAAATTTATCTTTTCGCTTTTTTTAAGCGGCTCACTAACTGGGTTTAAAACTTTTCCGCCACCGATAACACGGGAGTTGGCAAGCACTACAAAAGGCTCGTTAAATTTAGCAAAAACAGCTTTATTAAATTTAAAAGTTACAAATTTCTCTTTATTTTTATCGCTTAAAATGGTGCATTTTGCACTTACTTGCCTGCTTCCTATACAAAAAATTACGTTTTGATTATGAGAAATTTCACCCTTAAAAAGACAATCAACCTCTTTAAAACCTCTAAAAAAACCCTTTTTGCTTAGAATTTGTCCTTTTGCTAACATACTGGTTGGAATGTCAGTTAAATTTAGCGCTACTCTGTTTGGAGAAGTTGCTAAGTTTAGGAAGCTTTCATGAACTTGAACGCTTCTTACACTTACAACTTTGTCTAAATCAAGACAAACTAGCTTCTCATTTTTTTTAATCTCACCTTCAACCAAGCTTCCAGTTACAACCGTTCCTATGCCTTTTAGGCTAAAAATGCGGTCGATGTAATACCGTGTAACAACGCCACTTTCACGCTCTTTTGGCTTTAGTGTGAAAAGATAGTTTTTAAGCTCATCGATGCTAGGTTTATCTTTTATGCTTACAAAAAAAGTTTGCAAAATTTCTAAATTTTTATAATTTAAGATAAAATCTTTAACCTCAGCTTCAACCTTTTTTTGCTTTGTTTTATCTGTTAAATCGCACTTTGTTATGACTAAAATAATGCTTTTAACACCAAGGATAGAGAGAATTTCTATATGCTCTTTAGTCTGCGGCATAAGAGAGTCATCGCTTGCGACAACTAGCATCGCCGCATCAAAAGCGTAAGCTCCACTTATCATAGTTTTTACTAAATTTTCATGCCCTGGAACATCGATAAATGCGATGTTTGCGCTATCGTTTTTTAAATTTGAAAAGCTTAGGTCTATGGTTATGCCACGCTTAATTTCAGCTTCCATTTTATCGCCCTCAAAGCCATTTAGTGCTTTTATAAGTGCGGTTTTGCCGTGATCTATATGCCCTGAAGTGCCGATAATCAAACTATTTATCATCAAATAATTCCTTACAAACTCTTATAATTTCATCTAAATTCTCATCCATCACACTTCTAAAATCAAGCATAAATTTATCATTTTCAATGCGACCGATGATAAGTTTTTCTCTAAATTTAGCCTCTAGCTCCTCTGGATTTGCGGTAAATGCAAGAGCTACCGATGGATACTGGCGACATGGCATGGTTCCACCGCCAACAAATGTTGTAGTCTTAACGACTTCGCAGTTTGCGTTGATTTGCTCTTTTACTAAATTTGCCATTTTTTCAAGCTCATCTAAACTTTTATAAATTTGGTGCTGAGTTTGGATGAGATGAAATTCTTTATTTATATACGCTTTTAAGCTCTCATTTAAAAGGCTAAGAGTTATTTTATCGACTCTTAACATACGCATAAGTTGATTTTTTTTGATTTTATCTATAAGCTCTTTTTTACCTATGATGATGCCACACTGAACGCTTCCAAAGAGTTTATCACCGCTAAAACTAACTAGACTAACGCCACTTTCAAGCACTTTTTTAAGAGGTGGTTCAAGCTTGCCAAGAGAGTATGGAAGCTCGTTTAAATAAGCACTTCCTAAATCATAGTAGTCTAAAATGCCGCGCTTTTTAGCTAAATTTGAAATCTCTTCTAAACTAGTACTTTGGCTAAATCCACTTATAGTAAAATTTGATGGATGAACTTTCATCAAAAGTGCCGTATCTTCGCTAATAGCGCCTTCATAATCGCTTATTTTAGTTTTATTTGTAGTTCCAACCTCTTTTAAGGTTGTCCCAGAGTTACTCATAACCTCAGGAACTCTAAAGCTTCCGCCAATTTCTACAAGCTCGCCTCTGCTTACGATGGTTTCTTTGCCTTTTGCAAAAGTATTAAGCACCAAAAAAACAGCACTTGCGTTGTTGTTTACCACAACTGCGTCTTCGCACTCAAAAAGCATAGAGCAAAGTTTGCTTGTATAAGCATATCGTTCGCCACGTTTTCCAAGCGCTACGTTGTATTCTAAATTTGAGTATGAAGTTATGGTTTTTAAGGCTTTGTTTAAAATTTCTTTACTTATAACGCTTCTTCCTAAATTTGTATGAAGCACAACGCCAGTTGCGTTTATAAGAGGTTTTAGTTCTAAATTTTCATACTCTTTATACTCGTTTTTTATCTTTTTTACTATCTCATCTTCGTTTAAATAAGGTAGATTTTTTACCGCTTTTTCTCGCTCTTTTTGAATAACTTCTTTTGCAAGTTTTAAAACAAGTGGCGCAAAAAGTTCGCTAAATTCGGCTCTTAAAACAAGCTTGTCGATTTTAGGCAGAGTTATTTTCATAACAAATCCACGTTTGCTAAATTCTCTTTTTTAAACTGATACTTTGAGTTTTGAAGTTTGACTAAAATTTCTAAGTCCCCAAGTTGCTTAAACAGCTTTATAATCGTTGGTTTACTAACATCGATATTATCCATGATATCGGAGTATGAGTGGTTAAAAACGCTATTTTCATCGAGATTATTTATAATAAATTTAACCATCTCGACAGCTTTTGTATCTGTTATCGCAGCGACAGTTTTGATGATATTTTCATTTTTTTCTATCTCTTTGTCTTGAATTTTGGTTAAAAGTAGGTCATAAAGATGGTTTAAAAGCTCTTTTATATTTATCGGTTTTACCATATATCCTTCAGCTTTAAGTTTTATAGCTTCAAGGAGATATTTTGTATCTGTATAGGCTGTAGTAAAGATAATGGGCGTTTCAAAACCCTCTTCTCTAAGTGTTCGTAAAAACTCGATTCCAGTTGTATTTTCTAGTAAAATATCGCTTATAATCGCATCAACTGCTCTACTTTTTATAATCTCATAAGCGCTCTTTGCATCTTTGCAAGGATAAATTTCTTTAACAAAGTCTTCTAAAACAGTTGTTGTTTGGTGTAGCAAGCTAACTTCATCTTCTATATAGAGAATATTAAAATTTGCTAAAATGTCTAAATTTCTCTCTTTTTTCATACTTTTTGCTCCATAAGAGGTATTTTTATAATAAATTTTGCACATTTGTACTGTACGTTGTCTTTTTTTAGTATAACATTTTTTACATCTATTTGTCCTTGAACGTGTTTTTCGATGATGTTTTTACCCATATAAAGTCCAACGCCAGTGCCTACGCTTTGGTGCTTTGTAGTAAAATATGGGTCAAAAATTTTATCTATTATCATCTCATCAACGCCGCCTGCATTATCTGTTATTTCAACTAAAGCAAACTCTTCATCTTTAAAAACTTCGATTAAGATAAATTTATCCTCTTGCTCGCTTTTCATCGCATCTTTTGCGTTGTTTATGATGTTTATAAATGTCTGCATTATCTCATTTTTATAAGAGTTTATAACGCTATCTTCGCGCACTTCAAGACTTAGTTTAATGCTTGCTTTATCTAGCATATATCTTGTAAGTCTTATCGCATCTTTTAAGACTTGAGATACGCTAAATTCGACCTTTTCTCTGGTTGGACTGTAGAAATTTTTAAAGTCTTCTAGCGTTTTTGACATACTATTTGATAAGATAAGAGCCTCTGTTACTTGTGATTTTACAAACTCTGGAGTTAGTTTGTTTTTGTTAAGTTTGGTTTCAAAACTCTGTATTATCATAGAAATTGCGCCAAGAGGCTGTCTCCATTGATGAGATACGTTTTCTAGCATCTCGCCAAGACTTGCTGCTCTTGATTGCACAAAAATTGTTTTATCTTTTTGGCGTGAAATTTCAAGCTCTTTTTTAAGTTTGATTTCAAGGTTTTCGTTTAGCTCTTGAAGCTCTTTAGTCTTTTCAAGAACGCTTTTTTCAAGGCGTTGGTTTATCTTTTTAGAATTTATAGTAAGCACGACAACAAGCATAAAAAACAGCACAGTAGTTATTATCAAAGAAAGAGAAAGCAGCTTAATGCTTCTTGTATACATGCTATCGATTCTGTTTTTTTGGTTATTTATCTCTTTTAAATAGTGTGTTAAAAGCAGATAAACGTTTGTGTTTATCGAAGAGAGGTCTTTTTTAAGGCGCATTACCTCGATAACTGGAACTTGCGTAGCTTGAGCAGCTTTTAGTGTTTTATCAACCACATTTAGCTTTTGCGTGATATCATCTTCAAGATCAAATTTATAATAATTATATAAAAACGGCTCAGATGATATGAAAAAATATCTATTTATAAAGTCTAAAAATGAGAGCTTGTTTACATCGATTTTTGGTAAATTTAGATAGATTTGCCACTCTTGATTTATCTCATCAAGGCTAAATTTAATCGTTTGGATATTTGCCTTGTTATCTGTGGTTTCAAATTTATCAATCGCATAGCTAATGTTTGCATTATACACATCTCGTATACGCTCAAGCCTAACGATAGGAGCGATGTTTTGAGTGTAAATATCATCGATTACGTTTTTTAAATTTGTGATATATATGATAAAAACAAGAAGCATCGATATCATCGTGATAAAAGTGATGGTTAGGAGTAAATTTATATTTTTTCTAAAGCCGAGTTTTTCTATGATATTTTTTGTTGTTTCTATCATGGTTTTGTTCTTTGATAGACGATTTTTCCACTAGTATTTTCATCAAATTTGATGATATAGTTGGTGTTAAAAAATTTGTATTTATCTATAACTTTTTTTGCTTTGTTGATAAAATTTTTCTTTGAGTGTGCGTTAAATTTAGTCTCTTCAAAGACTTTTGAAATCAAAAAAGCATTTAAAAAAGCAGCGTATGACAGCTCGTTTGGTTTTAAATTTTTTTGCATGGCTAGCTTTTTGTATAAATTTGCTAAGTTTTTTGAGTTATTAAAACTAGGAGTAAAAGTAGATATAAAAACGCGCCAAGGCTTTTTTAAATTTGTCAAATCCGCATCGCCAAGAAAGACAAATTTAGAACCAACGTTAAAATCTTCTAGCTTGCTTACGATATCAACAGCAGTATCGTTTAAAAGAGCAAAGATTACAACATCGCTATCTTCTTGAACGATATTTTCTAAAATCGGCTCTGTGACATTTGAGTTTTTTTTATATGAAATACTTGAGTAAATTTTCAAACCTCTCTTATCAAGCGCTTGTGCAAGGCTGTTATACGCCTCTTCGCCATGTTCGCCACTTTGATAAACTAGGCTAATTTTTTTTAAATTTTTTGTATAAAAATAATCAACCAAACTCTCCATCTCAAACTCAAAAGTAGCCCTTGTGTTTATAACGCACTCAAAGACTTTAAAGTCTAAAAAATTTGCTCCAGAAACAGGAGAGAAAACCACTAGCTTGTTGCTTAAAATTTCAGGCACAATCTGCCTTATATCAACAGTATCTACAGGCATAAAAACAGCGCTAGCGCCGCTTATATGAGTTAAAATGTTGTGTTTAAATTTATCTTGGTTTGAAGCATCATCATAAACTACAAAATTTATCTTATTTACATTTTTTGCGTTATAATCATCAAAGTACAAATTTGCACCGTTTTTTATCCTTTGACCAACTCCTTTGTTAAAACCACTAAGCGGTAGCGACGATATAAGGGTTAAATCTAAGGCAAACAAGTTGGACAAGAGCATAAATAAACATATAATTTTTTTCATGTTTATAATTATATCAAACAAATATAAAATAACTTAGCAAATGTATTGATTAAAAATTTCATTAAAGGAATTTAAAAATGAAAGAATTTGTTTTTATAAAAACTCCAGATATAGATGCGGTTTTGCCAGATGATATCGACGTTTTAGATAGTGTTAATAGCGCGGAGTATTTAGTTAGCAACTCAAAAGATGCAAAAGCTCAAGTCTATGCGCCAGAGATTAATTTTTATCTTAAAAACAGCCAAGATAGCGTGCTAGAAAAAGCAAAAATGGCAGAGCTTTTATATGAGGCTAGAGCGCACACTTTTGATAGAGCAGTTGATATGGACTATCAAAAAGAGGTTGGTAAAAATGTCATTATCATAAGTGATGATGAAAAAACAACTCTTGCTTCTAAGCTTTCAGATGAAGGTTATAAAGTGATATCTTTAAGCCACGCTGAGGTTAAATTTCTTTATGGCGAAATCGGCGAGTTATACGTAACGGTGCTTAGAGAAAATGATGAGTTTGAGGTTATATCAGACTTTGTTTTAGTAAATGGCATAAAAGAGTATATGCTAAGACAAAGCGGCACAGCCGAAATAGCAAATTTAAAAGATGATGAAATTCTAGCTTTTTTAAACACTCGCTCTCCAGTTTATAGATACAAAAGCGCTATTACTTACGATCAAAGCATTTGCCAGTATCATGAAAGAAGAAGTGAGCATTGTGCAAAGTGTGTTGAAATTTGCCCGACTGTGGCGATTTTAAAAGATGATGAGAACAAACATCTTGTATTTTCTCATATTGATTGTAACGAGTGCGGCGGGTGCGTGAGTGTGTGTCCAAGTGGGGCGATTGACTATGCTAAGATGCCACGAGGTGCATTTATCGATGTGGCTAAGATGTATAAAGGTAAAAAAATCATCATAACGCCGCGCATAATGGACTTAGAGGACTTTGATATCATTTTACCAGAGGGGTTTTTACCATTTGGCGTAGAGGGCGAGAAGTTTTTAAGTCAAGTTCATCTGCTTACGCTCTTACAAGAAAGTGGGGCGAGTTTGATTTTTTACTCTGATATCATTTCGGCTGGCGTTAGAGAGTCTATAGAGCTAATAAATCAAATTTATAAGGCTAAATTTAACGAAGTTGCTATAGAAATCGCAACCGATGAGATAGAGCTAAGAAAAGCGATAAAAAATGCCAAATTTATCCAAGGTTCACAATATAGCATGAGCGAATACGCCCTTGCTAAAAGAGAAATCTTTGCAAAACGAGTTAAATACTTAGTTGGAGATGAGAATTTAGGTGTGGCAAAAAGTGGCGAGTGGATAAGATATGGCAAGGTTGAGATAAACCAAGATGCCTGTACACTTTGCTTAAGTTGCGTTGGAGCGTGTAATGTAAGCGCGCTAGTTGCTGATGAAAAGGATAACTCTATCAAATTTAACGCTTCACTTTGCACGACTTGTGGATACTGTGAGGTAAGTTGTGCTGAAGATGGCGCTATAGCACTAACTCGTGGAGAGTTAAGGCTTGAGCCAAGTTATTTTGAGTATCAAACTTTGGCAAAAGATTCGCTTTTTGCCTGTATTGAGTGTGGCAAAGAGTTTGCAACTACAAAAGCAGTTATGAAAATCGCCCAGCTTATGACTCCAAAATTTGGCGATGACTCGTATAAGATAAAGACACTTTATTGTTGCGCTGACTGCAAAGCTAAGATAATGATAAAAAAGCAGATGGAAGATGCTGCAAAAATTTATGAGGATGGAAAATGAACGAAAATTTAAGCCTTGCTAGAAGTTTTTACTATGAGTTTTTTGCGATACCATTTTTTTTCAGCGAAAACGATACTAAATTTAAGCTTTTTAAAGAGCAGTTAAGATATCTTGCGACTTCGCCACTGCAAGAAAGCGATAGGGCGAGTTTTGAAGCATTAGAAGAGTTTAGTTTCGAGAGCTTTAAAAAAGAGCAAAATTTAGTTTTGTTTGACTACTCGTTTTCAAATGTTCCGCTAACTGCGTCATTTTACGCAGAAGGAAGAGATGATGGCAAGGCAAGAATACTTGTTTTAGAAACACTTAGAAAGAGCAAATTTAGGCGAAATGATAAGGTGTGTAAAGATAGTGAGGATTTTATCGGATTTATCTTTTATGCGATGTCAAGCTTGCTAAAAGATGAGGTTGGACAAAACAATTTCTTAAGCACAGAGCTTTTTGTAAATGTTATAAATGGTTTTGTCGATGAGTTAAGCGAGCTTATGAAAGAGAACAAAGGCTCTGTTTTTTACGCACAACTTGCAAATTTGATGAGTTCGTTTTTTGCTTTTGAGAGAGCTTTTTTAGGCGTTAAAACACCTATTTTTGAAAAAAGTGTGGCAAAAGAAGCTATGCAAAAAGCTCCATATATCTCTAAATTTGGCGAAAGCAAAGATAAATATGAGTGGAGTGATGAGCTTAGCAAATATCAAGAAGAGTTATAGATAATATAAGTTTAAAAATAAATAAAATATATTTAAAGAGACGAAAACTCATAAACTTTTAATCATAAATATGCTAAATTTGCAGGTTAGCGTATTATAAAGTTAGTTTAGAAGTCTTTTTTTATCATAAAATATGCAAATTTTACATATTGATAGATTTAAAATAACTTTTAAAATTTACAAACGATACAAAGGAGATAAGATGAAAGATGGTAGAAGGGAATTTTTAAAAAAATCCTTAAAAGTCGCGGCTGTTGCGGGCGTTGCGACAACTGCAGCTGTAGCTAGCCAAAAGGGCGAACCACAAAGTAGTGGCGTAGTCAGTGGCAAAATAGCAAAAAAAGAGGTGCTTTACTATAAAAGCCAAAACTGGGAAAAATACTACAAAGTAGCCTATTAGGAGTTATTATGAGTCAGAGTAATGTCGGAAGGCGTTCTTTTCTTAAACTAGCAGCAATCGGCGCAGGTGCGAGTGCTACATCGGTTTTTGGAAACAACGAAACCTTAAGAGAAGCGACAAACGAAGAGATAAAAAACCCATTTCCAAATTCTGTGATAAAAAAGACAATTTGTTCGATTTGTTCAGCAGGGTGTGGGGTTTTAGCCGAAGTTGATGAAGCTTCAAACACATGGATTCGCCAAGATATGGCGATAGATCATCCGATTTCACAAGGAAGTCACTGCTGTAAAGGAATCGATCAAATCGATTTAACAAAGTCAAAAATGAGACTTAAATACCCGCTTAAAAAAGTAAATGGCAAGTGGGAAAGAATGAGTTGGGAAAGTGCGATAGAAGAGATCGGTAACAAGATGCTTGAGATAAGAAAAGAAGATGGTCCTGATAGCGTTGAGTTTTTAGGTTCGGCTAAATTTTCAAACGAACAAGCATATTATTTTAGAAAATTTGCAGCATTTTGGGGAAGTAACAATATAGACCACGTTGCAAGAATTTGACATAGCGCAACAGTCGCCGGTGTGGCGAATACATGGGGTTATGGAGCTATGACAAATCACTTTGGTGATGTAACTAAAAATGCAAAAATGATGCTAGTAATCGGAGCAAATTCAGCCGTAGCAAATCCAGTTGGCGGAATGAAACATATGCTTCAAGCAAAAGATAGAAATAACGCAAAGCTTGTAGTTGTTGATCCTGTTTTTACAAGAACAGCAGCAAAAGCTGATATGTATATAAGAATTCGTCCAGGAACTGATATCGCATTTATCTATGGCGTTTTACACTTAATCTTTAAAAACGGCTGGGAGGATAAAGAGGTTATTAAAACCCAGACTTACGCAGTCGAAGAGATAAAAGAAGAAGCTGCAAAATGGACTCCAGAAGAGGTGGCAAATGTAACTGGTTGTACTCAAGAAGAGTTGATTAAATTCGCCACTATGTATGCAAACACAAAGCCAGCAACGCTATTTTGGTCGCTTGGTATCACTCAACACTCGGTTGGCAGCTCAAATACGAGAATTCTTTCAATCCTACAGCTTGTCTTAGGAAATATGGGTAAAGAAGGTGGCGGATGTAACATCATCAGAGGACATGATAATGTTCAAGGTGCGACTGATATGAACTGTCTAGCTGATAGTTTGCCAGGATATTATGGGTTAGCTGATGGCGTGTGGAAGCACTTTTGTCAAGGTTGGGGCGTTGAGTATGATAAATTTATCAAAAGATTTGCCGTATCAACAAAAGAGAAAAGAGAAAAACTTGGACAAAAGGTAGAGGGAACAAATTTCAGTGAGTATTTTTATCACGATGAGAAAAATCCAGAAGATAGAAACTGGAGAAACGAAAAGGGATACTCGCTTTCTAAATGGTATCAAGGCGTTTTAAAAGAGGAAAATACATTCTCAAGTGGAAATTTACGAGTTCTTTGGGTTCAAGGAACAGGCATTACCTCTATGGCTCAGCAGATAAAAATTCAAGAAGCACTAACCAAACTTGATATGCTTGTTGTCGTAGAGCCGTTTTTAAACGAAGTTGCGATTTTAAGTGATAGAACGGATGGAATTTATGTTCTTCCAGCTTGTACGCAGTTTGAAAGCGAGGGGCATTTATCAGCTACAAACCGTTCAGCCCAGTGGAGAACTAAAGTTATAAATCCAATCTATGAAAGCAAAGAAGATCAAGATGTTATGTTTGCATTTGCTAAAAAATTTGGCTTTTATGATGAGTATGTAAAAGGTATGAAAATGGGCGTTGTTGATGGCGTAATCAAACAAGTCAAAGATGACTTTAAGTGGCCAGATGACGCGACTGATGAGATAGCTAGAACTACTCAAAGTATCGGAGATAACGGAAGAACTGCTGCAAGATTAAGAAAACATCAAGAAAATTGGCATAACTTTGATCCTGAAACTTTAATGGGTCGAGGACCAGTCGAGGGCGAATACTACGGACTTCCATGGCCTTGTTGGGATGAAGAGCATCCTGGAACTCCAATCCTTTATGATATAAGCAAACCTTATGTTAAAGGCGGTATGGGCTTTAGAAACAGATTTGGACTTGTGCATAATGGCGTTAGTCAGCTAGCTGATGATAGTATCACGCTTCCTGGCGCAAAAGTTAAGGGCGGATATGCTCAAATCACTAAAGAGAATATTGAAAAAATTCTAGGTATTACATTAACAGAAGAAGAAAAAGCAAAAATGGGACCAAGCTGGAGCATGGATTATAGTGGAATAATCGCTAAAAAATGTCGCGAAGCTGGAATTTGCCCATACGGCAATGCAAGAGCTAGAACTAAAGTATGGGAGTTTTTAGATCCGATCCCAAAACATCGCGAACCAATCCACTCGCCAAGATGGGATTTGGTTGCAAAATACCCAACATTTGGCGATCAAGCTAAAAATTTCCGTGTTTCAACTAAATATATCAGCGAACAAACCGAACAAGACTGGTCAAAAGAGTTCCCAACAGTTATGTCTTCTCTTAGACTTGTAAATTTAAGTGGCGCTGGTATGATAGAACGAACTAGTAAATATCTTTCTGAAATCACTCCAGAAATGTTTGCCCATGTTAATCCAAAACTAGCAGCAAAATACGGTATAAGAGATGGCTCTATGATGTGGATACACGCTCCACAAGGAACTAAAATAAAGGTAAAATGTATATATTCTGAGTCTGTTACTCCAGATAGAATTTGTCTGCCTTATAACTTTGCTGGAATTTTTCAAGGCGAGGATTTAAGCGCTAGATATCCACAAGATACTAAGCCATATACTATAGGCGAGAGTTCAAACACAGTTACAAACTACGGCTTTGACCCAGTTACTCAAATTTCAGAGTTTAACGCCGGACTTTGTAGACTAGAGAAAGCATAAGGGGTAAAAAATGGCAAGAATGAAATTTTATGTAGATAACAACAGATGTATCGCATGCTATGGTTGTCAAGTCGCTTGTGCTTCAGCTCATGAAGTCCCACTTGGTATAAAAAGAAGAAAAGTTATTATTTTAAATGAAGGAGTTGTAGGCAAAGAGGTTGCTAGCACACTTGCTTGTCAGCACTGCACGGACGCTCCTTGCGCGCAAGTTTGCCCAGTTCAATGCTTTTATATAAGAGAAGATGGCATAGTTCTTCATAACAAAAAAACTTGCATAGGATGTGGGTATTGCTTGTATGCTTGTCCTTTTGGTGCACCACAATTCCCAAGAGATGGTGCGTTTGGCATAAAAGGCGAGATGGATAAATGCACGATGTGTGCTGGAGGGCCGGAAGAGACTAACTCAGGAGTTGAGCGAGAGCTTTATGGACAAAACCGCATAGCAGAGGGAAAAGTTCCGATGTGTGCGGCGATTTGCTCGACTAATGCTTTGTTGGTTGGCGATGCGGCTGAAGTTTCTGATATGTATAGAAAACGCGTTATGACTAAAAGAGCGAGCGCTACGACTATAGATTTGTTTTAAATTTAAAGGGAGATTTCTCCCTTTAAATGCTAAATCGCTAAATTTGTGCTAGAATTTGGCTATCTTTTTAAAGGATGAGTTATGAAAAAATTTATCTTACCTCTTTTAGCACTGTTTGCTTTTGTTGGTTGTTCTATCAAGCCAAATTTAAACGAAGGCATTATAAAAACAAGCGAGCCTATCTTTATAAATTCCGCGTCTAAAAACAACAAAACTTATGTTAAATTTACAAACACAAGCAATGTCGATAGCAACCTTACTAGCGCACTATCTTTAGAGTTATCGCAAAATGGCTATGAGGTAGTTGGCGATGAAAAACTAGCAAGTATCATAATAAATGGAAATTTAAATTACTTTAGAAGAACTTATATAAAAGATCCAGATCCGTTTGCAAGCTTTGGTTTTGGCTTTTCAAGAGGAAGATGGGGAAGTGGCGTTGGCGTTGGTTTTCCGTTTGGGTATTATGATGATGACTACGATAGTAGAACTAATAGCTACATTTATGATGCGCAACTTTCACTGCAAATTCGCATAAACGATGGCAAAAAAACAGATAGTTATAAAACAAATTTAGACTATCAAAGCAACAAAAATATAAATTCAATTTCCACTATGACAGATATCTTTAACCATAAAATCGCAAAGCAAATTTTGTATTATTTAAAAAGCTATCAGTAGGAGTTAAATTTAAACGTTATTAGAAACATAAAAATATTTATATATTTTTAACTAAGTATAAATTTTTTAGCTATGATTTATATTTAAGTTGATAATGTGTATAATCATACAACTTAAATATAAGGAAGGCAATATGAAAAAAGCACTACTTTTAAGCGCTTCAAGTTACAAAGATACCGGTTATCTAAATCATTCAAAAGGTTGGATAAAAGATTTTTTAGGGCAAAACTGGGAAGAAGAGATTTTATTTATCCCATTTGCTGGAGTTAGACGAACACACGATGAATACGAAAAAAAGGTGCAAGAGTGCCTAAATAACACAAACATTAAATCAATCCACAAATACAAAGATATGAAAGAAGCGGTTAAAAATGCTAAAACCATCGCAGTTGGCGGTGGAAATACCTTTATGTTGCTTCATGATTTGTATAAATATGACCTTGTTGATGCTATAAGAGAAGCTGTTGAAAACGGTGCTAAATACTTTGGCTGGTCAGCAGGCGCAAACATCGCTGGAAGCACGATGATGACAACAAACGATATGCCTATAATCATGCCAAAAAGCTTTGACTCATTTAATCTTTTCCCACATCAAATCAACCCACATTTCATAAGCGGTAAAATTTCAGGTCATAATGGCGAAAGTAGAGAAGAAAGACTTGAGGAGTTTTTGATAGTTAATCAACAAAGCACTATTTACGCGCTTCCAGAAGGAACTGCACTTCTTATAAATGGCAACGAAGTAGAGCTAATCGGACATAGTGATGCTTTAAAATTTGAGTATAAAAAAGATATCGCCACTGTAAAACTTGGCGAAAAATTTAAAATCTAAGGAGGATTTTATGCAGACATTTAGACTGCTATTAGCGATAGCAGGTATAATCGCGGTAATTTTTTTGCTGATTAAAAAACGAGATACCAAAACAGTTTTACTAGGCGTTGGACTTATCTTATGTGTAGCATGCCTAAAGCCGATGGATGGACTTAGTGCATTTACTAAATATATGACACAAGCAGGTTTAATCAAAGCGATTTGTGCATCTATGGGTTTTGCCTTTGTTATGAAATTTACAAAGTGCGATCAACATCTTATCAAACTACTTATAAATCCTATGAAAAATATCGGATTTATCCTAGTTCCGCTAACTACTTTTTTAACCTACTTTATCAACATCGCTATCCCATCTGCTGCTGGTTGTTCGGCTGCTGTTGGTGCGACTTTGATACCGCTTCTTATGGCTTCAGGAGTTAGACCTGCTATGGCTGGAGCTGCTGTTTTTGCTGGAACTTTTGGTAGTGTTTTAAGTCCTGGTTCAGCTCACAACATCTTCGTAACCGATATGGTTAAAAAAAGCATAGCTGATTACACTGTTCAAGATATCATATCTGTGCAACTTGTAAGTGCTTTAACTTCACTTGGCATTGTTTTGGTGGCGATGACTGTTATACTTTTTGTTTTTAAAGATTATACAAAAGGCAAAAACTATCTACTTGAGATGAATAGTGGTGCAACCGTTGCAAGCGGTGGTGCTAGTGAGAAAAAAGATGAAGATAAGGTTAATGTTCTTTATGCGATTATGCCTTTAGTTCCTCTTGTTATCCTAATCATCGGCGGAACAGAGTTAAAAAATGTATCATTTCTTGCATGGACTAAGATGGGCGTAGCTGAAGCTATGCTACTTGGTGCGATAGTTACGATTTTTGTTACGATGACAAATCCAGAGAAAATCACAAAAGAGTTTTTCAAAGGCATGGGTTCAGCTTATGCTGATGTTATCGGTATTATTATCGCAGCAGGCGTTTTTGTTGCTGGACTTACGGCTTGTGGAGCTATCGAGTTTATCATCGAGTGGCTTAAGAACGAGCAAGGATATGTTCGCTTTGGCTCAACCTATATACCGTTTTTGATGGGTGTTGTTACGGGTTCTGGTGACGCGGCGACTATGGCGTTTAACGCAGCAGTTACTCCTCACGCAGCTAATCTTGGCTTTGATCAAGCAAAACTAGGTATGGCAGCAGCGATTGCCGGCTCTCTTGGAAGAAGTGCTTCTCCACTTGCTGGAGCTGCGATAGTTTGCGCTGGTCTTGCGATGGTTAGCCCAGTTGAGATAGTAAAAAGAACAGCTTTAGGAATGCTTATATCAGTTACTGTTATAGCATTTGTTATCTTATAAAATACACTTCAAGCCCCATTTTGGGGCTTTATTTATTTTAGTGATTTGGATAAATTTGAAATAACAGCGCTTTAAAATGCGAAATTTTACGTTCGGGGCATTTTAAATTTATACAACTTTTATAAAATTTAGCGATAAAAAGCTTTTAATCTAATTTTGATTTTAAAAATCCACTAGCAAAATTTAGTTTTAAACAGGTCTTAAAATAGACTAAATTTATACCTCGCAAAATTTTTATATCTTTTTATATCTTTTTATTTAAATTTTAGTTGAATTTATAGCTGCTTTTCGTGCATTTGCAAACTAGAGTTTTGCGTGCCAAGATGGCGGTTTGATAAATTTTATAATCATATAAAATGAGTGTTTGGCGTGATGTTTAAGCGTGTTTTTGCGAAAAAAAGTATTGTTAATTTTAAATTTTATCAGGCGAAAATGGCATAAAATAGTGTTGTTGGCTTTATTATATTTAGTGAGTTTTTTGATATTTTGCTTAGTTAAACAGGCTTTATAAAGATATTTTGTCGCGTAGCTTGAAAATATACTGACTTGTTTTTAATCTTATCATATCAAAGCCAAATTTAATAAATTTGCATTTATATAAAATATTAAATTCTTATCAAAATAAACTTTTATTTTTTAACGTAAATATAAACATAGTTAAAGTTATTTAGTGTGCTTATCTAAACACAAGGATATTTTGTAGTCTTAAAAAACAAATGCAAAAGCCACAAAGCCAAATTTAAAAGCATAAAAAGCAAATTCATTAGCGCAAAAAAGTGCTTGTTTTACAAAATTTGACTAGAATTTATAAAAAACGCAAAGAAAATTTACCAACCAAGCCATTTTAGGAATTTATCTAAATTTTACCAGCGAGTATTAAAAATAGCAGACAAATTTAAAGTAAAATTCAAAGCTACCAAGCTTACTTAGATGCTATTTAGCATCTAAGCGCTCATATCATTTTATCTCTATTTTGATTTTAAAAAAGTTAAAATCAAAAGCATTCTTATCTAAATTTTAACCTATCTAAGCGACATTATAGTCTTAATCTCGTCCTCATTTATCCCGACCATCGCCTCGCCTAAATCTTTTGAAACCTCTAGCAAAACCTCGCTTTTATCATAGTTTTCTACCGCACGAACAATCGCGCTTGCTCTTTTAGCTGGATTTCCTGATTTAAAAATTCCACTTCCAACAAACACGCCCTCTGCTCCAAGTTGTCGCATTAACGCTGCGTCTGCTGGAGTTGCAACGCCACCAGCTGAAAAGTTTAAAACCGGAAGTTTGCCATGTTTGTTTACAAATTTAACAAGCTCGATATCTACTTCAAATTCCTTTGCCGCGCCCCATAGTTCATCTTTTTTAAGACCTTTGATTAGGGCGATTTCTTTATTTATCTGCCTTAGGTGTTTTACTGCTTGAACCACATCGCCAGTCCCAGCTTCGCCTTTTGTGCGTATCATTTTAGCACCCTCACTTATGCGTCTAAGCGCTTCGCCTAAATTTCTAGCACCGCAGACAAATGGCGTTTTAAAAGCGGTTTTATCGATGTGATAGAGTGAGTCAGCAGGCGATAAAACCTCGCTTTCATCGATAAAATCAATGCCTAAACTTTCTAAAATTTGAGCTTCTACGAAGTGTCCGATACGCACTTTTGCCATAACTGGTATGCTAACTGCTTTTTGAATTTGCTCTATCATTTTTGGATCGCTCATCCTAGAAACTCCACCAGCCGCTCTAATATCAGCTGGAACTCGCTCTAGCGCCATAACAGCGACCGCACCGGCATCTTGAGCGATTTTGGCTTGTGAGGCATCTGTTACATCCATGATAACGCCACCAAGAAGTTTGTCAAAAATAGTCATCTTTTATCCTTTTTTAAAAATATTTTGGCATTATAGTGATATACTGTGCGTATTTGTAGAGCCAAAATAATAAAATTTTATAAGGACAGATATGTTTTTAAATTTAAAAGAAGATGGTGGGTATTTATACTTACAAATTTATCAAGAAATTAAAAATTTGATAACAAAAAACACTCTTAAAAAAGATAGCAAGCTACCTTCTATTAGAACGCTTTGTAAGGAGTATCAAATCAGTAAAAATACAGTCACAAACGCCTATTATCAGCTTGAAATGGAGGGTTTTATACGGTGCGAAAATAAGGTTGGATTTTTTGTAAATAGTGCTGAACATTTGCTAAATTTAAAGCATGATAAAAAGCTAAATTTAAGCGCAAAAAAAGAGTATAAATTTGACTTTTCATATGGCGGGATAGATAAAGAGCATTTTCCATACTCGGTTTGGAAGAGGGTTTTTAAAGAGAGTTTAAGTGGGAGCGATTTGCTTGAAAGTAGCGATGCGAAGGGGTATTTGCCTTTGCGAGAGGTGATATCAAACTATCTTAAAAACTCTCGTGGTATAAACGCAAACGCAAGTGAAATCATCGTTTCAGCAGGAACTGAACATCTTTTTTATATCTTAAAAAAGCTTTTTAATCAAAGCAGCGTTTATGGGTTTGAAGATCCTGGATATGCGTGGAAGACTTCGTTTTTTACCTCTGATTTGCTAAATTTAAAGGCTTTAAAGGTTGATAAATACGGACTTGATACAAGCACACTAAAAGATGTTGATATTGCTTGGATAACACCATATCATCAATTTCCACTTGGCACTACGATGTCTTTAAAGACTAGAATTTTTTTACTTGAGTGGGCAAAACAGGGCGAAAAATACATAGTAGAAGATGACTATGATGGAGAATTTAAGTATAAAGGCAGAGTAATTCCTGCGCTAAAAAGCATGGATAAGGATGATAAGGTCGTATATCTTGGTAGCTTTTCAAACTCGCTAACTCCGGCTTTAAGACTTAGTTATATGGTGCTTCCGCAAGAATTAGGGCTAAGATATGAAGAGGCATTTTTGGGTTTTGTAAGCCCATGTTCGGTCTTTGTGCAAAAGGCTTTGAAAAAATTTATAGAAGATGGATACTTTGAAAAACATATAAATCGCATGAGAAATATCTATGCGCAAAAGCACGCTTTAATAAAACAAAGCTTAGAAAAAAGCGAGAAAATCACACTATATCCTAGCCAAATCGGCACATCGGTTGCCTTTAAGGCTAAAACTGATAGCGACTTTTTAAAAAGGTGCGAAGAGGCGAGTATGCGGCTTGGAAGCGTGAATGAGTGCCGCCAAAACAGGCTAGAAGAAGATGATGAGTTTATACTTGGTTTTGCAAAACCAACCTTAGATGAGCTTAAAGAGGGACTTGGTATTTTAAAAAAGTTAATTTAGTAAAACTATGAATGTTGTAATTTTAGCAGTATTTTGCGTGATACTTTGAGAATTTTGGCGTAGCGTGGCAAATGGAGCGCTAGATGATGGGATTGAATTTAAAAGTGTGATTGTTAAATTTAGGTAAAAATATTAAAAATTTTGATTTGTAAATAAAACAAGATATGGTTTGTAGGGTTTTAGAATTTATCTAGCGTGTTTTTCGTAATTTTTAAAAGTTAAATTTAAAGATATGAGCCACAAAAGTACGCAAATAAGAGCTTTGGTGAATGCAACTTATGATAAAATGCAGAGTAAATTTTTTAACTTTTTTGTCAAATAGATGCAATAAAAAGTGTAAAATTTTGCTTTTAGCATAAATGATGAGCTAAACGATACTGTGACTACTAAATTTAATCTTTATAAATATTTAAAATTTAAGTAAATTTATAACTAAATTTAGCTATTTTTGCGCCAAAATTTTAGCTTAGTTTAAGCTGCGTTTATAGTTTTGCACTAATTTATGCCAAAATGTTCCAAAGCAAGATGTGGTTTTAAAATATAATAAATTTTATTGATTAAAACAGTTGTTTTAGAAATTTTATAAAATATTTTATTTCAACTACATTAAAATAGCAAGTTATCTTAGAGCGATTTTAAGTTTGATTTATTAAAACAGTTTATTTTTAGAAATTTTATATAAAGCTGAGTATAAAATTTAGCTTTACCAAGAGTTAAATTTATAAGAATAACTTAAAATAATAACAAGTTAAATAAAGTTTTTATCTATTGAAATAAGTAAATTGTTTGTTAAACACTGCTTTAACAAAACTAGAAATTAAACAGTAGTTATATGAAATATTCATAAAATATTCTTATCATTCTAATGACTAAATTTAGTTTAAAAACAGTTGTTTTATCTCCGATGTCGTGCATTATCAAAGAATTTAGTATCCGAATTTAAGCTACGCGTTAAAATTAGCCAAATAAGTTTAAATAAAGCGTTTTAAGATATATAAACAAAGAAATTCTTTGCAATTCTATCTAGCAAAGAATTTCAGCTTTTATTTTATAAAATTAGCTTTGCTAAAATGCACATTTGGTAAAGCTAGAAATTTAAAACACCCAAGCGAAGTATTGCTTTAGGTGTTTTATAATTTAAATATCTTATATTACTAGCAGTTTTTATAATCCGTAAATCGTATCAAAAGCTCAGCTTAGAACAGCGCCAGTTTTACTAGCGATTTGCCAGTTTAGGCTAAATTACATAAAAATTTAGCACTAAAGAAGTTAAGCTTTTACTTGTTTACTTCCCTTTAATACGATAGTTTAACGCGTAGACACCCTTGCTAAATCACGTTTAAAACCAACTTAAATAAGCTAAATTTAAAAACTATTTGCCACATCGCACGCTTTTTGATACCCTGTTTGGCAAGCTTTTTTGTAATAATCGATAGCCTTATCCAAATCCTTATCTACGCCAAGACCTTTTTCATATAAAAGTCCGATATTGAAAATAGCACGACTGCTTCTTTGCTCGGCTGCTTTTTCATACCAATACATAGCTTTTTTATAGTCTATTTTTGTCCCTAAACCATAGTGATACATTAGCCCAACATCGTTTTGAGCAAATGCATCCCCTTGCTCGGCTGCTTTTTCATACCATTTAAGAGCTTTGGCTTCATCTTTTTGTGTGCCTATGCCGTTTTTATACATATCGCCGACTTCACGTTGAGAGGGAAGGTAGCCTTTTTCGGCGGCTTTTTCAAGAAGTTCAAGTGCTTTTTTATCGTTTTGCTCTACGCCTCTACCTTCAGAATACATCATAGCAAGGTTGTGGTAAGCATAGACATGACCATTAGTTGCGATAGCTTTTTCATATAGCTTTTTTGCTTTTGTGTGGTTTGCTTCTATTAAGCTTGATCCCTCATCATACAAAGCCCCAAGATCTACCATCGCTTCAGAGTTGCCACCATTTACTGAAATTTCAAAAAGTTCTATCGCTTTTTCCATATCTTTTTCTATATCTGTAGATAACGGTCCTATTCCCCATAAGAGCATTAAGCCTCGCATATGTGTCGCATAAGGGTCATTTCCAGCCTCTTCATAAAGCTTAGCCGCTGTGTCAAAATCACCCAAATCATACGCCTCGTTTGCCTTATCGACCAAGGCATTGTTGTTAGCAAAAAGAAAAGTTATGCTTAAAATCGCACCTATGATTAGTTTTTTCATGAAAAACTCCTTTTTGTAAATTTATATAAATTATATATGAAAATTAAATAATAATCAACAAGTAACGCTTTAATCACGCATTTTAAAACCAAAGTGGGAAGTTTAGTAAATTTAGTAATTTGCTAGCGAAGTTAAGAGCCGTTTTGAAATGTTTTAGCTAAATTTGGTTGTGATGTTGTAGTAGTTTTGCTCGTTATTTTAGCGATTAGATTGCTTTGTGATTTTTAAAAGTTGCTTCACCGCTATTTTAGTTTCTGAGCTTGTTATACGCAGCGGTTTATTTAAGAGTGCAGTTTTAAGTAAAGTTAATATGTGATTAAACCTAGTTTAAATTTAGTTTGAATTTAGGATAGCTTAAGAAATTTTTATGGATTTTGATGTGAAAAAGCTTTTTGAAATATGGTTAAATTTTATATTTATAAGCTTGAATCTTATAAAAAAGCTTGCTTAAGGCTGGTTTTGCGCTGAATTTGCAGATATGAAATAATGCTGTGTTTATAAAAAATTCAATATTTAAATTTAATTTCTATAAATTTTTTAAACAAGATGGTTAAATCAATAGTCTTTAGAAAAATTTAAAAGACTATCGATTTATTAAATGTCTAAACTAATCAATTCATCTATCTTAAAGAAAAACTTCGATATAAATTTAAAATAAACAATCTACGCTTTAAATAAAAAATATATCCTAAAAATACTTCATAAATTTAATAAATCGTTTACTAAAGCCAATTATCTTTAATACAAATCAACACTATAACAAATGCAACTTGTATATGGACGGTAAAATAACTTAATTATTCAAACAAATAAGATAAATCTTTTATATATTTTGGTAAATTTTTTATAGCATCTTCGTTTTCGATAATTTCCTTGTTATTTTCTAAGGCATGAGCTATGCCATTTCTTATTTCTCTAATGCATTCAAAATATTTATACTCATTTTGAGCTATTTCTTTTATAAATATATTATCTTTTTTCTTGTTGCTATCAAGCCCATCTCTTTTTGCGATAGCGCTGACAACGGCTTCTACTAAAACAACATAGCTAAGTGGGTAATTTTGATTTTCTTGATACCATTTTGCTAATTCATATTGAAAAATATGAAATTCCTCTACATTCAACCTATTAATAAAACTCAAAAGCTCCTTTCCAATAATCTTATAAATTTCATTCTCACTCTCTGTAAAGAATTTTATCTTGGTATATAAATTTCTAACCGCTTTTTGCAACGCTAACATATCTGACATATTTAAAGCGTTTGAAAAATCGTTAAAAGCATTTTTTATATCTTTTTTATCCTCTGTTTTATTTATAAGTCTTAATAAGTCTTTAGAATTTCCATAAATTTTAAGCGATCTAATTGCTTTGCCCCACTCTAAAAGTTCAAAAAACATAGATAAATTTATAATAGGCGTAGTACCATCATTTTCTCGTGATAATTCTAGCATACCATAATATATACCTTTTATATTTAATGGATTTTCGCGTGTATTTGAAGTAAATTCACTCATTACAAAGCTCATTAAAGATAGCGAGCGAAACGAATGTGTAATATCAAGATAAATCTCATCTTTCTCTTCCAGACCACTTGCTATTTCTAAGAATTTGGAAAAGTTATCCCAAAGTTCTATTTCATCAACGCCGTATTTGATGATAAAACATCTAGAGCCTTTAGTTTTAAGTGTTTTATCAATCTGACTCTCTATTAAATTAATGATGCTTTGTAAATTTCCTTTTTCTTGTTGTTCGTAAATTTTAAATTCCGTTTTTTCATCGCCGCCAAATTTACTATAAACAGCATCCCAAATCGACTTTTCTGTCCCAATTAAAAATAGCTTATCAATACTTAGATGCCTAGACAGAACGTTTGCTATAAATATCTCATTTTCATAAAGTTTGCCGTCTATTTTATAATTTGTTTTATTATAGCCTTTGTTTTTATCGCCAGTTCCAATTGAGCTAATGAGTACTTTTGCCATATTTATCCTTTAGATTTTTGATATTTTTTCAACCATATTATGACCCAAAATTCGCTTTATATGGTATGAGCTGTTTATACTTTTAATAAATCTTTTTTTTGTTTTTGCGTTTGCTTTATTGTATAAATTTTCTATCGTTTCATATAATTTATCTAATTCATTTTGATTAAGTACCGGTGCTTCTGGGGTGGCTATTTTTTTTAGAAGGCAAGCTAAATCATCCAATGTTTCTGCACTTAGCAAATCATCAAAAGTAGCTTTAGTCTTTTTTTGCGGTTGATAGTTTTCTAAATTTTCCAACTCATTTCTGGCTTGCACTCCAAAAAAAGTATCTGGGTAGGTTTCTATAAAATTAGTTAAAAACTCTTTTAGCTGCTTTAGATCTGTTGGTTTTCTAGCCCATTTTTCCTCCGCTTTTTTATTTTCTAGTTCCAACTTTTCATTTTCTTTTTGGCAAAGTAATTTTTTAATAGTAGCTTCTATATCGCTTAAAAACTTGCTATTTGGATTTTTGTTTTGATAGCTTTGTATAGCATCGATATTTCCATCTTTTTTTAAACTTTCCCAAATTCGTTTTTCTTTTTTCTCTGCTTTTTTATTTTCTATCTCCTCTTTGGTTGCAGTTATTTTTAAACATACTGTTTTTGAGTTCTCTATTTGCGAATAGCTTTTAAAAAAGATTTGACAACCGTTTTTATGTAACTCTTTTTTATGTTCTGCAAAGTGTTTTAACTCCATGTATTTTAGGTGAGAATCGCTATTTGGCTCTATCGCCATAGATAAAAGTTCTTTTATCTGATTGCTCTTGTCCCAATCTTGTATATTAGCCAACATCTCTAACTCAAACTCCTTAAGACATTCTGCTAAATCGTTTTTGCTAAATTTAGCATCATCAGTCTTTATAGTAATCTTTACTTTGCCATAACCTAATGGTTTTGCTAAGCCTATATTATGATAAGCATTTGGCGTGTCATGAAAGGTAAGAGCCGATAAAACTGCGCCTAGTTCGCACTTTTTAAGATTGTGATATCTTAGTTTGCCTTTAAATTTAGACCCTTTTTCTAATGGTATAAATTTAGTTTGAGTGTTTTCACTATCTCCTTCGTTTGAAAAAGGTTTATCATCTTTATGTATAGGATATCTCTTGCGTCCTGAAATCTCAAAATCATCATCCATATATGTTTTTACTTCATTGCCATTTTGCTTTATATATGTTGGATAGTAAGAGGCTTTTGGACTTGCTAGAGTTTCTTTTTTTACTTCGCACTCTTTTGGCTTTTTGGCTTTAAAATGGCTAAAATATACTCTACCTTTAAGAGCTTTGTTGCTAGCTTTATCTACAAAGCCAAAAATTGTTTGAGCTAAATCTAACTTTTGATTTTTATAGTCTTGTTTAACTCCTTTGCTTCTGCTGTGTTTATACATTATTTTAAAAAGATAGGATAAGCCTAAATATTTAATATTTCCTCCATCATCTTTTTGGAAAAATACAGGTATTTTTTCTTTTTTTTCTAATTTTTTCTTCCAATATCTCCAGTCGTCTGATTCTTTTGGTTCTGTATTTCGTCCGTCAAAATAGGCAAATTTAAAATTTTTTATCACATTTTTGCTAACTACATTTTCATCTACATCCACAACTTTAGGGTCAAAAAATATAAATTCATAAATTTTACCACTATTTTTTCCATTTTGATTTTCAACTCTTGCAGATGGCTGACCTGTAAAGACCAAAGTACCTTCTTTGCCGTTTCCATCAAATTTATAAATTTTTCTATCATAATCGTTTTTATTATAAGTAAATTTGTGTTTTAGTTGCTTTCTATTAGTGAGTTTGCAAAATAAATCATATTTAAATTTGGCTGTTTTTTGCTCTTTCTTATCTTTGTCATAATCTGGCTTTTTAAAATGCTTTGAAAATTCAATACCAAATTTTTCATCTATATCTTTTTGACTAATTCTGCTTAGCTCACCACATTCTTGTAAAAGATATTCGCCATTTTTTAGGCTTAACCAACCACAAAATACACCTTTACCCATCTCTTTAAAATAGAAATTTCCACTCTTAGTCATATCTCTAACAGCAAAAATCTTGTCATCAAAGCTCTCTTCTCTAAGTTTAGAAAAACTCATAATTTCAAGCACACTTCTAATCACGCCTTTTACACTAGAACTAGGGATATAAAACTCGCCTTCGTGGTTAAAGAACTTGAGTGCTTCTTTGCTTTTTTCTCTTCTAAAATCACCAACAAATATAGGCGACATTGCCTCTATTTCAATATCTATTTCACCACTTTTATCATCTTTAAATGGAATATCATGGCTTGCTAAATCAGCCCAATCTGGGTAAAAAATTTCTTTATTTAATGGGATAAAATTATAAGGTGCTGTTATCATCATCTTCTCCTTTATCTTTATCAACAAAACCACCAAAAACAATATTTTTAAGTTTTAAAACACCAAAACCTAAACATTTTTCATCTTTTTCTTCTTTCCAAATTTGAACCATTTTAACATTTAAATTATAGTTAGTTTCGTAGATGACGATATCATCTTTGCTGATATTTGCGATATCAATTTCATTTATAAACCACTCTCCATCTAGCATTTTTATACTTACAGATTTTTCATCATTGCAAAAATAAGCTTCACATATGAAACCATTTTCATTTTCTACCTCAACTTTTTTCTTATAAAATATATCCTTGTTAGCATCTGTTTTTCTATGAGAAAACTGCACTAAGCCATCATATCCTTGCAAATTTTGATTTATATAATCAACAATCTTGTTTTGGTCTTGGAACTTCATATTTTTCTCCATTTTTTTCTATATAACCTTTAAAAAACCCATGTCCTTTTGTCGTCATTCCGCCAAGAGGAAGCATACCTTTACATATATCATCAAGAGCCATTTCAAATGCGTTTATGGTTTTTTCGTCAATACCTTTGCTATTTAAAAGCAAATTTATGCAAAACTCTGGTTGTTTTGCAACTACTCTTTCTTGAAATAGTGCACCTTCAATAGCCCCTCCTGTAAATCTATCAATGGCTACATGGTTTATGACTTTTTCGCTCTTTTTCTCAAGAAAAACGTCGCTAAAAAGAACTTTTCCTTTTTCCCCTTTTTCTGTTTTTTTATCATTCTTTTTACTGTCATTACGTTCTTTTTTTGTGCCAAAAATTTCATCCAAGCTAGTTATGGCGCTATCATTACCTGCAAATTTACAATCTAATTTATTATAGTAAAAAACCGCTCTATGGGCGATAGCTCCTTTTATACTACTTGCTGGAATCAACACCATCTCATCGCTAAATTTGGCACTATTGTTTCTATACTCGACAACTTTTTCATAGATATTTTTGTTATCGCATGTATCATCACCAAATCCACTGCCAAACATAAAAAAATCATCCGGAGTTAGCTTTAATTTATAAGAAACGAACTCTTTTTTTACGCTGTTTTTTATACTAAATTTAGTACTAAACTCGGTATTTAAAGATGATGATTTATCTTGATACTCTTTTGAGGTAAGTTTAAATTTATCCCATGTTGAATAATCTTTTAAAACTTCAATCTCGCCAAAACCTTTTGCGCTTCCTCCGCCTATTCTAAGGCTCTTTTCGCATAATGCTTGTAAAATTTCTTGCCAAATTTTATCATTATCAGATATCAACTCAAAACGAAACTTAAATCTACTACCTTTAAATACTACCTCTTCATCAAATTTTGAGTTCTCTTTTGCCACGCCTTTATCTGTGATAGCAACATGGTCTCTAATCGGTAAAGATGAAAAGCATTTTAAAAACTCGCTTTTTTCTAAAAGTAGTTTTTCGTTTACTTGCATTTTTTCATCACAAAGTAAGGCGTTTGATATGATAAGTTTTGAGCCAGTTAGTTTTTCTTCATCATTTCCAAAAATATCTTTGATAATCTCATCGCCAAGAAAGCTTAAACTTCGCCTTAAAACACCAGCTAAAGAGCTTCCCAAAATCATAGGCAAACCATTAAAATCTCGTTGAAATGGGCTATCTTGTAACATATCTACACTACTTGAGCCAACTTTAATAGGAGTTTTTGCTTCAAAAACAATATTTGCTATGTATCTATTGCTCATCTTTTTCACCTTTTTTTATCTGCTTGTATTTGCTAACAATCATAGCTAGAAGTTTTACAAATTCTTTTTTATATTCTACTTTTTCTATTAAATTTAGCAGAGTATCTTTGCACTCTTTCCACTGCTCTTTTGATTTTCCAGATTCTATAAAGTTTTTAATTTTTTCATAAAGCTCTTCATCGCTAGATGTAATCGCAAATGAACGAATTGCTCCCCACTGAGAAACTGATGGTTTTTGACTAACAAACTGCTCATAGTTTTTGCTTACCATACACGCTATATCGAGTATGGTTTTTTCATCTTTTTCTTTTTGTTTTAAAAAGTTTATTAAACTATCATCTGATTCTTTTAGACTATCATGTGCTGTATTTTTATCTGCTTTCAACTCTTTTAAATTTATTTCTTTATTCTTTAAAAAACTAGGATTTATGATAATCTCACCAAAACCTTCGTTTTGAAATTTACCTACAAATTTAGTCTCTTTTTCATTTTCGCTAAGCCCTTTTATCGCTATGACACTTCCTTTTTCGATATAAAACCTACACATTTCATAACTCTGTTTTGCACCGTTTCTAGGAAAGTAATTACCACTTCTAATATAGCTTTTTTCAAAACAAATCTCACCACTTTTAAACCCTAAATCAGATGCTTTTTCTAATGCTAAAGGTGTCCCAAACTCATCAAAAAGAGCTAATCGAGATTTGGCATAAATATAACTAATCTCATCATTGCTTTTAAATGTAGGAATTTCTTCTTTTGTGTCAAATTTAGATATATAAACTTTTCCGTATTCTGAACTTTTTGCTTTACCAAGCAGCTGTTTTCCAAGTAAAAATTCTTCTATTTGTTTAATTTTATTGTCATCATCATATATTATTTTAAATACCCAACTAGTACCTTTTTTAAGAGCGCTATAGCCAAACATTGTACTATCTTTGCTCCGCCTATTTTCGGCGTCATAAGAAGATTTTTGTGAGTATGTAAATTCTGGCTGAGTGTGATTAAAATCAGTATTTATATATCCATTTCTTATTTGCTTTAATTGTTTTTGCTCTTTTTTGAATCTAACTTCATCATCATCACTCAAGTGGATTCTATTTATTTTTTCATCCGCAAGCTTTACACTATGAAAAGATAATGGAATTTTATAGCTTAGTTTGTTCTCTATAAGCATATGCGCATCGCCAAATTTAACTTTTTGTGAGTGAAAAACATCTATGGGATTACTAAATTTAGCGTAATTTTTTGCAACAATACCCAAAAAGTTATTTCCAGGAATAAAATCTAATTTAACAATATCTCCTTGTGTATTTGACGAGCCTTTTAAAACTATATCGCTTATAAAATCACATTTATAGTATTTAGTTGTCATTTTCATCCTTTACAATTTCTATTTGGCATCTGCCAAGTCCTCTATTTCTATTAAGTCCTATTTGCTTTATAGATTTAAGTCCTTTTGTGATGAGTTCTGTATCATTGCTATCACACTTTATCTCTCCGAAAAGTTCGAGTGGGATAACTACTTCAGTTGTTCGAAGACTATTATCTACAGCTACTCCTTTCTCATCTATCCTTGTTTGAGTAATATGAGAAAAAAGGTATTTTATAAGACTAGGATTTGCTTTTAGGTATTTGATTTGTTCCGGTTTTAAAGTAGCGTTTGAAAAGTATGATTTAGCTTGAGTGTTGTCTTTTTCTCCAAATATATGTTTTGATTTTTCTTTGTCTAATAAAGTGCAAATTTCTCTAAGCAATCCTTTGATTGTTTTGCCTGGCAGATATGGTAGCTCTTGATCTTTTACTACTGTGTTGTCAAATAGAGCTCCAGAGCCAACTCCGCTATTTAAATGCCAAAAATCAAAAAAAGTCACTCTGTATTTTAAAGTTGCCATCATCTCTCCTCATCTATAACAGAAATATATGAAATCAATTCGTGAAAGGGTGTAAATTTAGCGTTATTTCGCATAAGAAATGGTGCTTCAAACTCTAATTTAGCATTTAGATTTTTAAGCCTTTTTTCAAATTCGTCGATATCAAATTTATTTTTTAGTTGCAAAATTTGTTTTATTCTACTTAATTGCTCTTTGGCCTCGTATGAGTTTTGACCTAAAATAGTAAGATAATCTCTAAGCCTTGTACGTGGAGAGGCATCGGTTTTTAACATCTTGGCTACTTCCAAAAAATCATCAATAGTGCTAAATTCATCTTGTTTTGTTAAAAAATATGGACCAAAATTTAAAAAGATTTCCTCTTCATTATTCTGTAAGCACAGCTCTTGTGGTATAGTTTGTAACTCATAATCATCAAAACTAGAGTTTTGAGTATTATAAAACATCAGGCTTGAAGGAGGGGATTTTTTATCTATAGCTTTGCTGTTTTTCTTTGCAAAGCTACAAAGCTGCTCTGCTAAATTTATAGCGTAGTGAAATGGAAATTTATGGTTGCAAAAGGCTATGCCAGCGCACATTGTTATATCTTCTTCTAAATACTTTTTTGTATTTTTTTCAAAAGCAACAATAAAGTCTCTTGTAAATTCCAAAGCTATATTCGCATCGCAGATTATACTCATATCATCACCGCCAAGTATAATTTCTCTAATACTATAAGTGCTTTTATTGGCTGATTTAAAAGCTTCTTTCGTTGCCTTTTCAAGATTTTGAGAGAATTTTTTATATTCTTCTGGGCTTTTTATTTTTGAGCCTATTCTTGTGCCGATAGAGTTGCCATCTGCGTGTATGATAGCAGTTTTCTTTTTACCATTTTTAGGGATTTCCAAGTTTTTCTCTTGATATATTTCTTTATATTTTTCTAATTTTTGCAATGTTGCTTTATCATGATTTTCAACAATCTTGCTATCTTTTATAACCATTCCACGACCGCTTTTTGGTTCTATTTTTACAAAAAATGGTGTCAAATCAAGCGGAATTTGATGCTTGTTTTGCTGAATAGCTAGAGCTTTTTCAAGCTCTTGAAGAGCACTCATAAAATTAATTTTATCATCAAATTCTATGATTGCTTGAAAAATGTGTATGCCAAATCTCTTTTGCATAATTCTTTTTGGAAAAGTTAAGACTAAATTTTTGAGCTCATCAAGTTTATTTTCATCAAAAACTAATCTAATATTTCCAGCTGCATTTATTATGATATTTTTTTCTTCTAATTTAATCTCTTCATTTATACTTTTTACCAATTCGCTAGCGCCCACAATCGAACGCAAATCATTTGTCTTAAAAATATACTTCTGAATTCCACCTATACTTGCTCCATAAAGGTATTGTTTCATATATCCTCCTTGTTTGTGTATTAAAATTTATCTATTTTTAAAACTATTGATAATCACTTTAATTTTTGTGTAATTGCACTAGCAATATATTTATATCTAGATTTTACGACAGGGTTTTTATTTTGTATGTTTGAAATATTAAAGAACAATTGGCAAATAGCGCCTTTGCTTAAATTTATATGTTTTATATATCAATTAAAAATAACAATTATTTTAAAAACTGAATTATTTCGCATAAAAACAGTTAATACACCATTGCATATTTTTAATTGTAATACAATTTAACTTAATTATACTATATAAATTTAAAAGAAATTATAACTTAAAATATAAAAACATTATTATCAAGATTATCACAACAACTATCAAGCTATCTAAATTTAGTAAAATCTTAAGCATAATGTTTAATAAATTTGTAAAATTACCAAGATAGAAATTTGCCAAATACCATAAACTAAACAAATTTATTAAAACAAACCTTAGCGCACGGATAAATTTATCATATGATTTTAGTTTTTTAAGCTTGGAAGCATTTTAGCAAAACACAAGGCGCTTTTGTTATTTATAGAAGAAATTTTACATTTTAATATTAAAAAATATTTTAGTAAAATCAAACAAATTGTCTAAATTTAGAAACCGCCAAAGCGTAGCGGCTGTATAAATTTGCTCAAACATAGACTTTCTACCATGCATTGAGCATGATAAAAAGCCTAGATTTTTTAAAAAGCTTACCCAAACATAGGTAAAAACAAAAACAGTTTTAAAACCAAAGCATTTGCGATATCTACGAAAAATCCGCCCATAACAGGCACTATGATAAATGAGATTCTAGAAGGTCCAAAGTGGTTTGTTACAGCTTGTAGGTTTGCTATCGCAGTTGGTGTAGCGCCCATACCAAAACCACAGTGTCCAGCCACCATACAAGCAGCATTATAGTCACTTCCGCAGATTTTAAATGTAACATATCTTACATAAAGAATAATCGCAACCGTTTGGATAGCCAAAAGCACAGTCAAAGGAACTGCTAGTTTTGTAAGTTCGACTAAATTTAGAGTCATTATCGCCATTGCCAAGAAAAGCGACAAGCTCACATTTCCTATAACTCCAACTTCTCTATCAAAAATTTGATGGATATTTAAGTATGAAAATAAATTTCTTATAATAATTCCAGAGAACAAACACCAAACAAAAGTCGGCAGCGTAATCGCCGTGCCCTTTGTCATATAGCTTATAGTTGTGCCTATAAACATCGCAAAAGCAAACAACCCAAGGCTTTTTACGAAAGATTCTGATGTGATTAGGCGCTGTTTGCCAGGCTCTGAAAAGACCTCATCGCTAACCGTTCCTTCATAGTTTTTCTCGGTTGGTTTTAGACTAAATTTTCTTATTAGATGTTGTGCTACAGGCCCTCCAAGAAGACCGCCTGCGATTAGTCCATAAGTCGCACTCGCCATAGCTATCTCTTTTGCCGCCATAAAGTTATATGGAGGTTGCATAAACACATCGCTCCAAGCAGCGCCCGTTCCATGCCCGCCACTTAGCGTAATCGAACCTGCTAATAAGCCTAAAAGTGGATTTTCTCCCATTACGCTCATGACAGCTACGCCGATGAAGTTTTGGACGAATAAAAAACAGCAAACCGCAATGCCAAAAAGCACAAGAAGTCTACCGCCCTTTTTCAAGCTTGCAAAGTCTGCGCCAAGCCCAACTGATGTAAAAAACATAAGCATAAACGGATCTTTTATACTACTTTCAAAAGCAAATCTCACACCAAAAGTGACATCAAGCACAAAAAACAGTATCGCAGCAATCAAACCGCCAGTTACAGGCACTGGGATATCGTATTTATATAAAAATTTGGACTTGTTTGTGATAACTGTTCCGATTAACAAAACGATACAAATACACAAAAGCGTAGCGTAAAAATCAAGCGTGATAACCACGCTGCCGTCATTTAGGTTTTTTAGCATAGTAAAAAAAGCGAATTTAAACTCCATTATAGATGTTTCAACCATATTCTTCCTTGTCATAGATATTTTTAAAATCTAAATTTAGCAAATAATAGGTAAATTTAAACTTGTTTTTCGTAAAATTTCTTCGATTTAATATAAAAAATAAAATTTTAAAGCCAAAAGCAGAAGTTAAATTTAGCTATAAAAGCTTAAATTTATATTAAGCGTAATTCTTAGAATGCCCATTTTCCATAAAGCTTAGTCTAAATTTAGCTTTTAAAACTCATCTTTTTTTGTATTTTAAACACCGAGCGCTAACTTAAAACTTAAAGAAATTTTTTGATAAAATCATTTAAAAAATTTATATCCCTCTTGTAAGACTCTCAACTTTTATCCATTTTTTGCTAAAATACATAAATTTAATCACAAGGATATCAAATGGCAAATATCTTAATCATCGGAGCTGGTGGCGTTAGTCAAGTAGCTACCGTAAAATGCGCTATGAACAGCGAAGTTTTTACAAACATAACCCTAGCAAGTCGCACCAAAAGTAAGTGCGATGCAATAGCTAAATTTATCAAAGAGCGCCTTGGCGTAGAGATTTCTACCGCTAAAATCGACGCTGATGATACAGACGCGGTTGTAGAACTTATCAAAAAAACAAAAGCTGATTTGCTTTTAAATGTAGCGCTTCCTTATCAAGACTTAACACTTATGGATGCGTGCGTAAAAGCTGGAATTCCCTACATCGACACCGCAAACTACGAGCATCCAGATACGGCGAAATTTGAGTATAAACTTCAGTGGGCAAAAGATGGCGAGTTTAAAAACGCAAACACGATGGCACTTCTTGGAAGCGGCTTTGATCCAGGCGTTACAAATGTCTTTTGCGCCTACGCACAACAAAATCTTTTTGATGAGATACATGAGATCGATATACTTGATTGTAACGCAGGCGACCACGGATACGCCTTTGCAACAAATTTTAACCCAGAGATAAATTTACGAGAAGTTAGCGCAAAAGGCAGATACTGGCAAAAAAACGATAAAGGCGTTGGCGAGTGGATAGAAACTGAGCCTATGCAGATAATGTTTAAGTGGGATTATCCGCGCGTTGGCGTAAAAGATAGCTATCTTTTGTATCACGAGGAGCTTGAGAGCTTAGTTAAAAACATCAAAGGGCTTAAGAGAATTCGCTTTTTTATGACCTTTGGACAAAGCTATTTAACGCATATGAAATGCCTTGAAAACGTAGGAATGCTACGCATCGATGAAGTTGAGCATAATGGTGTAAAAATCGTGCCGATTCAGTTTCTTAAAACACTTCTTCCAGATCCAGCTTCTCTTGGACCAAGAACAAAGGGCAAAACCAACATCGGTTGCGTGATTCGTGGGCTAAAAGATGGGCTTGAGCGTCAAGTTTATATATACAACGTTTGCGACCATGAAGCGTGCTTTGCAGAGACTGGCGCACAAGCGGTTAGCTACACAACTGGCGTTCCTGCGATGATAGGTTCGATGATGGTTGCAAAGGGCATTTGGAGTGGTAAAGGCGTGTTTAACATGGAGCAGTTTGATGCTAAGCCATTTATGGATGAGCTAAACAAACAAGGGCTTCCGTGGGAGATAATAGAGATGAAACCAGGACAAAGGTATGAGGTTTAAATTCTTTAAATTTAGCTAAATTTAAAAGGCTAGATTCTTAGTTCGCACTAGTTAAGTAAATTTAGGTGCTTTAAAGTGGTAAATAAGATAAATTTACCACTTTTACTCTGTCAAATCCGTAAGCAAATTTATTAACTTAAATAAATTTAGCCTTAAATTTAATATGCAAAATAGAAATTATTTAAATAAACTACACAAACTACAAAACAGTATTAAAAACTACTTTTAAATTTAAGATAAATTCGCACCAAAATTCATACTAGAAGATTTTATACTAAAATTTAAATCTTTAAAATAAGCGTAAATAATCATAACTGTATAGCTTAAATTTAAGACTTTTTGCACTATTTTCTCTATAAAATTTGAAATTTACACCAAAAAACTTTTCTTTATCTATATGCGTTATAAAACCAGCGATAAATTTATAAGATAAAAATCTACTAAATTTATCACCTTATAAAATTTATAAAGGTTTGTTTATAAGAAATAATGCTATATTTACCCAATTTTTTGTAAAAGGACTTTGATGAGAAAAATTTGGTGCGAAAACAGAAAAACTGATAAAACTCCCACTCAGCTTTACTACGCAAAAGCTGGTATTATCACGCCCGAAATGGAATATGTGGCTAAAATCGAGCGCCTAGAGCCTGAATTTGTAAGAAGCGAGATAGCAAAAGCAAGGCTTATTATCCCTGCAAACATAAATCACACAAACCTAGTTCCCATGGCAATCGGTCGCGCTTCAAAGTGCAAGATTAACGCAAATATCGGCTCTTCAAGTATTTCAAGTAGTGTAGAAGAGGAGCTAGAAAAGCTTGAAATTTCTATAAAATACGGCGCTGATACGGTTATGGACTTATCCACTGGTGGGGATTTAGACGCGATTAGGCGAACTTTGATATCCCATTCTAGCGTTCCTATCGGAACAGTTCCGATGTATCAAATCATACATGATGTTGGCGAAATCGAGAATTTAGATATAAAAACTATGCTTGATGTGCTTGAAAAACAAGCCATTCAAGGCGTTAGTTACTTTACGATTCACGCTGGATTTAAACTAGAGTTTATGCCGCTTGTTGCTAAGCGAAAAATGGGCATAGTAAGCAGAGGCGGTAGTTTGATGGGAACTTGGATGATGCACTATCATAAAGAAAATCCATTTTATTCAGCCTTTGATGATATCCTTGAAATTTGCGCTAAATACGACGTGGCGCTGTCTTTAGGCGATAGTTTGCGTCCAGGTTGTTTATATGATGCAACAGATAAAGCCCAAACTAGCGAGCTAAAAGTGCTTGGCGAGTTGGCAAAAAAAGCGTATGAAAAAAATGTTCAAGTGATGATAGAAGGTCCTGGACATGTGCCATTTAACGAGATTGAGTATAACATGAAGCTAGAGCAAGAGCTTTGCAATGACGCGCCATTTTATGTGCTTGGACCGCTTCCTACAGATATCGGCGCTGGATATGATCATATCACAAGTGCGATTGGTGGGGCGATGGCGGCGTATTGTGGAGCGAGTATGCTTTGCTATGTCACACCAAAAGAACACCTTGGCTTACCAAATGCAAAAGATGTTAGAGAGGGCATTATCGCACATAAAATCGCAGCTCACATAGCAGATGTCGCACTTAAAAGAGTTGGCGCGATAGAAAAAGACCACGCGATGAGTGACGCACGATATAACTTCGACTGGAACGAGCAGTTTGCGCTTAGTTTTGATGAGGAAAGAGCGCGCGAATATCACGATGAGAGCTTGCCTCAAGATGTCTTTAAAGACGCTGAGTTTTGCTCGATGTGTGGACCAAAATTTTGCGCTTATAAGATAAGTAGAGAGATAGCTAAAAACGAGTGCAAAGAGTATCCAAAAGAGGATTAAACTGCGCTATAAAGTGGTAGATTAAACCTAGATTTACCACTTTTTGGTTTAAATTTAAGCAATTAACTATAAATTTAAACCAAAATTTATATTAATTTTTACCCAAATTTACTCTTTACCAAACATAAATTTAACCCTTAAACCAAATTCTACAAACTTAAAAAACTCTTTTTTAGTTTTTAAATTTATAAAGATATTAAACCTTTTTGAAGTATAATTTTAAACAGGTTTAAATTAAATAAATTTAACTCTTACTTTAAATTTAAAGCAGGTATGAAATGCGTAAATTATATCTTAAAAACGCTCAAATTTTTAACTTACATTTTAAAAACTCATAAAAATAAATTTATATATAAGGATAGATTATGGATATAGTAGAGAGATTTATAAATTACACTAAAATCAACACCACGACAAACAAAGCAAATGGCGCAAACGGCATAATGCCCTCAAATCCAGCAGAAATGGAACTTGCAAAGCTGCTTGAAAGCGAGTTAAAAGCGCTTGGACTAAAAGATGTCAAAAGGCGAGAAAACTCAATAACAACCGCAGTTTTACCATCAAATTTAAGCTATAAAGTCCCAACCGTAGCCTTTTTCGCCCATATGGATACAAGCTTGGAGCAAAGCAACGACACAAAAGCTAAAATCATAAAGTATGAAGGTGGCGATATCTGCTTAAACGAAGAGCTTGGAATTTATCTTAAAAAGAGCGAATTTAGCGAGCTTGAAAACTACATCGGCGATGAGATTATCACAACTGATGGCACGAGTTTGCTTGGAGCTGATGATAAAGCAGCCATCGCTAGCATTATAAATGCTATGCAATTTTTCGCACAAAACCCAGATGTCAAGCACGGCGATGTCGTAGTATGCTTTGTGCCAGATGAAGAGCAAGGTCTGCTTGGTGCAAAAGCGCTTGATATAAGCGAGATTGGGGCTGATTTTGGGTATTGCTTGGACTGTTGTGGCATAGGCGAGCTAATCTATGAAAACTGGAACGCAGGAGACGCAGCAGTTACATTTAAAGGCGTTTCAGCCCATCCGATGAACGCAAAAGGAAAGCTTGTAAACTCACTTTTGCTAGCCCATAAATTTATCTCTATGCTTCCTAATGGCGAAGCTCCAGAGTATACAGATGGCAAAGAGGGATATTTTTGGGTTAAAGAGCTAGCTGGAAACTCTGCAAAAACTGTTTTAAAGCTAGATGTAAGAGAATTTGATGAGAAAAAATATGAGCAAAGAATGCAGTTTTTGCAAGATTTAGCCGGTGTGTGCGCTAAACTTTGGGGAGATGGGCGAGTAGCAATAAAGTTAAATGATAGATACAAAAATGTCTATAACTACCTAAACAACGATAATGCACCGGCTATTAAAACAGTAAAAAAAGCTTTTGCAAATTTAGGTATAATACCAGATATAAAACCTATGCGTGGTGGATACGATGGCGCAGTAATTTCTCAAAAAGGCGTGCCTTGCCCGAACTTTTTTACCGGAGCGCACAACTTCCACTCGATATATGAGTATTTGCCAGTTAAATCCCTTCGCGCTTCAAGCGAAGTGGTTAAAGAGATAGTTAAATTAACTGCTTTAAAATAGCAAAACCAAAAAGGAGGAGAGATGGATACAAACAACTCGCACGAAAATAGAAAAAGAGTGATTTTTCTAGCTGTGCTTACGGCGATTTTGTTGTTGCTTTTGATAATTATTTGCATATTTACCAAAGCACCAAAAATTCATACAATGCTTAATCAAGAAAGCCAAACACAAAACATCACCATAAATAAAGTCAGCCCAAAACGCACTTTTATCTCAAGCAACTTTGTTAGCAAAAATAGCTCAGAAATGGTCGTTAGTGGAATTTTTAGCTCTGAAGAGAGCCTAGATGAAACGATTTTGGCTTTGAGTAAATTTTACTCACCGGTTAAAAAAGATGGTGTTAAATTTGATATTGAAGCTGATGATAAAAAGTGGCAAAAGGTGCTAAAAAGCCTAAGCTACTACTTCGCAACAAATATAGAAGATGGCAAACTAAGCTATGAAAATGGCGAGTTTTTACTACAAGGCGAGGCGCTAAGCCAAAAGGCAATCGATGAAATTTCTTCCGTTCTTAACCAAAATGGGGTTAAATTTCAAAATAACATCTCTATAAAAGAGGCTACAACCGCACAACAAGTGGCAAAAAAAGAGATTTATGAGCTGCTTTATGGCAAGGTTATAGAGTTTCAAACCGCCAAAGCAACGCTAAAAGCAGACTCTTCTTCGCTGCTTGATTCGATTGCTGCACTTTTAAAAGAAAATCCAGAGCTATCCCTTACAATCGAAGGTCACACAGACAGTGATGGAAATGCGGAATTTAATAAAAAGCTAAGCCTAGATAGAGCAAATAGCGTTAAAGAGTATCTTATAAAAAGTGGCATAGATAGCGCTAGAATAGATACAATCGGATATGGCGATACAAAAGAGATAGCGCCAAACACAAACGAGGCAAATAAACAAAAAAATAGACGAGTTGAATTTAAGATAAGGGAGAAATAATGTTTTTAATAGCATCAAAAATGTTGATTTGTTTGATTATAGCGGCGATTTTGGGATTTATTTTAGGTTTTTTAGCTTGCAAATTATGCAAAAAATGCGGTTGTTGTTGCCACGATAAAGATGAAAGTTGTTGTCACGATGAAAGTTGCAATTGCGACGCGCATAAAGATGAGCAAAGTTGCGGTTGTCATAGCCACGAAGATAAAAGTTGTTCTAGCGATAAAATTTGCGATGATGATAAAACGTGCCAAAGTGGCGAAATTTGTGCTGAAAAAATAGCTATAAATGATGAGTTTAAGCCAGTTGCTCTAAATTTAGCAGATACTGCGCCAGATGATTTAAAAGTGATTAAAGGTATTGGAAATGTCATCGAAAAGTCCTTAAACGCACTTGGAATTTATAAATTTGAGCAAATCGCTAATTGGAACAAAGAAAATATCGAATGGGTCGATGGATACTTAGCGTTTAAAGGTCGAATTTACCGCGAAGAGTGGGTAGAACAAGCCAAGCTTTTAGTTGAAGGTAAAACAGATGAGTTTAACGCCAAATACGCTCACAAACAAGAGTAGTAAACAAATTTACTCGTGCTAAAATATTTTAGCAAAAGTTAAGCGTAAAAAGCGAGTATAAAAGGAAACAAAAAGGTTTATGTAAGCAAATTTCCAAAGCTAAATTCAGATAAATAGGCAAAATTTAGCTATCAAAAAACGTAAAATTTGCAAACGCACAAAATAAAATATTTAAAACATCACGCGGATTTCTTACCTTTTGGGGCTAAGAAATTTGCGTGGACTAAATTTAAGCGCTATAAAAAAATGATAAGCTTAGTTTTATAACTAGGAATTTATATAAAATAGAAATTTTATATCTTTAAATTTAAGCTATACCTAACTATCCATTTATAATAAATCAAAATTTATATCTTTAAAATCTAATAGTTGTCAAAATATTATTCTAAATCTATCCTTTAAATTTCTCTTTTAACATCTCAAGCACTGGTTTTATCGCTCTTAGTCCATTTGAGCGGTGAGAAATCGCAAGTTTGGTTGCTAAGTCAAGCTCGCCGACAGTCTTATCAAACCCATCAGGGATAAACATAAAATCATACCCAAACCCATTCTTCCCGCGCTCCTTATCGATAGCAACTCCGTGCATATATCCGCACTCTACAAACTCGCCAAATTTACTCGCAACCGCGATTGCTGCGGTATAGTGAGCTTTACTTTGAGTTAAGTTTAGCTTTTTTAGTTCACAGGCCAGTTTTGCGCGGTTACTTTCATCGGTTGGATGTGGCACGATATCGCTACTAAAACGCGCAGAGTAAATTCCAGGTGCTCCATCAAGTGCATCCACGCTAATACCGCTATCATCGCTAAGAGCGATAAATTCGCCTTTTTGCTCATCGCTAAGTTTTGCAAAAACAGCGCGCGCTTTAATAAGGGCATTTTCTTGAAAAGTTGTGCCATCTTCAATGATTTCAAACGGCTGCATAATCTCGCTAAGTGCGTAAATTTCGTATTCTTCAAAGAACTCTTTTATCTCTTTTACCTTATCTTTGTTGCTTGTTGCTAGAACGATTTTCAACTTTAAACCTTTTTGATAAATTTCGTTATTTTAGCAGAAATTTAGGTAAAAATTTCAAATTTGTTATAAGTTAAAGCTAATTATGATAAAATTACTCTTTTTAAAAAAGGATAAATTTATATGCTAAAGACGGTTTTATCTCTATCTTTTGTCGTTGCAACGCGCTTTTTTGGGCTTTTTATACTTTTGCCAGTGATTAGCTTGTATGCTTTGAAATTTCCAGGAGCAAATGAAGTTTTAGTGGGAGTTTTGATTGGAATTTATGCGCTTATGCAGATGATTTTTCAAGTTCCTTTTGGACTTTTATCCGACAAAATAGGCAGAAAACATACGATGTTTATCGGTCTTGCGATTTTTATAGTTGGGTCGCTGATATGCGGGTTTACAAATGATATTTATATGATGATTTTTGGTAGATTTTTGCAAGGCTGTGGTGCGATTGGAGCTGTGGCAACTGCGATGATAAGCGACTTTACAAAAGAAGAAGAGCGCGGAAAAGCTATGGCTATAATGGGCGCGATGATAGGGGTTGCTTTTGCTAGTTCTATGGTTTTAAGCCCGATTCTAAGTGATAAATTTGGACTTGCTAGCCTTTTTCACATTAGCACAGCTTTAACGGTTTTATGTATAGTGCTACTTTACACAGCTGTTCCTAAAGAGGTCAAGATAAAATCTTTTCAAGAAAACGTTCCATTAAGCGAGATTTTAAGCGATAAAGACTTAAGTTTGATGAATTTAACAAACTTTTTTCAAAAGATGCTTATGACAATGGCGTTTTTAGCCATACCAATCGTGCTAGTAAATTCAATGGGATACCCTGAAAATCATCTTTATAAAGTATATAGCGTGGCGATGGTTTTTGGCTTTTTGGCTATGGGATTTGCTGGAGCTGTGGGCGAAAAACGTGGGCTTAGTAAGCAAATTTTGCTTTTAGGAATCGTTTTTTTCATACTTTCATACGCCATTTTTGCAGTTGTTGATACGAAATTTGCCTTTATGGTAGGTGTGGTGCTGTTTTTTATAGGATTTAACATGCACGAACCAATCATGCAAAGCTGCGCTTCAAAATTTGCAAAGTCTAACCAAAAAGGCGTAGTTTTGGGTGTGTTTAACTCTGCTGGGTATTTTGGAAGCTTTATAGGTGGCGTTTTTGGTGGCTTTATGATGAGTGAATTTGGCATACATGAACTTGCTATGCTTATCGCAGTTATAGGCATTATCTGGTTTTTGCTTTTGATTACGCTAACAAATCCAGCGCTGTTTAAAAATATATATTTTAGTAAAGATGAGGCTAGGGGATTAGATTTTGCTAGTTTAAACGAACAAAAAGGCTTTATTGAAAGTTATCAAAAAGGCGATGGTTTTGTAGTAAAATACAACTCGAAGCTTACAAATAAAGAGAATTTATATAAAATTTTAGGTGTCAAAAATGAACAAAATTAGAGGCGTTTTATACTTTATAATATGTGTAATTAGTATATTTTTAGTAGTTGTTTCTATGGCTATTTTTCGTAAAGCCAACCACAAATGCAGGCAAATTTGGGCTAAATTTCAAAAGCTTGTCATCGGCTATAAAGTAGAGCAAATAGGCGAATTTGACCCAGACGCCAACATCATTTTGATAAATCACAGAAGCATGCTTGATATTATTATCTTAGAAGACATTTATCCAAAAAATTTAGCGTGGGTATCGAAAAAAGAGATTGGAGAGATTTTTATCTTAGGTAAAATTTTAACTCTTCCAAAGATGATAGCTGTAGATAGGAAAAACCCTAGAAGCATCGTAAGTTTAGTAAGAGATATAAAAGATAGAGTAGATAATGGGCGCGTTATAGCGATGTTTCCAGAAGGGACAAGAGGGCGCGGCGAGAAGCTTTTGAAATTTCAAGATGGTGCAAAAGTAGCGATTCAAAAGCTAAATTTAAAGGTTCAGCCAATCGTTTTAAAAGACACTCTTAAGCTTTTAGACGCTAAAAATATATCCTTAAACTCAGGCGTTGTAAAGGTGGCTTGTTTAGATGTGATAGATACGACAAGTCCTACGTGGTATGAGGATTTAAGAAAAGATATGCAAGAAGTTTATGACAAGCTTTAAGATGTTGCTTTTAGTTGGAGTTGGTGGGTTTTTTGGCGCGATTTTAAGAGCTGTGATAACACAAATTTGTTTTAAAATTCTGCCTTACACACTTCCTTTTGGCACACTTTTTGTAAACGTTATGGGTGGATTTTTAATCGGCGTTTTTATGACGCTAAGTGATAAATTTGTGATAAATAGCGAGCTAAGAAGCCTTTTAGTAACTGGCTTTTTAGGGGCTTTAACGACATTTTCAACCTTTGCTTATGAAAATATTTTGCTTTTACAAAGTGGAAATTTTACAAGCTTTGGGTTAAATGTTATTTTAAACGTTAGCTTATCGGTGCTTGCTTGTTATGCTGGAGTTTTGATAGCAAATTTATAGTATTTTTACAAAATTTAAAGCAGAGCCTAAGAGTTAATTTTTTTAGAAGATGGGTTAAATTTAGCAAGAATTTTATAAATAGGACAAAAACCACTAACTCCAGTAACCAACGGAAAAAGCCCTATAAGAGCCCACCACGTCGGAGCTATAAGCCCGAAAATGACTAAAATCGCCAGTCCAACGCCAACTCTTAAAATTTTATCTATCCTAGACATGAATTCTCCTATGTAAGCCTTAAATGAGCGTTATTTTATCTTAATTTTACAAATAAGTAGCTTATAAATTTCACGCACTCGTTATAGTTTTTTGCTTTTGTGATAAGAATTTTATATATATGCAAAATTTTAATGATATAATATGAAAAAATCTTTTTGGAGAGTTGATTTGAAAAAAATTATAGTAGTCCTTTGCGTGTGTGTTTTGGCTATGTTTGGTTATATTTTATACTCGCGTGTAAATTTTAACGATGTTTTTAGTGACAAACTTTTATGCAGTCTTGGTAAAAGTCAGAAATGTTTTCAAATCGGACTTAAGCTACTAGAGCCAAAAGATGGTGAAAAACCGAATTTATATGAGGCGATGAATTACTTTAAAAAGGGTTGTGATAAAGGTAGCGCTACATCTTGTAACAACTTAGGCTTTATGTATCAAAATGGACTTGGAGAGACTGCCGATGCTAAAAAAGCTGAAATTTACTACGAAAAAGCGTGCGCTCAAGATGAAATTTTAGCATGTAACAACATAGCTTCGATGTATCAAAATGGGCTTGGAGTTGAACAGAATTTAACTAAAGCGGCGAAATTTTATGAGCGTTCTTGCGATAACAACAACTCGTTTGCTTGCAACAGCGTTGGCGTTTTATACCAAAATGGGCTTGGAGTTACTCAAAACTTAGCAAAAACGCATGAAGTATACTTAAAAGCTTGCAGTAACGGTGATCCACAAGGTTGTAACAACTTAGCATTTTTATATCAAAATGCGCTTGGAGTCGAGCAAAATCTTAAAGTCGCATCAGAACTTTACGCTAGCTCGTGCAATGTTGGAAACATGCTAGCTTGCAACAACTTAGCATACTTGTACCAAAACGGACTTGGAGTTGAGCAGAATTTTAAAACGGCTGTTGATTTATACGTTCATGCGTGCGATAACAAACAATCAATCGCGTGCAGTAACTTAGGCGCGATGTTTGAAGTGGGGCAAGGTGTTGGGCAAAACTTCCAAAGTGCAGCGAATTTATATAAACTCTCGTGTGATCTTGGAAACGCAAATGGTTGTAATATGCTAAATAACCTAGTAAAATACGTTAACCAGCAAAACGCAGCCGCGGCAAAAGAGTCGCAAAGATAACCACAGATAAATGCAAAGATGGTAAATAAAGCCATCTTTGTCAAACGGTTTTTGCGCTATTTTATAAATTTCTATCCAAAATTTTTAAATTTTATTAATTTTTATACTACGAAAAATTATCTAAAATAAAAATGTTTTTGTTAATAATAAAATATTTAAATAAATTTGCCACATTTGCGGCGTGAGAATTTAGCTAGTTTAGTTGCGATTTTGCATAAGATTTAGCAAATTTATGTAGGTTTTGCACAAGAAATTTAAATAAATTTAGTCATAATTGCGGTAAAAGATTTTTGTAAATTTGGCTAGAAAAGTTAAATTAATTTAGCCAAAAACAGTTTTTTAAAGTGCTAAATGCAAATATTTATAAAATTTGTCAGAAATTCTAAAATGGAAATTTAGCCTTTGATTTTACGCATATTTAAGCTTAAAAGCATAAATTTAATCAGCCATTTAGCTTTAAATTTATACCTTTTTAGAGCTCCAGTAAGATGCAAGAAGCGAGCCTGAGATGTTATGCCACACGCTAAATATCGCGCCTGGTAGCGCACTTAAAGGCGTAAAATACTTAATAGCCAAAGCAACGCTTAGCCCAGAGTTTTGCATACCGACTTCGATGCCTATAGTCCTAGCAGTTTTTTCATCAAATTTTAACGCTTTTGCCGCTATGTATCCTAGCAAATACCCACAAATGTTGTGTAAGATAACAGCTACAAATATCCAAGCGCCAACGGTTTGGATGTTTTTATGGTTAAGCGCTACGACGATAGCAACGATAAAAACAATCCCACCCATAGAGATAATTGGTAGCACGGCAGAGATTTTGCTAACAAATTTAGAAAAAAATCTGTTGATAACAACGCCTAAACCTATGGGGATTAAGATGATTTTAACAAGGCTTATAAACATATCCATAGCCGGCACATCTATCTTTTCGCCGATGTAAATCCATGTTAAAAAAGGCATTAGCCCAATCGAAAGCAGAGTCGAAGCAAAAGTCATACTAACAGAAAGCGCAACATCGCCTTTGGCAAGATATGTGATAACATTTGAGCTAGTCCCACCAGCTGCGGCGCCAACTAACATCATACCTATGGTTAGTTCGTTTGAAAAGCCAAGTATTTTTGCAAGGATAAACGCCAAAAATGGCATGATGATAAACTGAAGACAAACTCCAGCCACTAAGGCTTTTTTCTTTTTAATGACTTTATAAAAATCCTCAAATTCAAGCGTAAGTCCCATGCCAAGCATGATAAGCATTAAAAGTGGAGTGATATAACCCTTTAAACCAACAAACAAAGAGGGAACAAAAAACGCCAAAACAGTTAGTCCAACGACTGTGATAGGAAATGCTAAATTTTTCATCTAGCGATTTTATCGGATATAGTTTAAGAAAAGATTAAAATTTATAAATTTGATAAATTTGGCTTAAAATTGTAAGGTATTTGTTAAGATAAGAAACAAATTTAGCTTTTATAAAAGGAGTTGAGTCTTGATTTAAGATAATATTTATACTAGGAATTTCGCGCTAAAAAAGGTAGTTATATAGAAAAATCGCTTTTAGTTAAAATAAATTTATATAATTTTTTATAACACATCGGTTATTTTAACCAGTTTTAAGCGCTTTGTGATATGAGTTTGCCACGATAATACTACCAAATAAAACCGCTGATTTGACAAAAAGTAGTAAAAAGTTAAATTTAGCTAAATTTTTACTACTTTTTTAAACTAGTTAAACCATTTTTAAGATTTTAACCACATCACCCTTTTTATATCCATCTAACTCAAGTGGCACGATAAGCAAGGCAGCCTCGCTATTTAGGTTATTTACAATAGCGCTTGAGCCATCTTTTTTACCTTTTAAATTTGCCGTAACAACGCCGTTTTGGTTTACTTCTATGTTGCAAGCGACAAATTCTAAAAATGGCGATTTTTTCTTATAATCCTCGCTTAAAACCGCGTTTATCTCGTGGCTTTTGGAGCCAAAAAAGCTATCAAGCAAGACTCTGACATACAAAACGCACATAACCATCGCTGAGTATGGAAAACCAGGAAGCGCAAATATAAATTTATCATTAAATTTAGCTACTTTTATATGGCGACCCGGTTTGATAGCAGCGCCGTTTATGATAACTTCGCAGTTTTGGTTTAACGCGCCTTTTACAAAGTCATAGTCGCCAACGCTAACTCCACCGGTTGTGATTAAGATATCGCACCCTTGTAAGCCATTTATTATCGCTTCTTTAACTAAATTTGGCTCATCTTTTACGATAGGTAAAATCCGCGCCTCACACCCCATAAGTTTTGCCATAGATGCGATAGCAACGTGGTTTGAGCTTCTGATTTGCGCTTCGTGTTCAAGCGCTTCGCCAAGATCTTTTATCTCGCTTCCAGTGCTTAAAACGGCTATTTTTGGCTTTATAAAAACGCTTATATGATACTCGCCAAGCTCTGCTAAAAGGGCGATTTCGGAGTAGCTAAGCTTTGTTCCTTTGGTTATTAAAACTTCATCTTTTTTATAGCTTTCGCCAACTTTTCTAACGGCAAAACCGCGCTTAACTGGATTTGTTATTTTAACTACGCCATCTTTAACTAAAACGTTTTCTATAGGCACGAGCGTGTCTGAGTCTTCACACATCAAAGAGCCGGTGAAGGTTTTAATGCACTCGTTTTTTCCTAGCTTAACATTTTTTAAAGCTCCAGCAGGAACATCGCCAAGAAGTTTAAGCTCTGCGTTTTCTACGCCATCAAAATCACAAAACCTACAAGCATATCCATCCATAGCTGAAGTTTCGTGAGATGGGTAGTTTTCTTTTGCTACGATATCTGTAGCTAAAATCCGACCAAGAGCCTCTGTAAGCACGACTTTTTCAACTCTATTCCACTCGGTGGTGTGTTTTTTAAGAATTTCTAAGCTTTCTTCATATGATTGAAACATCTTGTATCCTCAGCTTAAAATTCCCGCACCAGCGAGCTTTTGCGATCTGTTTTTAGCATAAATTCTTTTGCCTTCTATCACATCATACTTCCAAATCGGAGCATTCGCCTTAAAATCCTCTACAAACTCATTTATAAGTCTTAGCGCCACTTTTCGCTGTGGGCTAACAACTCCAGCGATATATGAGCTTTCATGCACGGCTACATCGCCATTTGCGTGGGCAAAAAGAACGTAAGCGTTTTGCTTTTTTGCTTTTTGTATCCAGCCCTCAAACCAGCTTTGCAAAAGTGGCTTATGTATATCAAAGCTAAGAGCCGAAATTCCACCCTCTTCGCGTACAATTCCAGTAAAAGTTATCAAAGCCCCGCAGTTTTTATACTGATAAATTTCATACCATTTTTTATAAATTTCAACTGTATTTAAACTGCCATTATAAATTTCAATCTCTTGCTCTAAGCTCATCTTTTAACCACCACAAACAGGAGGCAAAAGTGAAATTCTATCGCCACTTTTCAAAGGCGTATCAAGAGAGCAAACTATCGTGTCGTTTACCGCTACAGCGCAAATTTCAAGCCACTCTTTTAAGCTTTCATCTTTGCTTAAAATCTCTTTTAAATTTGCTAGATTGCTAGCTTCAAGCTTTAAACTATCTTTGTTTATAGGACCTAAGAATTCGATTTCTACCATAATTTCTCCTTTAAATTTTTGCTTATTGTAGCCAAAATTTTATAAATTCTAATATAATAAAGCAAATCAAAAAGGAGCAGTAATGAATGTAAAAGATATAAAAACTCCAGCCTATGTTTGTGAAGAAGACAAGCTTGTTCGCAACCTAGAACTTCTCAAAAAAGTTGGCGAAAAAAGCGGTGCTAAGGTGCTTTGCGCGTTAAAGGGCTTTGCATTTTCCTTTGCTATGCCGTATGTAGAAAAATACCTTGATGGAGTAACTTGCTCAGGGCTTCATGAGGCGAAATTTGGCGCTGAGTTTATAAAAAATGGTGAGATTCACACATACTCTCCAGCTTTTAAAGATGAGGATTTTGATGAGATTTTAAAGCTATCAAATCATGTTGTTTTTAACAGCTTTTCTCAATGGGAAAAATACCGCCAAAAAGCTCTTGAAAGTGGCGTAGAATGCGCTCTTCGGATAAATCCACAAAGCTCATACGCGCCTATTGATATGTATAATCCATGTGCTAAATTTAGTCGTCTTGGCATAACAAAAGCAAATTTTAAGCCAGAGCTTCTTGATGGGATAACTGGACTTCATTTTCACGCACTTTGTGAAGAAAGCGCTCAAAGCTTAGAGCTTGTTTTGGCGGACTTTGAAGAGCAGTTTAAAGAGTATTTGCCTAAGATGAAGTGGGTAAATTTTGGTGGTGGACATCATATCACAAAAGAGGGTTATGATGTCAAGCTTCTTATAAATTTGGTGCGAAATTTTAAGGCAAAATACGGCGTCGAAGTCTATCTAGAGCCTGGCGAGGCGGTTGGTTGGCAAACTGGATATTTAGTTTCTAGCGTGCTTGATATCGTAGAAAACGAAGTTAAAATCGCCATTTTAGACACTTCAGCCGAAGCTCATATGCCCGATACCGTGCTTATGCCATATCGCCCAGAGGTTCGTGGCGAGAGCAAGAATGGAGCTTTTAGCTATAGATTTGGTGGAAATACCTGCTTAGCAGGCGATATCATGGGGCTTGATAGCGCAAATGCGACATATAAATTCAAGCATGAGTTAAAAGTCGGCGATAGGGTGATTTTCGAAGACCAAATTCACTACACGATAGTTAAAAATACGACATTTAATGGCATAAAACTTCCAGATTTGGTTTTGGTTGATAAAAACGGCGAAGTGCTAGCTAAAAAAGAGTTTGGCTATGAAGAGTACAGAAGGAGAAATTAAGCTTTTTAAAAGCCAAATGGTTTAAATCGAGCTTTTGGCTTTTGATTTGTGAATTTAAATTTTAGTTTATGTTAGTTTATGGTAAAAAGTAAATTTAACTATGTTTTTTTGAGTGTTAAAAAAAGCGGAATTTAATCCATTTTTAACCGCTGTTGTTTTAAATTTGTAACAATAAATAGGCAAAAAGGCTATTAAATTTGTAAATTTTGCAGTCTTTTTGGAGATTTACACTTATTTTAATGGTTAAATTTACTTAAAATTTTATAAATTCAAATCCTTGTTTAAAAGCAAATTTTTAGATAAAAAGTTTGCTAACTTAACTCTTTGATTTCATAGGTGGTTTTCTTGCTTAAAGCGTTAATCGCCTTATTTTGCGCTTATCTTATCTAAAACTACGATTTATTGCGTTAAAAATCTAGCATAAATATCACTCTTGTTTATTTACATTTCTTAAAACTCGCCTATCGCGAACGATTTTTATCACAGCTAACAAAATGCACCATCGCTTCGTACCTTTACTAGCAAATCCTCATCTTTAAACACACGCCCAAAACCCACGCAAACTAACGGCGTGCCGGTTGAGTTGGCACTGAGCATATTTTTAAGTTTTAGATTTAGTAGCTACGTTTGATTTTTCGCAACATCTTTATTTTTGGATCTGTTTTATATTCTAGTAAGTGTTTTTGCATAAAATTTAATTTTTCAAATTTGTAGTCGGGTGCTATATGCTTTGATTGGTTTTGCGCCACAACTAGCTAGCGACAACACTATAAAACCAGCAAAGAAAGAATTTGAAAATATCTTAAAAATTCGCACAATCTTTTTTTGGTTAGAAATTTATAAGTGCTGCTAAAAATGGTTTTAAATTTGCTTAAATTTGATGATATTTTGTTTAAAATTTCATAATTTTTAAGATTAAAAGGATTGATTTCGTTACTTTTGGCACATTTAGACAAAACAGCCACGCGGCTCTAAGAAAAAAGGCATTAGTTAAATTTTGAAATTTGATAGAAAAATGACTTTTGCGATTGCTATAAAAATTGGCTAAATTTCGTAGTAATTGCAAAATTTGCAACAAAGAAAGCTAAATTTAGCTTTTAAAATCTAGTCTTTAGGTTTATAAATTCAACAGCTTTTTTAGTTTAAGAAAAGTTTAAATTTAATCGCTCGTTAAATAGGTTTTTACAAAATAACATCTCAAAAGTTTATCAAAAAGCGCACCGGCTTTACACTGCAAAACTTGGTTTAAAATTTAAAAGCAGTTGTTAAATTAAAATGAAAAGATAAGTTTTTTAAGATAAAAATTTCATCACTTTTAATGGCGAGAAAAAATAACTTAAAGGTTAAAATTGATTAGATTTAACCTTTAAATTTGATTTTTTAAGTATAACTTTTATAATTTTAACTAAACTAAATTTATAGCAAAGTTAATGGTAGTTTTTTATTTGAGATGTTGATTGTATTTTACAACTATAAGCAAATTTGCTCAAATCCTATACTACAACGCTATCTAAATTCATTAACATTATACTATAAATCTAACTAAATTTATTTAAATTTTTTATGCAAAACTTATACTAAATTTGCCAAAATTTTATGTAAAATTATAACTAAATTTGTCAAAAATTCTCGGACTACAACTTTAACTAAATTCAGTAAAAATCGTGGCGTAATTTATAAAATTTGCTAAAATATCGTGTCATGGCTTTAACAAACTCTTTAAATTTTTATTATTACAATTAGCCAAATTTGCTAAAACTTTATGCATAAAACCACAAATTTATTAAAACTCAACTTTGCTAACTCTAAACGATCTAGCAAACACAAACAAAATCGCGCGCAGTTCCTAGCCTCAAATCCGCTAAAACCTAGCTCCGATTTCAACCCAAAGTTGGCGACCAGGAGCGTAAATGCTTGAGCTGTTTTCTGTATCATAGTCAAAATTCGAGCCAACATTTACCTTGCGATTTAACACATTTAAAATATCTAAATTTATAAAATACGCATCTGTTTTCCTCCCTAAAATGTCAAGCCCAAGTCGCATATCCCAGATAAAATTTGAGCCAAAATGTTTAGTTTCGTATCTGTCTATCCAGTAAGTTTTATCCAAGCCAGCGTACCTGATACCGTTATATCCTGCGTTAAATTTAAAAAAGTTGTTTATCCGCACAAGACCGAGTTTGGTTTTTAGGCTTGAGTAAGTGTTAAATCTAAGCGAGTAAGGCACGTTAAAATCCTCTCTTGCTATATCGTTTTTATGCGTTAGTTTGCCATCTAGCACGACTTTATCGCCTCGCTTTTTATCTTGTGTGGTATCTTTGTAGCTGTTATAATTTCTTTTTATTTTAGTATAGTCAAATATCAGTTCAAAGTTATGATTTACACCGATGAAATAAAACGGTTCGTTGTTTCTTAAAGCAAACGATACCACATCAGCTTCGCCTCTTCCGTTGTTGGTTAAAATTCTATGATTTGCTGTGTATTTTGGATCTGTGCTTGGATCTAAGTTTTCTACGCTTCTCCACGTTGTCATTATCCCATCTTTGTCTTTTCGCATGATGTATTTTAACTCAAAACTAAGAAAATCAAGCTCTTGAAAGTAGCGAAAACTAAGCTCATCTGTGTAAGGGGTTTTAAGGTTAGAAAAGCGGTAATTTGCTTTATAATCATCTTTTTTAATCTCCCATGGCGAGAGCTGATCTTTTCGTACAAGCTCGGTTTTTAACCACTCTTTTCCCTCATCTAGCGCATAAGAAAAGGAGTTTCTGCCATAGTATCTGTTTGCACCAAATCCTAAAAGAGAGGTTTCATCATCAAAAATATCATAAGTAAGACTTAGTCTTGGCGCGATATTTGTGTTGTTAAAGAAGGTATCTTTATCCATTCTTAGTCCAAAACGTGCGGTTAGGTTTTTAAATTTAACTTTGTCTTGAGCGTAAATTCCATACGAAGTGATGTTTTTCTTAGTTTTTCCTTTATATCTAGTAGCTTGATCAAAATACTGCCCATTTCCGATAGTATCATCATCGTATGGGTGTTCCCAGCCATCATTTATGCACAATGGATCGCCATTTTGGCAAGCTCCATGAAGCTCGCTTGCACTCCCATCGCCTATAATGCTATCTTTGTAGATAAGCGTGCCGCTTTTTTGCGATATATCGCCACCAAAACTAAATGTATGAGAGAGATTTAAAGCAAGTATCTCATCAAAAGTAGCATCAAATGAATACTCATAATTTTCTTGAGTCTGCTCTACGCTTGCAAAAGTCCCCTCTTGCGCGACTCCATCGCTTGCCCAGTTTTTAACAGCCGATGGGTGCCATGCTGCTTGATAGTTTTTGCTTCCTATGCGAGAGCTTTGCATTTTTGAGTATCCAAAGTTTTGTTCTAGCAAAACGCTATTTAGAGCGCTTTCTACCTTAACCGAGCCCATTAATCCATCGTTTTTATAATCATATATACTATCTTTCATAAACTCAGTGTGATACGTAGCGCTACTTGGCGTATAAATAAGCGTTGGGCGTATGACGTGTTGTCCAACGTACCAAACTCCAGCTAAGAAAAAGTTCTCATTTTTTCTATGCATTTTGCGAGTTTGATTAGCGTGTGCGTCGCTGAAGTATTTTGGGTCGTATTTTATAGGGATTGTCGAATAAGCTTGAGTATAACTTCCAATAATGCCAAAATTTTCAGTTACAAAGCCCTCTAAACTAGCCCTTGCAATGCTTTTTTTAAATTTGGGTTGAGCGTTTGGCGAAGTTGAGTTTTTAAATTTTTCTTCATCTTCTACGTGATAGCTAACCCAGTTGTTACTTGAGTGAGTAAGGCTAAATTTGCCAGAAAATTCGCGTTTTGGATCTCTTGTTTTTGCATTTACAACTCCACCCATAAAATTTCCATATCTAGCAGAAACATCGCTATCAAGGACTTCAATGCTACCGATTAAATCTGAATCTATCATAATGCCTTGTGAAATCGAGCCGATATCTGGCTCTTTTACGTGCGTTGTATTTTGCCCAGTTCCAAAGCGTTTGCCGCCCGGATTTAGGTCGTTGTTTACGTTAAAACCGTTTATCATAAAGTTATTTTGGTAGGTTAGAGCCCCGTTTATGCTGATATCGCTTGGGTTTATATCGCCTAAATTTTGTGAAGTTGTGCTTGTGTTTGAGAAACGAACGTTTGGATTTGATTTTAAAAGTTCGCTCATAGAGCCATTTAGCGTGGGCGAGTTTTCTATCTTTTGACGTGAGATGGTGTTAAAGTTGTTTGGCTTAGCTTTGACTACAATCTCATCTAGTTTTACAACTTCTGCGTTTAGCCCAAGTGGCATAAGTGTAAAGATAAGTAAATTTTGGCTTAAATTTAGCCTTTTTAACATCGTTTCTCCTAATTTGCAACTGAGTTGCAAATAATGCCAAAATAAAATTAAAACAAGATAAATTTAAAGATATTTATCTATTGTTTATATAAATTTTGATGATTTTTTGCGCAAAATTTTGAAATTTATGGCTAATTGATAGTTTTACTAAGATGGAATTTTTAATTTGTTTTCTAAATTTAACAGTATTTTGAAATATCTGGTTTTATAAAATTTAAAGTATTTTATAAATTTATCGTTGTATTTTATAAAATACAGTCGCGAATTTTGATAAATCAAAAAAATGTTTTAAAAAGTAAATTTTGATATAAAATTTGTATTAGAAAGTGTAAATTCGCTTTGTAAATTTTAGTAAAATTTAATATTTATTTAAGAAATAAAATAACATATAGCAAGTAAAAGATAAAAAATTTAGTAAATTTGACAAATTTATTCTTTAAGGTAAAAAACTATATTTTGCTAAATTTCGCATTATATAAAATTTTTATTAAAATTAACTATTAATATTAATATTTAATTTTAAATCTTTAGGAAAATGCCAAAATACCCATTTATCATATGTGCAACACGCAAAAGAAAAAATTAAAAAGAAATATTCAAATATAGCATATTTAAGAAAAAATTAATTATTGGAGTTAGATTTTAATTTTATAATGTAACTAAGTAATTTTGTAGTAAAGTACTAAAAGTAAAAAAATTTGAACATTAGCAAATTTTAAAAAAGGAAGATGATGATAGATAAACAAAGTGTTGAAAATGCCAGAGTTGCTTACTACTCTTTGTTTTCAAAACTATTTGTTTTTAGCTATGACAAAGATAGATTTTGTGGAGTTAAAGGCGTCATTGATATGATGTTGCAAGCGCCACTAGATGAACTTAGCGAGTTTGCTTTAAAAGAGCTAAGCATAGACTTTGAAGATGAAAATCGCGTGATAAGCGAGTATGATGCTGTATTTCACGCACCACCAAAGCCTTTAAGAACGACAATCAGTTTTTATGATGAGGGGTATGAGAGTGGAGTTGCCTGTTTAAGGGTTAAAAATTTACTAGCTAAGACTAAATTTAGAAGAGATGAGATTAAGTATAAAGATCAAGAGGATAATTTTGGCTTTTTATTTGCTTTGATGAGTGAGTTTATAACGTTACAAATAAAAGGTGAAAAAGAGTATGAAGTTTACGCAAATGAGCTTTTTACAAGCTTTATAAACCCGTTTATAGATGAGTTTTGCGATAACTTATATATACACGAAAAAAGTGAAATTTATAAAAATATCTCAAATCTTATGACAAGTTTTTTTGAATTTGAAAGAATTTACTATGGGGTTTCTGCTCCAAAAGATAGTAGAAATATCAAAGTTTCAAAAGGGCTTTCAAGATCTGAAGCAGCAAGAAGACTATCAAATAAACAGAAAAAAAGAAGTAGAGGAGCAAGAGATGGAGTCTAAAAGAAGAGATTTTCTAAAAAAAGCAGCCGTTGGCGCTGTTGGAGTCGCCGCTGTTAGCGTAAATGCATCAGCAGCTGTGCCAAAAGACAAGATTAAAAAAGATAGTGGTAAAAAAGCTGAAACGCTTTATCAAAGAACCCCACAATGGGAACTTTACTACACAAACGCAAAATAAAAATAAAATTTAAGAAAGGATAAATATGTCACAAGTTGATAGAGAAATGCTTAGCTCAAAAATCGGTCGTAGATCGTTTTTGAAAATGGCTGCTCTTTCAAGTGCGGTTGGTGCTAGCGGTTTGATTGCTAGTGCTAATGTCACAAGAGAAGCAACCAGCCAAGAACTGTCAAACCCATATCCAAACTCAAAAAAAGTTAAAACAGTTTGCACTGCCTGTTCAGTAGGTTGTGGAATTATAGCAGAGGTTGAAAATGGCGTTTGGGTTAGACAAGAGGTCGCTCAAGATCATCCGATTAGTTTAGGAGGTCATTGTTGTAAAGGTAGCGATATGGTAGATATGGTTAGATCTGCTGTTCGTTTAAAATACCCAATGGTAAAAGAAAATGGCGAGTGGAAAAGAATTAGTTATAACGAAGCTCTTGATAGAATCGCCGAGCAACTAAACAAATACCAAAAAGAAAACCCAGAGCAAGTTATGTTCTTAGGCTCAGCAAAAATGAGTAATGAGCAGTGCTATTATATCCGTAAATTCGGAGCATTTTTTGGAACAAACAACGTAGATCATCAAGCTAGAATTTGACATAGTGCAACAGTCGCCGGTGTGGCGAATACATGGGGTTATGGCGCTATGACAAACCATCTTGGGGATATGCAAAATTCAAAAGCGATTATAATTTTTGGAGCAAATCCAGCAGTAAACCACCCAGTAGGTTTCTCTCACTTTTTAAAAGCGAAAGAAAATGGTTCAAAGCTGATTGTAATTGATCCACGTTATACACATACTGCAGCTAAGGCTGATTATTTTGCTCAAATTCGTCCAGGAACAGATATCGCATTTATGTATGGTATGTTAAATATCATCTTTGCAAATGGTTGGGAAGATAAAGAGTATATCAGCGATAGAGTTTATGATATGGAAAGTATCAAAGAAGAGGCTAGTAAATGGACTCCTGAAATAGTTGAAGATGTAACTGGAGTTAAAAAAGAGATTTTAGAAGAGATTACTAAAATTTATGCACACAACCGTCCAGGAACGCTTATATGGGCTATGGGACTTACTCAACACAGCATTGGTACATCAAATACTCGCCTTGCGCCGATTTTGCAGCTTAGCTTAGGAAACGTAGGCGTAGCGGGTGGTGGATGTAATATCTTAAGAGGGCATGATAACGTTCAAGGCGCAACTGATATGGGTTGTGTTAGTGATAACTTGCCAGGATATTATGATATAAATGAGACTTCATGGAAATACTACTGCTCGCAATGGGGAGTGGATTATGAGTGGATGGTATCTCGATTTTTCTCTAAAGAGTGGATGCATAAAAAGGGCTTTACTCTTTCTCGTTGGTGGGCAGGAGTTTTAAATGGCAAAGATGGAAATGACAAAATTCACAACGCTGGAACTAGCTTAAAAGCTTTATTTGTTTTAGGAAATGGTATAACTTCAACCGCTCAACAAGTAAAAGTAAAAGAAGGGCTTGATAACTTAGAACTTTTAGTTATCACAGATCCATTTGTAAACGAAGCAGCAGTTATAACAGATAAAAAAGATAACATCTTTATCCTTCCAGCAGCTACTCAGTTTGAAACTTCAGGCACAGTTGTAGCTACAAACCGCTCAGCTCAATGGAGATATAAAGTCGTTGAGCCGTTGTTTGAGAGTATGACAGATGAGAAAATTTTGTTTGAATTAGCAAAAAGAATGGGCTTTTATGATAAATTTATAAAGGCGATGGGCGATGGAAAAGGAAATTTCCAGTGGCCAGAAGATGCTACAAGAGAAATAGCAAAAATCATCAAAAGTATCGGCATGACAGGCTGGACTCCAGAGAGGATTAAAAAACATACTGATAATTGGGATAAATTTGACCAAATTACTCTAATGGGAATGGGCGAGTGTGAGGGCGAATACTACGGACTTCCATGGCCTTGTTGGACAGAAAATCACCCAGGAAGCCCAAATTTATATGATATAAGCAAGCCGGTTATGCAAGGCGGAATGGGTTTTAGAAACAGATTTGGACTAGAGCATAATGGCGTAAACCAACTTGCAAGCAAGGGTTCGGCTCCGGTTGATTCAGCGGTTGATGGCGGATATCCGCAAATTACTAAAGCAAATATCGAAGAGGTTTTAGGAATCACTCTAAGCGAAAATGAAAAAGCTAGAATGGGCGCTAGTTGGTCAACAGATGCAAGTGATATAATAGCTAAAAAATGTATGGAAAAAGGCATAGCTCCGTATGGAAACGCAAGAGCAAGAGCAAGAGTTTGGACATTTGCTGATCAAATCCCACTTCATAGAGAGCCACTTCACACAACAAGACAGGATTTAGCGCATCAGTATCCAAGCTTTGAAGATAAGAGTGATCATTTTAGAGTAGATACTAAGTATAAATCAGTTCAGTTAGCAAAAGATTACAGCAAAGAGTTCCCTATAAATTTAGTAACTGGTCGTTTGGTAAATTTAAACGGAGCTGGTATGGAAAATAGAGCTTCAAAATATCTAACTCGCCTAACTCCAGAGATGTTTTGTGATATCAACCCAGAGTTGGCTAAAAAATATAGCATTAAAAACAACGATATGATTTGGGTTTATTCACCTGAGGGAACTAAAATCAAAGTTAAAGCTAGATATTCACACTCTGTAAGTAAAGATATGGTCTTCTTACCGTTCCATTTTACGGGCATAATGCAAGGAGTTGATATGAGTAAAAACTATCCAGAGGGAACTAAACCATACGCTTATGGCGAGAGTGCAAATACAGTAACAAACTATGGATATGATATCGTAACTCAAATTCCAGAGACAAAAGGCGGTGTATGCCGCATAGAAAAAGCGTAAGGAGTAAAAATGTCATCAGTAAGAATGAAATTTCTATGTGATTTGGATAGATGTATAGATTGTGATGGCTGTTCTGTAGCTTGTGACAGCGGGCATGAACTTGCGCTTGATGTTAGAAGAAGAAGGGTTATAACGCTAAATGAGGGCATTCCTGGCAAGGAGTTTTCAACATCTATGGCGTGTATGCACTGCACAGACGCTCCTTGTGCGCAAGTTTGTCCGGTGAACTGCTTTTATATAAGAGAAGATGCGATTGTGCTTCACGATAAAAATACTTGCATTGGTTGTGGATACTGCTTGTATGCATGCCCGTTTGGTGCACCACAATTCCCACGAGGCGGCATTTTTAGCACAAAAGGTGCTATGGATAAATGTACGATGTGTGCTGGCGGACCAGAGGAGACAAACAGCAAAGAAGAGTTTCATATCTACGGTCAAAACCGCATAGCAGAGGGTAAAGTTCCACTTTGTGCTGCTATGTGTGCTACAAAGGCTCTTTTAGTCGGCGAAAGCACAGAAGTTGATAGAATTTATAGAGATAGAGTTGTTGCGCGAAAATACAGTAGAGGTGCTTCACAGACTCCTTCTACATATCCTGGTAATGCTTGGTAGTAACGACATAGCCAAATTTAGCAGGGATGTTTTAAAGTTTCCGTGCTATAATTTGGCAAATATTAATATTAAAAAGGATATGAAATGAGAAAAATTTTGTTTTTCATAACCCTTGCAACTGGCTTATTTGCCGACAATAAAGAATTTATTGATCAAATTCAAGGCGATAGCTCTGTGTGGGGAGAGGGAAGATTTATAAATATACCAACTTATTATGATAATGGATTTGCTAAATTTTTTGTAGATTGGCAAGGAAATGGCTACTTTGCTATGCTTGCTGCGGTTGCGATTTTAGCTGTGATTGTAGCTTTTGCTGGGCATTATGCGATAGTTGGTCCAAAACATTTTTCGCACAGTCATGGCAAAATTTACGCATTTAACGTCATAGAAAGACTTGTACATCTAATAGCTGCAGTTGCGTGGGTAGTGCTTGTGCCAACTGGTGTTATCATGATGTTTGGGGAAGAATTTGGCGGTGGATTTTTTGTAAGACTTTGTAAGAATTTACATGGGTTAGCGACTATTTTATTTGCTATATCTTTGATACCTATGTTTGCATTTTGGTTTGTTAGAATGCTTCCAGCGACATATGATTTAAAATGGATGTTTATGGTCGGCGGCTATCTTTCAAAAAACAAAAAACCAATCCCAGCTGGCAAATTTAACGCAGGTCAAAAAGCGTGGTTTTGGGTAGCGACTGTTGGTGGGTTTTTTATGATAGTAACTGGCGCTTTGATGTATTTTTTAGACTATCCAGCTCCGGTTATAAATGAAACATTAGGACTTAGCCAAATAGATGTTTTAAGACTATCTGCCATAGTTCATAACATTCTTGGCGCGGCGTGTGCTGTGTTTTTACTAGTTCATATTTATATGGCTGTCTTTGCGATAAAAGGTTCAATCCACGCGATTATAACGGGATATAAAGAGGAAGAAGAGGTTTACATACTTCATCATTATTGGTATCAAGAGCTTCTTAAAAAAGGTGAAATCAAACCATCTGTGTTTGAGCAAAAGTATACAAATTTAAAATAAAAGGGTTAAAAATGGAGCCGATTTTTTCTACACAAATCACTAAGATAAAAGGCGATGATAGCTTTTCTTGTGATGATACTTTGGTGCGTGAGATAAAGCTTGAAATTTTAGTTAATGGAGAAAAAGTTGGCGCTGTTATGGCAACTCCAGTTGATCAAAAAGCTTTGGCTGTTGGATACTTGATGAGCGAAGATATAATCGCCGATGTTAAAGATATCGAAAATATCGAAGTGATTGATGATGGTATGAAAATTGATATCAAAGCTAAGATAAATGAAAAAAGTTTAAATAGGCTAAATGCTGAGGGTGTTGTTATAAGCGGTTGTGGTAGAAGCAACACAGCAAATATCGATCCAAACGCCATTTCAGCAAAAGTTATAAATAATCCCATTAAATTTAAAAGAGATACCATCTCATCAAATATGGCGACATTTTACACTCAATGTGAGCTTTATGAAAAGACAGGTTGCGTTCACACTGCTAAACTTTATGTAAATGATAATGAGTTTTTTATCGGCGAAGATATAGCTCAACACAACACTATCGATAAGGCTATCGGCAAGGCGCGTTTGGCTGGAGCGGATTTAAGCAAAACTTTTTTGATGGTAAGTGGCAGACTTAGTTCAGAAATGGTTGCAAAAGCTGTTATGCATCAAATTCCAGTTCTTGTTTCAAGAACCGCTCCAACCTGCCTTGGCGTGATGATAGCTAGGAAGTTTAACCTAACGCTTTGTGGTTTTGCAAGAGGAGAGAATATGAATGTTTATAGCGGAGCTGAGAGAATAGAGATATGAACGATGAGGTTATAAAGCTTATAAAAGAGCTTTTAAACAGCGAAGGCAAGCTTGATTGTGGGACTGCTTTTAAAATTTCAGCTAAAACTGGCGTGGATATAGCAGAAGTTGGAAAAATAGCTCAAGAGATTGGTGTTAGGATTGATACTTGCGAACTTGGGCAGTTTGGTAAATTTAAAAGCGAAGTTGCAAACGGCGATGCGAAAGTTTTTAGCGCGCTAAAACCACTTATAGATGAGAAAAAGAGAGTATTTTGCAAAGATGCCAGAGAAGCGGCAAAAGGCGTCGGGCTAAAGAGCGTTCGCGCTACGCTAAAAGAGCATAAAATAGATGTAAAATACTGTGAATTAGGCTGTTTTAAAGAGAAAAAAGGCAAAAAAATGGTAATCAAAACTAAAACTTGGATAGAAAATGGTAGCGGTGAGTTGCTTTTTGGTAAGGGAAAAACTGAAGTTTTAGATGTGATTTCTCAAACTGGAAGTATAAAAGCTGCGTCTGAGGTTTTGGAAATGAACTATAAAAAATGCTGGACGCACCTTAAAATTTTACAAACAAATTTAAACGAAGAGCTTTTTGAAACTACACAAGGCGGCGGGAAAAACGCTGGAACAGTACTAAAACCACGAGCATATGAGCTAATGAACGCATATAAACAGCTTGAAAAAGATATAGAAGAGTTTGCAAACAAACGCTTTAAAGAGTTATTTTTAAAAAAGGATAAATAATGTATATAAAACTAAACGATAGAGTATATTTAAACAAAGATAGAATCACAAGAATCAAAGTTGATGATGTACAAGATGGTATAAGAATTCGCTTTTACGAAGGCGCAAATCAAGTAGCAAAAAGTGGTAAATTTCCAACTATAGAAGAAGCACAAAAATGGGTTGATGAAAATTTTTGCAGTCAAATTTAACTAAATTTAGCTATAATTTTTCAGCTTCAAGGTTTGAAGATACTAAAATATAAGGAAAAATATGCAAATCGATTGCAGAAATTTGGCTTGTCCAGAGCCAGTTATAAAAACAAAAAATGCTTTGAATTCTCTTAAAATCGGACAAACTCTTGAGATTTTAGTCAATGACATTGCTCCTAAAGAAAACATAAAAAGATTTCTTTCAAAAAACTCGCTTAGCTATGAACTTAGCCAAAATAATGATGAAACAACGATAAAAACAGTTAAAACAAACGAACTTAAAAACACATCCACAGATGAGTACGCTTGCGAAGTCGCAAATTTAGACAAGCAAAAAGTTATCTATCTTAACGAAGAGAGTGCTGGAAGTGGGGCTGTTGGAAAAGGTTTACTTTCTAAATTCTTGCTTGCAATGCTGAATTTAGAAACAAAACCAAAAGCGGTAATTTGCGTAAACAGTGCTGTTTTTATGACTACTGATAGAGCGCACGTTAGCTACCAAGCTTTAAAAAATTTAGAGGCAAATGGAGTTGAAATTTATAGTTGTGGGAGTTGTTTGGAAGCTTATAAAGTGGTTGATAAGCTAAGTGTTGGAAATATCACAAACGCCTATGAAATCATGGAAATGCTAAGCTCTTATGAGGTTATAAAACTGTGAATTATAGAAATTTTAACCTAACTAAATTTGTAAAAGCCGCTGGTTGAGCTGCTAAAATTGACCCGGCGGGTCTAAACAAAAGCATTGGCAACTTGATAGATAAAAGCTCAAATTTACTTAGCTCTACTGACTCAAACGAAGATGCAAGCGTGTTTAAGATAAGTGATGATTTGGCACTTGTACAAACGCTTGATTTTATAACACCGGTTGTTGATGACCCTTTTGTCTTTGGGCAAATCGCGGCTGCAAACTCACTAAGTGATATTTTTGCTATGGGAGCAAAGCCCTTAAATGCGTTAAATATCGTTGGTTTTGACTCTTGCCATTTTAGCGATGAAATTTTAGCTGAAATTTTAGCTGGTGGTAAAAGCAAGATTAGCGAGTGTGGCGCACAGCTTGTGGGAGGGCATAGTATCCAAACGCCTGAGATGTATTATGGGCTAAGTGTAACTGGAGTTGTAAATCCGACTAAATTTTGGGCGAATAATACAGCTAAAGTTGGCGACTTGCTAATCCTAACAAAACCCCTTGGCACCGGTATTTTAAGCACGGCTATAAAGGCTGATTTTCTAAGCTTAGATGAGGTTAAAGAAGCTGCTTTTTATATGAGTCAGCTTAATTTTTATGCACTTAGCGCACTTTGTGATGTACAAGTTCACGCTTGTACTGATATAACGGGTTTTGGGTTTTTAGGGCATAGTTTAGAGATGATTCGAGATGATATAAGTTTTGAGATTCAAACTATGAGTTTGCCTATTATAAAAAGTGTTCAAAAATGCCTAGATATGGGGTTAATCCCGGCTGGAAGCTATAGAAATCAAGAGTTTATAAAACCAAATTTAAACACTTTGCCAGATATTTTACTCTGCGATGCTCAAACAAGTGGCGGACTTTTAGTTGCCATTAGCGAAAAAGAGGTAAATTTAGCTCTAAAAAGACTAAAAGAAGCAGGGTATGAAAGTGCAGCCATCGTAGGAAAAGTATGCCAAAGAAAAGAGCATAAAATTTATCTTTCATAGCTTGAGTTTTAGCAAGCAGATATAAATGCCTTTAAAATGGTATTTTGTGAAAATTGTTTTTAAATTTAAAAGATAATTTTTAGAGTATTTATAATTTATGTATAAATTTAAACTTATAAAACATGATAAAATTTAGAATAATTATATAAATTTAAAGGAGATAAAATGACTTTTAAAGAGAGTTTGAACTTTAGACACGCGTGCAAGGTTTTTGATGAAAACAGAAAAATCAGCGAGGCAGAATTTGCTCAAATCCTTGAAGCAGGGCGACTTTCGCCATCATCTTTGGGTTTAGAGCATTGGGATTTTTGGCTAGTTCAAAACCCAAAAATGCGAGAAAAAATACAAAAAGCTTGCTGGAACCAAGTGCAAATCCCAACTTGTTCGCACCTGCTTGTGATCTTTGCTAAAATTTCTGATTTTAAAAGTGGTGGCGAGTATGTCAGACAGATGGTTGAGAGAAGATTTGACAAAAACTCAGCTCAACACGATGCTTATATCGCTAAGATAGAGGATTTTTTAGTTCATAATGTTGGGCAAAGCGATTTAGAAATTTTTGCATGGAGCAAGGCTCAATGCTTCTTGTGTGCTCAAAATATGATGAGTATGGCGGCTGTTTTGGGTATCGATACATGTCCGATTGAAGGCTATGTAGAAAGCGAGCTAAATAAAGCGCTTGAGCTTGATACCAGCAAAAAACGAGTTGCGATGCTGCTCCCTTTTGGCTACAGAGTAAATGAGCCAAAACCAAAAGTTAGGCGAAACCTAGATGAGTTTTTGACTGTTTTTGAGTAAAATATAAAATTTTAATTATTAAATTTTATAAAATAATTGCCAAAACGTAAAAGGCGGCATTTTGGTTAGCCTTTTACGTTTAATAATCAAATTTAATATACAATCTTTGATATATCAACATCTAAAAGCTTAGATATCTTATAAATATGCTCCAAATTAAAATGCTTTCCATATCTACAATTTTCACAATTTGAATAAAAAGCCACAGATTTTATACCCATAGCTAATGCTAAATCAAGTTGAGAAATTTTGTTCTCTTCTCTTAAATTTCGAACATTTTCTGAAACTTTTTTATAAAACATTTCTATTTCATCTGTTTCTATATATAAATTTTCGTTAAACATAATTTTATCCTATAGAATAAGTTTTGTTTAAACAATAATTAGTTAAAATAATTTTATCTATATCCTATAGGATAAAATTAAAGGAGAAAAAATGGGTGTAAATTTATCTAAAGGCGGAAGAATCTCGCTAAATAAAGAGGCTCCAGGCTTAAAGAAAGTGTTGATTGGATTAGGTTGGGATACAAACACCAGCGATACTGGAGTTGAGTTTGACCTTGATGCTTCAGTGTTTTTGTTAAATGAACAAAATAAAGTTCAATCAGATAGAGATTTTGTTTTTTATAACAATCTAACAAGCTCTGATGGTTCAGTAAACCACACTGGCGATAATAGAACCGGCGAGGGAGATGGTGATGATGAGAGCATAAAAGTTGATTTAAATAAAATTTCATCTTATATCAAAGATATATCGATTGTGGTTACGATACACGACGCGGTTGCAAGGCGTCAAAATTTTGGTATGGTAAGAAATGCTTTTATAAGATTAGTAAATGATAAAACCGGAAAAGAGATAGCAAGGTTTGATTTAGAAGAGGATTTTTCTACTGAGACTGCATTGCTTTTTGGGAGATTGTATTTTAAAGATAATGAGTGGAAATTTAATGCAGTTGGGACAGGATATAAAGAAGGATTAGAGGGATTTTGCAAATTATATGGTCTTAGCATATAAGGCAAAAAAATGGCGGTAAATTTAATAAAAGGTCAAAAAATATCATTAAAAAAAGATGATGGTTCAAATTTGGTTAATTTTTGTGTTGGAGCAAACTGGGGTGCTATAAGCGAAAAGGGCTTTTTTAGAGATAAAGTTGTTCCGGTAGATTTGGATTTAAGTTTAGCGCTTTTTGATACAAACAAGCGACTTTGCGACATCGTATATTTTGGTAAAAAATCAGCACCAGGAATTTTTCACAGCGGAGATGACTTAACTGGTGATGTAGATGGGGATGATGGGCTTGATAATGAGGTTATAAGTATTGATTTAAATAGAGTCGAAACTAAGGTTGAGCAGATATTTTTCGTGCTTAACTCATATAATCAAGTTGAATTTAACAAAATACCATTTGCAAGTATAAGATTATACGAAGGCACTCCAACTCGCGTTTCTAAAGTATTTGCGACATATAATGTTGCAAATGATCATACATTTGCTTATAAGGTTTCTATGATTTTAGGCAAACTTTATAAAAGAAATAATGAGTGGAAATTCTCGGCTATCGGTGAACCAACTAGTGATAGGAAATTAGAAGATTTAATAACAATTTCTGTAATGAAATTTTTATAGGCTTGCTAATGAAAAAAGTAGTAATTTTCATGGGGTTTGTTATTTTTGCGAGTGCAAACCCCAGCTATGAAATACCACCGAGTGATACAACAACAGCTTATGTTGAAGTTATTAGTGATGAACTTATGCAAGAGTGTATTAAAATTTATAACGAAGCTAAATGGTTAGAGCAGGATTTAAATAGCGAATTCGTAAATCAGTACTCATCTTATGAGGTAGATAAATACAATCAAAAAGTAAGAAAATATTCGCAGATGATAGAGTGGTTTAACCTTAATTGTGCTAACAAACAGTCAAAATCGGCTTGTAAAGCAGCTAATAAGCTAAATGAAAAAAATGGTTTGCCATTGCAAAATTGTAATTAAGGAGGTTGGATGGAGCATTTAGGATTTCCAGTAGAAACTATCATCGTTTTTATTGTTTTTGTTTTAGTTGCGTTTTGCATAGATTTTATGGCGCATAAAAAAGATGATGTGATATCTTTAAAAAGCGCTGTGATTTGGTCTGTATTTTGGGTAGTGATTTCTGTGTTATTTGGTCTTTATATATATTATCATCACGGAAGCGAAATGGCAAGTTTGTTTTTTGCTGGCTATGCGCTAGAAAAGGCGTTATCGGTTGATAATTTGTTTGTGATGATGGCAATATTTTCATGGTTTAAAATACCTGAAATTTATAGGCATAGAGTTTTGTATTTTGGTATTTTAGGAGCTATAATTTTTAGGCTCATTTTTGTAGCGATTGGTTCATCTTTATTGATGTTAAGTTCGTGGGTTGAGATTGTATTTGCTTTTGTTGTTGCATATACTGCAATTATGATGTTAAAAGGCACAGATGATGGCGATGAAATTGAAGATTACTCGCAACATCTTGCTTATCGCTTAGTTTATAAATACTTTCCAGTTTTTCCTCGCTTTGTAGGGCATAGTTTTTTTATTAGTCGTAATCAAGCAAAAAAAGAGATTCAAAAAGATAAAAGTATTAAATTTATAAGCAAAAAGGGATTATTTATAGCAACTCCATTGTTTTTATGCCTTTGTGTTGTAGAAGTTAGCGATGTAATGTTTGCTTTTGATAGTGTTCCTGCGATAATTGCAGTTTCAAGAGAGCCTTTGATTATATACTCTGCTATGATTTTTGCTATACTGGGTCTTAGAACGCTGTATTTTGTGCTTGAGGCGTTAAAAAGGTATTTGATTTATCTTGAAAAAGCGGTGATTGTATTGTTGTTTTTTATAGCGTTTAAGCTTTTGGTAAATGGAATAAATCATATATTTAATTTAGGATTTGAAATATCGGCTAATTTGAGTTTGATTATAATTTTAACGATACTAGCAGTTGGAATAATAGCTAGCTATCTATTTCCGGAAAAAAATTAATTAATTTGCAAAATTTAATTATTTAGTAGTTTTTAATAAGATAAGTTTGTCTAAATTTAGCAAATTTATCTTAAAATACCGCTATGAAAACATCTTCACTACAAGAGCTTGAAAAGAGCCGAAAACTTATCATAAAAAGGCTAGTGCTTCACATTATCGTGGGTTTTGCGATTTGTTATTTGCTGATAAATTTGAGTTATGACTGGCTTGATAGCGAGAAGCTTTTTGTTTATAAAGAGGTGGTTGGGGCGTATTTTATAGCGGTTTATCTGCTTTTATCTGGCTTTTTGAAGTATTCTTTGGCAATTTTTAAAGATGAAGAGAGGGAATTTAGACAAGCTTATAAAGATATCGTCTTTGTTCCGTTTTTTAAAAAGCTAAATTTAAAATACAAAAAATACTACCACGTTCACGCGATAGATATCCTAAATAGTGGGCTTTTTAGCAAGTTGTTTGATACTCAAGATGGCAATGACTATGTTTATGGCAATGTTGGCGAGGTGCGATTTAGCTTTAGCGATGTGTTTTTATACGACATAAAATATAGCCTTTTTAAAGATATAATGTTTGGTTATCTCTTTTCTAGAAAGCGAAAAAAGACCTTTGCTGGGCTGGTTTTCGTGGCGGAATTTAACAAAGTGGTAAATTCAACGACTAAAATTCAGTCAAAAAACTTCATCAAAAAAGAAAGTCTTAAAAAAATAGTGATGGATAATGCCGAATTTAACGATATCTTCAATGTTTTTACCGACGATGAGATAAATGCTAACTACATACTCTCGCCAAAATTTATGCAAAATTTAATCCAGCTTAATGGGTTTGTTAAATTTGGCATTAGAATGAGTTTTAATAGACAAAAAATTTACATAGTCTTAAACCATGGTAAGGATAGTTTTGAGCCAAGTCTTTTTAGGCAAGTGATAAAAGATAGCGTTACAAAGGGGATAAAAAAGGAGATTTTATCTGTGGTTGGTATCATAAAAACGCTTGATTTAAACAACAAAATTTGGCTTGAAAACAGCGCGTGGGCTGATGAGTTTTATAGGTAGATTTTTGACTGCGAATTTCTAGCTCGAGTTGGTTTTAGGTTCGCTATTTATGACCACGCCGCAACTTAGAAAAATTAATTTGGTTTTTTTAAAGCCCGTTTTAATCTTATCACTTTTTTAATTTGCTTTATTTTGATTTAAAATTTTGTTTTGGCATGCGTTTTGCTTAAGCGATGTATGTAGCAGTTGTCGCTACTAGAAAGTTTTCTAGCCTTTTTTAAGCACCCAATCTGCTAACTCTAGTGTATAACTTTTATGCTATAAAAATGAGTAGTTAAATATATGCTAAAATGCAAGTGCGATTGCTAGTACAGCTCCTGCGAAATCGCATTTAGTCAATAAGCTACTTACTTTTTGCCTTGCATATTTTATATTTAAATAGCATTAAAAGCCCTTTTTAGCGAGTTTTAAAATGTTTAAAAAGGAAATCGTCTAAAAAAGTTTGATTTCTAAAAAATTATATCGAAATCCCATGCTATCGATATCTAAGGCAAATTTTTATCAGTTTGATTTCTAAATTCTTTATACAAAATCAAAATAAAATTTTATATTATGCTAAATTTATACTTTTTTAACGTAGCAAAACCATCTTTTACACTTTAAATTTGTCCATACGCAAAGCTTATATTCTTAAGCTTTTTTCGTTATGAACGTGCGAATGAAGTAAAATTAACTTTTTTAGTGCTTTTTAAAAATATTTTTATAAATTTTAATTAAAGCAAATCGCCTATTTATCGAGATTATTAAAGTAATTTTAAAAGTTATTTTGAGATTGCAAATTTAAACTATTTATCTAAATTTAAAAGGATTTCTAGCTACTCGAGCGAAAATTTTAATAAATTTAATATCTAAAATCTTTTAAAATGAGTGTTAAATTCATCAAAATTTAAAATAAATTTGCTTAAAAAGTGGCTCGCAAAGCGCAAGCCACGATAAATTTTAGCCAAACATGCTGTATAAATCATCTAGTAAGAAGTATTTTTTCTCCGCTGCACCTTTGTAAAATGGTTCAAAAGTTTCGTTATATGCTTTTTTGAAAAAGCCGTTTTTGCTAAGTTTGATTAAAGCCGCATCGATTGCGCTGCGCAAACTATCATTGCCTTTTGAAACGCCAACGCCGATAAAAGTTAGCTCTCCAAGTTGTCTTAAAGGAACTTCCATACTACTATCCATGATAGGATACGCAAGCACGGCGATGTTATCACCAGCGCAAACTCCAGCAGTTCCGTCCTTAACCGCTTTATAGCAATCCTTAAACCAGTTTACATAGACAAAATCTTTGCTATCAAAGCCTTTTTTCTCTAAAAGAGACTCTGCGACTGTGTTTTTTTGTAAAGCGATTTTTTTGCCTCTAAAATCATTAATTGATTTTATATTATCGCTTTTTTTGCTTAAGATTCCAGTTGCGACGGTTAGATATGGCATGGAGAAATCAACAACATGTTTTGCTTCTTCTGTTACTGGAAATAGCGCTATTGTGGCGTCTACTTTGTTTTCTTGTAAGAATGTTGTTCTTTGTGGGAATTTTGTTGGGACAAATTGAATTTTGCCGTTGCTGTTTTGAAAAATTTCATTTGCTAACGCTTTTGCTAGTTCGATTTCAAAACCTCTGAAATTTCCATCTTCAACCTTGCTAAATGGCAAGTAGCTCTCAAGCACGCCAACTCTTAAAACGCCATTTTGTCTGATTGTGTCTAAATCGTTTGCACTAGCGGTTTGAAAACAGCATGCAAAGGCGATAAATAGCCAAAATTTTGAGAAAAATTTGGCAACTTTGTTAAAAAAGATTCTGATAAAACTTTCCATCTTTAACTTCCTTTTGTGAAATATTTTTAATTTGGTTTTATATTATACAACTTATGCGATAAATTTAAGAGATAATTGTGTGATTTTTTAAATTTATTTTTATAAATAAATATATAAATTTAATATAAAAAAATAAATTTATAGTTAGAAAAAAGCTTTAAAGCCGATATGTAAATTATAAGCGATTTTATATATTATTTAAATTTAAAATAAAGATTTAATCTATTTTTTAAATTCTATTCTTGAAAATTTATCGCAAAAATAATATATAAATGATAATTTATGTGGCAGAAAATTTCTACCACATAAATTTATTAGATTTTTTTAAATGGAGCTTGTCCAACTTCGTAGAAGTTATTTCCCTCGCAGTCAATCGCAACAATCGCAGGAAAATCAACAACCGTAAGTTTTGCCACAGCCTCAGGACCAAGCTCAGGGTATGCTAAGACTTCGTATTTTTTGATACTTTGGCTAATAAGCGCTCCAGCGCCACCGATAGCGACCATATAAACCGCACAGTGCTTTTTCATCGCATCAACGACTTCTTGACTTCTGTAGCCCTTGCCGACCATTCCGCTAATGCCAAGCTCTATCATAGTTGGAGTGTATTTATCCATACGTCCACTTGTTGTAGGGCCTGCTGCGCCTATGGCGTCGCCTGGTTTAGCTGGAGTTGGACCTACATAATAAATAATTTGATTTGTAAAATCCAAAGGAAGTTTTTCACCTTTAGCTAAAGTTTCGGTTAAAATTTTATGAGCCGCATCTCTAGCTGCGATGATTGTGCCGCTGATTAGCACGTTATCGCCTGCTTTTAAGGTTTTTACAACTGATTTATCAAATGGTGCTGTTATTTTTTTAACTTCTGACATAATTTATCCTTTAGAGTATGACATCTGCGTGTCTAGCTGCATGACAGTTGATATTTATAGCCACTGGAAGACCTGCTATGTGGGTTGGAAACCACTCGACATTTACCTTAACAGCGGTGCTTATACCGCCAAGTCCTTGTGGGCCAACGCCAGTTGAATTTGCTAACTCAAGAAGCTCTTCTTCAAGTTTTGCATATCGTGGATCTACGTTTTTGCTATCTGCTGAGCGTGCGGCTGCGATTTTGGCAAGAAGGGCTACTTTATCCATTGTGCCACCTATGCCAACACCGATAACCATCGGAGGACAGGCATTTGGACCAGCGTATTTAACAGCTTCTAAAAATACTTTTTTAACGCCTTCAAGCCCATCGGCTGGAACAAGCATTTTAAGTATGCTTTTGTTTTCGCTACCAAAGCCTTTTGGAGCGATTTTGATTTTAAGCTTATCGCCTGGAACTATGCGTGTGTTGATAATCGCTGGAGTGTTGTTTCCAGTGTTTTTTCGCTCAAAAATCGGATCATTTACAACCGATTTTCTAAGATAACTTTCAGTATAGCCTTTAGCTACACCCTCATTTATCGCATCTTCTATGTATCCGCCTTCAATGCGAGCATCTTGACCAACATCTAAGAAAACAACCGCCATTCCGGTATCTTGACATATAGCCATTTGCCTTGTTTCTGCGATTTGTGCGTTTTCTAAAAGCTTACCTATGATATCTTTTCCAAGCGGTGAAACTTCATTTTCTCTAGCTTTTTTAAAAGCTGCTTTCATGTCCGGAGTGACGATACAACAGGCTGTTTTACAGAGCTTTGCGACTTCTTCTACGATTTGAGAGTATTGTATAACTTTCATATCTTTCCTTTCGTATAATGTAATAAACTTAACATGATATTATACCATAATAAAATTAAATTTTTAACTTTTAATTTTAAGAAATATTTTATAATCTGACTCATTTTTACAGAGCAAATTTTATCATTTTTGTATTAAATTATAATCTAATTTAGTTTTGAATATATTTTTTAAAGGTATTTTTATATTTGTGATTTTTATGGAATTTTAACGCTAATAATTGATTAAATTTAGTTAAAGTTTGGATTCTTAAGTTTGAGTTTTTAGTTTTTGGGCGAATTTATAGATATATTTGTATTTAAATTTTAGATTTGTGATAGAATTAAGATGGCTTTTGTTTAAATAAAAGATTTTAATATAAATGTCAAGCTTTTTTTATTTGAAATTTTATAATATTTTTTTATTAGTTAAGCTTATATTTTATAGCATTGAATATCAAGAAATATTTCAAACTTACTGTTTTATATACTGATTCTAGCGATTCTTTTAATACTTTTTAATTATAATTAATTCTAATATATTTTAAGTTTTTTTAACAGTGAATGGTTGATTTGGTCGATTTAAAAATACTAAATTTTGCAAGCTTACTATATAGTATTTTTGGGGAGTATCTTACAAGTATTTTATTGTTAAATTTATCTTTATTATTCGCTTGCGTTAAATTTGACATTATAACCGCTTTAAATTTTTACATTATCATATATTTTTATAATTTTGTTTGTAACTTAAACAATTTCCTTTTTTACTACATTTTAAATTTATGCTTTTTATATATAAATTTATCAGGCTGTTTAATTTTTCATTGTTTCATGACTTTATATCTTTACTATAGCTCTTTAGTTTACTTAAGTTTTTTCATTTTTTATAATTTTATAATTTTATAATTTTTCCAAAAACTTTTTTCCAAATTTTTATTATAAATATCTCTTGACTATCATCATTCTAAAGCCATTTTCTACTCAACCCCATTCTTTCTCTATCTTTTTGTTTTTGCTGTTTGTCTTAACATTTTTATTTTCTCAACTCTAAATTCAATATTTGCTTCACTTTCCTCACTTTTGCTCTGTATGTACTTACACAGCTTTTATGCCATAATTTTGCTGGTAGGCTTTCACCGCTCACTCCACCTCTGTATTTTACTTACACAACTATGGCAATTAAACATCTTCTATTTTCTTCTATTTTCCACCCACTAATTCTAAATTCAATATTTGCTTCACTTTCCTCACTCTTGCTCTGTATGTACTTACACAGCTTTTATGCCATAATTTTGCTGGTAGGCTTTCACCGCTCACTCCACCTCTGTATTTTACTTACACAACTATGGCAATTAAACATCTTCTATTTTCTTCTATTTTCCCACCTCTAACTCTAAATTTTCTCTTATCCTATCCTATTTCTTGCATATATTTTTTACTATTTTTTTAATCAAACATCTTTCTATCTTCTTTATATTTCAACCTATAGCTAAATTTAAATACAATATTTACTTTACTTCATACACTCTTATCCTACATCTTTTCACCACTTAACCTTAAAAAAAACTCTAAATCCAAATTTTTTTATTTCTAATACTCTTTGTTATAAATTCTATATTTATTTCCACCTCTCTAACCCATAAACTCATACTTTATCTAACTCTTATCTTTATTATGCAATGACTATAAATTCCCAACCTATAACTCTAAATACAATATTTACTTTACTTCCTACACTCTTACCCTACATCTTTTACCTTCCCTCAAAAAAAACTCTAAATCCAAATTCTTTTATTTACTATACTCTTTATTATAAATTTGATATTTATTTCGACATTTCTAGCTCACAAACCCATACTTTACTCCTTAACCATAAATCCCAAATTCTTCTATTTTCTTCACCCCTTAACCCCAATTCCACCTCTTTATCTTTTTTACAATAGTTTTAAACTTTAACCATAAACCCAACTTCTTATCTTTCTACATAATAACCCTAACTCTTTATCTTATTCACTCTCAACTTAAACTCTCTATCTTTTCCATTTTGCTTCCATCTCTACATCATACATCAGCTTTTTTACCTTCTTTTACTTTTTCCACTTAATATCCTCTAAATCTTTCTGCACTCTTTCCTACCCCTTAATATTCATTTCCACCTTACTAGCCACAACCCCATACTTCACTTCTAACCCCATACTCCACCTCTTTATCTTTTTACAATAACCACAAACTTTAACTCTAACTCTAACTCTAACTCTAACTCCTTATCTTTTTTGTTCCTAACTCTAACTCCAAACCTTAACCCTAATCCTACCTCTTTATCTTTTTACGCAATAACTTCAACCCCTAACCCTAACTTTCCTTACATTACTATTGCTTTTATCATCTCATCATATATTTTTACCATATTTTATTTTTTTTCACTTTTTCACTATTTTTTTATTGTAATTAAGCTAGTTTTAAGTGTTGCTTTTATATACTTTCATTTCCGCTTCAAAGAAAGCCAAGATTTTAAAACTCTTAACTTTCTTATCTCATCTATGTAGATGAAGCTTTTTACATTAAATCTAATAAGATTAATGTTACTAAGATTATAAAGATAAAGAAGCATGTTTTTTAAATTATAATTGTTAAACTATAAATTTTAAAGTCAATCTTTGAAATCTAAACAAGTGATCGATTGAGCCACTTTTTAATTTTATTAAAAAGAAAAACAATTAAAACTAATAAAGTTTTTATGATTAAAAACTTCATAATTAAATCCAAATTTAGGTTATAGCAGTATATGCTTTTTAAGTAAAATACTCAATAACTTTAATTTGGTCATTTGCTAAATTTACACCAACACTTTGTGTTGGTGTGCTTTAGTATTTGTTACTTTAGCACAGACTTTGTTTGTGCGCTAAAAGTAAATTAATATGGAGAGTTTGATCCTGGCTCAGAGTGAACGCTGGCGGCGTGCCTAATACATGCAAGTCGAACGGAGAATTAAGAGAGCTTGCTCTTTTAATTCTTAGTGGCGCACGGGTGAGTAATATATAGCTAACCTGCCCCTTAGAAGAGAACAACAGTTAGAAATGACTGCTAATACTCTATACTCCAACTAAACATATGTTTGGTTGGGAAAGTCTTTTCGCTAAGGGATGGGGCTATATTGTATCAGTTTGTTGGTGAGGTAATGGCTCACCAAGACTATGACGCATAACTGGTCTGAGAGGATGATCAGTCACACTGGAACTGAGACACGGTCCAGACTCCTACGGGAGGCAGCAGTAAGGAATATTGCGCAATGGGCGAAAGCCTGACGCAGCAACGCCGCGTGGAGGATGACACTTTTCGGAGCGTAAACTCCTTTTGTTGGGGAAGAATAATGACGGTACCCAACGAATAAGCACCGGCTAACTCCGTGCCAGCAGCCGCGGTAATACGGGGGGTGCAAGCGTTACTCGGAATCACTGGGCGTAAAGGGCGCGTAGGCGGATGAATAAGTCTTTTGTGAAATCTAACAGCTTAACTGTTAAACTGCTTAGGAAACTATTTATCTAGAGTAAGGGAGAGGCAGATGGAACTGGTGGTGTAGGGGTAAAATCCGTAGAGATCACCAAGAATACCTATTGCGAAAGCGATCTGCTAGAACTTAACTGACGCTGAGGCGCGAAAGCGTGGGGAGCAAACAGGATTAGATACCCTGGTAGTCCACGCCCTAAACGATGTATACTAGTTGTTGCTTTGCTAGTCAAGGCAGTAATGCACCTAACGGATTAAGTATACCGCCTGGGGAGTACGGTCGCAAGATTAAAACTCAAAGGAATAGACGGGGACCCGCACAAGCGGTGGAGCATGTGGTTTAATTCGAAGATACGCGAAGAACCTTACCCGGACTTGATATCCAACAAATTCTTTAGAGATAGAGAAGTGCTAGCTTGCTAGAATGTTGAGACAGGTGCTGCACGGCTGTCGTCAGCTCGTGTCGTGAGATGTTGGGTTAAGTCCCGCAACGAGCGCAACCCACGTGTTTAGTTGCTAACAGTTCGGCTGAGCACTCTAAACAGACTGCCTACGCAAGTAGGAGGAAGGTGTGGACGACGTCAAGTCATCATGGCCCTTATGTCCGGGGCGACACACGTGCTACAATGGCATATACAATGAGAAGCAATATCGCGAGATGGAGCAAATCTATAAAATATGTCTCAGTTCGGATTGGAGTCTGCAACTCGACTCCATGAAGCCGGAATCGCTAGTAATCGTAGATCAGCCATGCTACGGTGAATACGTTCCCGGGTCTTGTACTCACCGCCCGTCACACCATGGGAGTTGATTTCACTCGAAGTCGGAATGCTAAACTAGCTACCGCCCACAGTGGAATCAGCGACTGGGGTGAAGTCGTAACAAGGTAACCGTAGGAGAACCTGCGGTTGGATCACCTCCTTTCTAGAGTACATATGTATATTTCTCACAAGATATACATTAAGAAAGAACGACACTACTAAATCAAATAGTAAAAACAAAGATAGCGATTATTTATCTTTGAAAACTATTTGTGGTAAGAACTAGTTAGATAGTTATTGTACTAACTAGTTCTTAAGAGCTTAACACTCTTAGTAGTTTCTCTCAATCGCACTTGTTTAGTTTTGAAAGATTGACGCCCAGATATGTTAAGGGCCTATAGCTCAGCTGGTTAGAGTGCACCCCTGATAAGGGTGAGGTCATAAGTTCAAGTCTTATTAGGCCCACCACAAACCAAAGATTTTATAATCTATGTTGAGTAGTAGATAAAAAGAAATTAATAATAGAATAGAAGTTTATTTAAGTCTTTTAAATTTAATTGATTAAGTCTAAGAATTTGGAAGAATTTTATAAATATTTTTGCAAACTATTTTTTCGCTAAACAAGGAACACGAGCAAAAACAAATGAGCAAACTTATGTTTGTGACTGCAGTTTGAAGCAAAGTGTAACAAAGTTTAGTAGAAAAAAGAGAAAGCAAAAATGGGGAATTAGCTCAGCTGGGAGAGCGCCTGCTTTGCACAAGAAAAAGCAAACTTCTTTGCTTTTTAGGATTTGTCGTTGTGAGTGTAACGAACCGACAAAGACACTGCGTGTATAAAGGATAAGTCTTAGCATAGGTAAAGATAGAATTGGGGAATTAGCTCAGCTGGGAGAGCGCCTGCTTTGCACGCAGGAGGTCAGCGGTTCGATCCCGCTATTCTCCACCACCACGTATTATAGAAGTATTAAGTATATAGTTTAACATAATCTAAAAGATTAAAAATCTAATTAGAGAGTTTATCTAAATTTAAAGCTAACTTTAAATTTATTAAGATACAATTCGAACTTTCTAATTAGACTTTTAAGTCTAATGTTATTTAACTTATCATTGTTAATAGTCACAAACAAGTTTTAATAAAATAAAACAATTTTACAGGATCTTGTTAAAGGTTGTAATAATATAACTTTGTAAATTTTATCTCAAACAAATCTGTTATCCCAATAACTACTAAGAGATAAAAGAAGTTTAACCATCACAAAAGATTTAGTCTTAAACTTACTAAATGCTTTGGTTAATGCTTTCCGTCTTGGGTTATAGATTATAACTATATTAAATTACATCAAGTAATTTATCTTTAACAAGGAAGTGATGCAAATTAGAATATGAAACATATTTAAAAATAAATTATTACTCTGCAAATTTACTATCTTCTAAATCTATATTTAAAAGATAGCTTGTGGTTAGACTATACATTAGTTTATCATTTATGAAAAAACTTTAGTTTTAAATAAATGTTTATACTTTAGGTAGGTCAAGGGAGTGTTTACACTCCTTGCCGCAAGGACTAGCTTTGCTAGTCTGTGGAGTAAAGAAAAGGTAAGCTACTAAGAGCGAATGGTGGATGCCTTGGTTGGTAGAGGCGATGAAGGACGTACTAGACTGCGATAAGCTACGGGGAGCCGTCAAGAGGCTTTGATCCGTAGATTTCCGAATGGGGCAACCCAATTAACAGCAATGTTAATTACCTATATGGAGCGAACGTGGGGAATTGAAACATCTTAGTACCCACAGGAAGAGAAATCAATTGAGATTACGCAAGTAGCGGCGAGCGAACGCGTAAAAGGGCAAACCACTAGTTTACTAGTGGGGTTGTAGGACTGCAATATGTATAAAAACATGATAGTAGAATAATCTGGAAAGATTAAGGATACAGGGTGATACTCCCGTATACGAAATCATCTTTTTAACTAGCAGTATCCTGAGTAGGGCGAGACACGTGAAATCTTGTCTGAAGCTGGGTCGACCACGATCCAACCCTAAATACTACTACCAAACCGATAGTGCACAAGTACCGTGAGGGAAAGGTGAAAAGAACTGAGGTGATCAGAGTGAAATAGAACCTGAAACCATTTGCTTACAATCATTCAGAGCACGATTCTTTATGACGTGTGATGGACTGCCTTTTGCATAATGAGCCTGCGAGTTGTGGTGTCTGGCAAGGTTAAGGAAACCCGGAGCCGTAGCGAAAGCGAGTCTTAATAGGGCGACAAGTCAGATGCTGCAGACCCGAAACGAAGTGATCTATCCATGAGCAGGTTGAAACCGGTGTAAGAGCCGGCGGAGGACCGAACCCGCTGACGTTGAAAAGTCTTGGGATGACTTGTGGATAGGGGTGAAAGGCCAATCAAACTTCGTGATAGCTGGTTCTCTCCGAAATATATTGAGGTATAGCGTTATGTAGTAACTATGGGGGTAGAGCACTGAATGGGCTAGGGCATATACCAATGTACCAAACCCTATCAAACTCCGAATACCCATAGCGTAATCATAGCAGTCAGGCGGCGAGTGATAAAATCCGTCGTCGAGAGGGGAACAACCCAGACTACCGACTAAGGTCCCTAAATCTTATTTAAGTGGAAAACGATGTGAAGTTACTGAAACAACCAGGAGGTTGGCTTAGAAGCAGCCATCCTTTAAAGATAGCGTAATAGCTCACTGGTCTAGTGATTTTGCGCGGAAAATATAACGGGGCTAAAATAAGTACCGAAGTCGTAGACTTGACACATTAGTGTCAAGTGGTAGGAGAGCGTTCTATTCAGCATTGAAGGTGTACCGGTAAGGAGCGCTGGAGCGGATAGAAGTGAGCATGCAGGCATGAGTAGCGATAATTGGGGTGAGAATCCCCAACGCCGAAAACCCAAGGTTTCCTACGCGATGCTCGTCATCGTAGGGTTAGTCGGGTCCTAAGCAAAGTCCGAAAGGGGTATGCGATGGAAAATTGGTTAATATTCCAATACCAATTATTATGTGCGATGGAAGGACGCTTAAAGTTAATGGAGCTAACTGATGGAATAGTTAGTCGAAGGAAGTAGATTGAGTTGTAGGCAAATCCGTAACTCTTTATTCGAGATCTGACAGGCAAACAACGCTCTTCGGAGCTGCGTTTGAATCCATGATACTATCGAGCCAAGAAAAGTTTCTAAGTTTAGTAATAATTGCCCGTACCGTAAACCGACACAGGTGGGTGGGATGAGTATTCTAAGGCGCGTGGAAGAACCCTCTTTAAGGAACTCTGCAAAATAACACCGTATCTTCGGTATAAGGTGTGCCTCTTTTGGTGAAATCCCTGCGGATCTAGCTAGAAAGGTTACAACAAAGAGTCCCTCCCGACTGTTTACCAAAAACACAGCACTCTGCTAACTCGTAAGAGGATGTATAGGGTGTGACGCCTGCCCGGTGCTCGAAGGTTAATTGATGGGGTCAGCAGCAATGCGAAGCTCTTGATCGAAGCCCGAGTAAACGGCGGCCGTAACTATAACGGTCCTAAGGTAGCGAAATTCCTTGTCGATTAAATATCGACCTGCATGAATGGCGTAACGAGATGGGAGCTGTCTCAAAGAGGGATCCAGTGAAATTGTAGTGGAGGTGAAAATTCCTCCTACCCGCGGCAAGACGGAAAGACCCCGTGGACCTTTACTATAGCTTGACACTGCTACTTGGATAAAGATGTGCAGGATAGGTGGGAGGCTTTGATTATATGACGCCAGTTATATATGAGCCATTGTTGAGATACCACTCTTCTTTATTCGGGTAGCTAACTAGCCTAAGTATATCCTTAGGTAGGACAATGTCTGGTGGGTAGTTTGACTGGGGCGGTCGCCTCCCAAAATGTAACGGAGGCTTACAAAGGTTGGCTCAAAACGGTTGGAAATCGTTTGCAGAGTATAAAGGTATAAGCCAGCTTAACTGCAAGACATACAAGTCGAGCAGAGACGAAAGTCGGTCTTAGTGATCCGGTGGTTCTGTGTGGAAGGGCCATCGCTCAAAGGATAAAAGGTACCCCGGGGATAACAGGCTGATCTTCCCCAAGAGCTCACATCGACGGGAAGGTTTGGCACCTCGATGTCGGCTCATCGCATCCTGGGGCTGGAGCAGGTCCCAAGGGTATGGCTGTTCGCCATTTAAAGCGGTACGCGAGCTGGGTTCAGAACGTCGTGAGACAGTTCGGTCCCTATCTGCCGTGGGCGTAAGAAGATTGAGGAGAGTTGACCCTAGTACGAGAGGACCGGGTCGAACCAACCACTGGTGTACCAGTTGTCCTGCCAAGGGCACCGCTGGGTAGCTAAGTTGGGATGTGATAAGAGCTGAAAGCATCTAAGCTCGAAGCCAACTCCAAGATGAATCTTCTTTTAAGTTCTCTAGTAGACTACTAGTTTGATAGGCTGGGTGTGTAATGGATGAGAGTCCTTTAGCTGACCAGTACTAATAGAACGTTTGCTTATCTTTTTTAAGCATCACTTCCTTGTTAAGGATAAAACTTGCTTTGTCTTTTTTCTACTATGCGGCGTTAGATTACGCTTCACACTTCGGTTACGAACTTTAAGTTCGCTCCCTTGTGTTTGCTTATCTGCCTTGCCTAGCGAAAAAATACTTCGCAATTTATTAATAAAAACAAGAGATAAAATTGTTTTTATTAAAACTTAGACTATTAACTAAGATAGAACACATTACAGTGTTTAATAAGAGAATTGAGAGAAAAGTTCTTTTATTTAACACTGTCCGTGACTATACAGATGAGGAAACGCCTTGTACCATCTCGAACCAAGAAGCTAAGCTCATCGTGGCTGATGATACTCTCTCTTACTGGGATGTTGGGAAAGTAGGTCGTTGCGGACTTTGTTAATCTTTTTATACAAATAATTAAATCAAAAAAGTAAAATATGACAATGTTAATAATAAAAATATTAGTAAATCTACTATTTTTATAATACAATACTAAGCTTCTTTACTAGTCTATGCTTGTAATATCTTTAAAATTCTCTACTTTATTTATTGTGATAGTTTGGTTATAACTGTAAATCTAAAATATCTTTACAATTCTCTTTCCTTGCTGTTTATTTGGTATATTAAAAGTGATATTAGAGTTTATATATTTGTGTGCTTATAAGATATACTTGCTTTTAACATTAAAATCTTAATTTAGAGCTTGTTTATAAGAAGTTACATCTTGAGGTAAATCTAAAATATCTTTACAATTCTCTTTCCCTGCTGTTTATTTGGTATATTAAAAGTGATATTAGAGTTTATATATTTGTGTGCTTATAAGATATACTTGCTTTTAACATTAAAATCTTAATTTAGAGCTTGTTTATAAGAAGTTACATCTTGAGGTAATTTATATATTTTATAATATCTCTATGTTTAAAACAGTTTAATCATATAGTTAATATAAATTTGGTATTTTTTATCAAATTTGACTAAAAATTTGATTGATAGTATTAAGATAAGCTAAAGATTTTTTCTTGTTGATTTGAGTAAAATCAGTTTCGAAACACAGTCTGTGATTACAAATCAAAATATTGATAAAATTATTGAATTTTTTAAATAATATAAGTTTTAAAGATTTAAAAGTATGTTAGATTATCAAATAAAAGTCAAGGGTTTTTCTGATTTTTTTGTAAAAAAGTGATAATAACATCAAGTTTTCCTTTTATGTTATGTATCTCTTTGTAAAAATCTTTAGTCTCTTTTTCAGACTCTTCTAATCGCTTTAAGCGAGTATCTACAACATTGATTCTTTGACTTATAAGCCAATTTAGCAAAGTTAAGATACAAGCAACTAAAGTTATAATAAGTTCAAAACTTAGTATAAAAGGCATTATGCACCAGCTATCGCTACTGATTCCATGCCGATAATATAAATTTCATCGGCTTTTACGCCATTAACAGTTATTCCAATTAAACCTGCTCTTATTTCATCTTCGCCAAGTGTAGATTTAGCATAAAAACTAAATGTGTATTTATCACCAGTTGTACTATTTTTAAGAGTTAGAGTTACCTTGTTACAATTTGCAACAGTTTCATTGCCAACTTTACTTACAACTTCATAAACAACATAGCTGCCATCAAGATGAGCGTTAGCAAAGGCTAATGCTTCAGCTCCAGCAGCTGGAACAGCAAATGTAAATGTTCTACTTCCAAGAGTATTTTTTATTATTGATTTTGACATATCCTATCCTTTATGCATCAAATTTCATTTTGGCGTAATCGCATTTTTGAACTTTATCAGGCTCATAGCCGATTGTAAATTGTCCTACAATGCTAGCACTAATATCTGTAAACTGGCTGGCTGGTTTTACGTGCGGAAAACTTACCTGCGTACTTTTTCTTGCACCCATTTCACCCTTTGCACCAAGAATAAATGTTTTTTTATTTAGAGTTGCTGGTAAAGTTCCAGCAGTTCCACCTTGTCCAGCGCTTTTATAAGTTTCAACGCTTCCTTCCATTATAGTTGCAATCTTTGCTAAATCAGCATCGCTTGCAATCACATTTACAGTTGTGGTTTGAAGTCCACTAATGTATTGTTTTAACATTCCTTATCCTTTAAGATATATTTTTGTATTGTATACATACGTAAAAATTATAGAGCCTATTAAACTTAATACAAGCCTTAACGCATATAAAGACCATATATTAGAGTTTTGTAAGATATTAATACAAAAGTTGATAATTTAAAAAAGTGTAAATTTAATATATTTATCGATTCTAGTGAATCAAGTTGCTAATAGCGCATAGTAGGCAGATTTGTGAATTTGGTAAAGGTGGAGAGTTTAGCTCTTTTCATATTCTGACTTATACACGCCCAGAATAACCTTTTTAAGCTGGTGACTTCGCGTAAGGCTATAAAAACTTGCACGGCGCAGAGCGCCTGAAGTTTTTATAACGCCCTAAGCTCCGCACAAAGCTTAAAAAGAAAGCTCAGTGTATAGGTCAGAATAATGAAAAAGAATATTCAAAGTTTAAAGAGGTGAAAAACTGAAAAAAGAAGCAACTACAAATTGCAAATTTTAATCAAATTTTAAAACAAAAGAGTTTCCAAAAGGACTTTAAATTTTGTCTATAAAACAAAAAAATAACTTAAATTTCATCTTTTAATAGTTCTTTTATCTTATCAAATTTAAGAGATTTTTCGTAGTAATAAAACCAAGAATTAAGCCAAGATGGAAACGGTTTACTTATTCCATTCCAATTATTTACAGTTCCATAAGGTAAACTAAGCAAATTAGCTAAATCTTTTTTATTTAAATTGAATTTTTGTAAATAATTATCAAAATTATCTTTCGTCACAGCAATCCTTTTATTTATTTATAGACAAAATTATATCATAAAATAACTTTTAAAGCAAATAAAATAACGATTCGTTACTTTATTAAGATAATATTAAGTAACTATTAGTTATAATACTAGTATAAAAGATAACAAATAATTACTTTTAAATAAATCAAAAGGATAAAAATGAAAAAAGAAGTAAGCGAAAAAATAGAAAAACAGGTTAATGCCTTGTTTGACGATTTAGACAACATAGCAAATAATCTAATTTGGTGGAATATAGCAACAAACATAACAACAGAGAAATTGTTATATATATTGGAAATAAAGATAAATGAAAAAAAAGAAAGGATAAATTAAGATGTATGAGCTTATAAAAAACATAGGTTTAGGTATGTTTGTAAATGGTGCGTATGCTTGGCAATTTAGCGAAGCTACAAATAAAGGTTTTTTAGCTATAATTGAAGGAGTTTTAATAATGGCTTTGGCTATTTACCTTTATTATCATCACTTAAACCAGGCTTTTTAAAAGTATAAGTATATAATGGATTTACAGAGCCTATGTTATCATAATATAAATTAATAAGTTTACCGCCAAGAGTAAAGATATTACGTCTCCTATCTTCAATACTATGCTTGACAATTTTTCCATCTTCTGTATAAAATCCAAGGTATCCATAATAATCAACGAATTTCTCATAGTTATCATAGATAACATTGCCTTCTCCGCTATCAAGCACAAAATCAATATTACTAGTACGATTTTCAGGGGAGATTAGCAAAGGTGCTAATTTTTAGTATTACAATTGCTCATTTTTTATAACAAATCTATGCCGTAGAGCCGATAGCTTGGAGGGTTAATGATATCTTGAAAATTAGGAGTGGATAGTCAACTATACTAACATTTCTTAGAACGGTTTGATTAGCAAATAAATTTATAAGCATAAATTCTAAAACTGCAAATCGATTTTTTCAAGTGCTAAATTGTAGTTTAAGTCTTATTTAGCAGAATTAAGGTAAAAGAATTGGTTTTTATAGTTTTATACGCTTTAGCAAGTTGCATAATAGCGATATTACGTTATAAAAAGACTGCACGGAATTTTTTCTTTATTTTTACATTCGTTAGCAAATATTTTTATCAGCCATTTTATCATAGAAACTTTTTTTAAAAAACCAAATTTAGAAAATTTAAAAAGATTATATAAGATATTTTTTTGGCATAATAATTAAATTCTATATAATTATATATTGATTTTAGTTATTAATTGCAAAAAAATAGTTAAAAAATTATGTTAAACTTAAAAAATTTAACTAATTATAAGTTTTATAACAATAGAATATAACATCTTAAAAGGAGTATATATGGAACTACTTTCACTCGTGCTTTTCGCACTTAGCATTTTAGTTTTGTGGTTTAAGCCACAAAAGGAAAAATTATCATTTGGGTTATTTTTAGGTGGAACTGCCATATGCTTTGGCATGTTTTTTATCGCAAGTTGGACATCAGTCTTGCCACATTGGACATTTTAAGGAGAGATGATGAAAGACTTTTTAACTCAAAAATATTTTGATATTTTAATCGCAACTGCTGTTTTGCTAGTGCTTGGAATCCCAGTTGGTATCGCAAACATCTATCTTGGCTACATCATCGGCGAAAGCCCATGCACGCTTTGTTGGAACGAGCGAATCGGCATGGTTGTCGTTGGTATGCTTGGAATTTTTATACTTAGATATGGACTTAGAGCAAAATACCTCGTAATGGTATTTTTAAGTGCTGCTTATGGACTTTTTATGACATTAAGGCACTCATCTTTTGATGGAACTCAAGCCGATGTTGGCATGGGATTTGGTGGTGCTATTTTTGGAGCGCATACCTATACTTGGGGAATTTTTGTATATTGGGCTGTGATTATAGCTATGAGTTTGCTTCTATTTTTTATGCGAAATGAAAATATTGCCAAAGAACTTTACGCAAAAGAATTAAAAATAAAAGAATTCTCTCCTTATTCTAAATTTGTTGTTGGCTTATCGCTTTTCGTTATACTATCAAACGGACTTCAAGCTTTTATCTCAACTGGAATTCCACCATATAGTGGCAAAGGAGAGCCAGAGAGATTTAGTTTCGAGTATGTTACACAGCGTTGGACTTCTCATGTTTGGGATAGGCTTGCAAAACCTATATCATTTACAGGTTCAAGTGTTGTTGATTCGCCGTTTGTCGCCGGAGAAAGCGCACCTAAAAAATTTGCATTTAATAGCGATGAGAATGCAGGCGTAGCTGTAAGTTTAAAACCAGCGCCAGCTGTGCTTGAGTCAAAAGAGTTACCATTTCAAGCGGTTGGACTTTTCGAGCATGGAAATGCAGCAGATATCGCTTATAATAGTGAGAAGAATCAATTTGCTATCACTTCAACACAAGCTGGAATTTATTTTACAGATGATAAATTTAACCTCAGAGAAAATGCTATTTTAGATAAACCAAACGGTTATGACATTCCGCTTACCGTAGCTAGTACATTTGTAGGAAATCAAGTAGTTTCAACAGCATATAACAAAACTCTTTGGATAGTTGAGCAAACTCCGCAATCAAAAATCGATGAGTTTAAAGAGTGGAATGTGTTTCGTAAAACAAGTGGTGGATTAATGGCACCGCTTTATAGAGAGCGACCTTGGGTAAATACTGTGCGTGCAAAAAAAGCATATATATTAACTTTAGCTTATGATAAAGATAGTAAATATATGTATATGTTAAGTGTGCCAAATCCAGCTAGCCAAAAAATCATCCTTATCAAAGTAGATCCAAAGGACAACACGCTAAGTGGCGAACTAGTCGTTAAAGCTGGCGAGAACTTCGCTATAAAGGATAAAAGAAAGATATCTGAGTATTACATCACTGCTGGCGATATAAAAGATGGTAAATTCGTAGCTTATAGCAAGAATTTTAATACTTTGCTAGTTATTGATTTGCAAAGTGCGATGGTTGAGGATGCTTATGCGATGCCAAAAATCAATGGCGAGATAAGCGGACTAACATTTAAGGGCGATAAAATAGTGATTTTAAGTCATAAAGATAGTAAAGATTACGTAAGCGAAATTCAAAATCCGTTTTAAAATTTAGCCCTTTTTTGGGCTAAATTTCTACGTTTTCTTGCTAAAGATAAATTTTAAAAAATTCGTTTTCAAATTTTCTCTGTTTTTGTTAAAGACAAATTTTAAGAATCAAATTTATCCAGTTTTTATAAAGCTAAATTTAATTGCTTTGCGGTTGTGAATTTTCTAGTATGGTTTGTGTTTTTGCAAAAAGCTTTACTTAAATTTAGTTTTAAAATTTAGAAAAACAAACTAGACAAGCTTTTTGCTAAGTTATTTTGTGTAAATTTAAAAATCAAACTTTTTATTTTATACTTTTTTTATTTTTTAAATTTTTAATGGGTTTTAAATATTTCATTATAAATAAAATCATTTATTATCATTTTAGAATAGAAATAAACGCATCAAAAGCCATTTTTAAAGGACTAGCGCCGTTTTGTTTTTGACAAAGTTGCAAATAAATCGTTTTGTTTTGTGCGCTAAATTTAAAAATATATAAATTTAGTAAATCTTTATTGGCGGAGATTTGACCTATAAAGTTCTACTGGTGTTTAAATTTATTTAGCGGTTTAAATTTACAAATTTATTTATGCACATTTCTATTTTATCGTAGTTGCACCATAAAATATAAAATTTATTTTTATAATTTTTCATATGTTTAACTAGATAAAATTATAAAAATTGTTAAATTATCCAAAAATCCAAAAGCTTGTTAAGCTATAAAATTTGCTCGCTCTTAACCATCAAAAAAGCATCGCACCCATCATCGTAGTATTTTGGCAAAGTTTTTATACTCTTAAATCCAAGTTTTTCATATAAATTTATAGCTTTCGCGTTATCTGTTCTAACCTCGAGTTTAAGAGAGTTAAAACGCGAAATTCCAAACTCAAGCAAGGCTTTTGCAACGCCAAGACCGCGTGCATTTGGCAAGACTGCAAGAGAGTAAATACGCGAAGTTTTTAGCTTAGGTAAGATTAAAATATAGCCTAAAATTTTGCCAAATTCACCATAAATCAAGCTGTTTTTTATAAAATTATACTTTAAATTTGCCCCGTTTTCTTTCTCTTTAATCAAGCTAATTTCAGCGCTATTTTTAAAATTTAGCTTACAAAAATTATCTTTTTTGACATCGCAACCAGCCCTTGCGACATATAAAAAATTTCTTTTTATGTGGTAGTAAAAACTCGCCTTTGAAAGCGGTGAGTTAAATTTATCAAAGCATTCATTTTCGAGTTTAAAAAGTACGCCAGTATCGCAAATGGTCGCTTTTGTGATTATAAATTTTGTTTTTTGCTCGTTCATTTTTTCTCATTATTCATATTTTTTGATATATCGAATACTTTGTGTTAAGCCTGTATGGATGATAACTCATCTTGACTTTTTTAAGGTTTTCAAAGCCCATATCATCGCCTACGTTGATAAATTCGCAAGAGTATTGGCTGCTTAAAATTTTGCTAAATTCACGGAAGATAAACTGAGCGCACCCAAGAACTTCAAAATTTGTCTTTTCTAACAAAACGCTAGCAACGCCCTCATTGATTTTCTCGCCGACCGTGTAGCCTTGCAAACGCTCATCGATATATAGCACGATACCCATAAGTTCGAGCTTTTGATGGTATTCAAGCATTCTTTTTATGGCGGCTTTTTCTTGATACATTCCCTCCATAAAGTCATCCATTTGTTCTTTTGGTGTGTATTTTAGGCGGTTTTGAACCCAAGTGTTTGAAAGTGTGATAATCTCTTGTGCGTGTTTTTCTGGCTCAAGTGTGACAATTTTAAAGTTTGGATATGTGTTTTTAAATTTATTTATCTCTGTTCGCTTTGTGTGATAGGCATTTCCGTGCAGACTTATCAAGTCATCTGCCTTATAAATGTAATCCACAAGCTTTTTTTCAAAGATAAAATCAGCAAAAACATCAAAAATGCTTGCGTTTTTATCAAGCATTTTGGCAAATTTTTCCAAAATGCACTGCGCGACATAGTCGATACGCGAGTAGTGGGGTGATGAGTTGTTTGAGTTCATTATCTCAAAGCACTTATTTATGGCTTTTTTGAGGTTTTTTAGCTTGCCAAGTGGCGGAAGTAGCATGCTAAGTTCGCTTCCGCTCATCGCAAAAAGACAAAAGCAATCTTCGATGGTAGCGTAAAATCCGCTAACGTTGCCAAGCCAGATAAAATTTGCTGCAAATGTATAGTCGCTGATATCGACAACTTGATCTTCTCCAAGCTCTAAAAGATACTTTTCCATCACCATTTTAGCGCTAATATCAAGCTTTTTAAGCTCGATGTCGTTTATGATAAATTTCAACTTTTTTCCTATGTAAATTTTCGCAATTATATTCCAAATTTAAGAAATTTAAGCAAGAAATTTGCGAAATCGTATAAAGTAAATATTAAAATATAAATTATTTACCAAGTATATTTAAGATATATTATTATATAATTTTTTCCTATATTTAAAGGAGGATTTATGAAAAAAATATTTATTGTTTTGACTTTGTTGTTTTCTTTTGCAACTTTGGCGATTGCACATTCTGGTGGAACCGATAGAAACGGATGTCATACAGATAGCAAGACTGGCTCATACCATTGCCATTAATAAAATCAGCCAAAATGGCTAGTTTATGACAGGTGCGCTTTTTAAATCTGCAAACTTTGATTTGTTAAAAAGCGCTTGTTTTGCTAAATTTAGCATTTAAAAACTCGCTTAAAATTTTTGCACTCGCAAAGGCAAAGTGCAGGTTGTATCCTCCAAGCATTCCGCTAACATCTAAAATTTCCCCTATAAAAAACAGCCCTTTTTCTTTTTTACTTTGAAAATTTGGCAAAATTTCATCTGTTTTTACACCACCTTTGGTTATCTCTGCTCTTTCAAAGCCAAAATTTCCAGCTGGAGCAAAACTATAAGAAAAAAGTTTTAAAACCTTTGCTTTTTCAACTTGATTATAGCTATCATACGGCTTATCAAGCAGGTTTTGTGAAGATAAAAATTCCTTTGTAAAACGCTTTGGAAGTGGCAAAAGTGTGCTAAGCTGTTTTTTGCTGTTTTCTAACTTTTTTATAGAAAAATTTGGAACAAAATTTAGAGTGATTTGCCCTTTTTGCCAAAACAAAGAAGCGTTTAAAATAGCTGGTCCGCTTATGCCTTTATGCGTAAATAGCGCGTCTTGATTAAACTCAAATTCATTAAATTTAAGACAAACCGGCAAAGAAACTCCGCTTAAGTGTTTAAACCAAAACTCATCTTTTTGCACGGTAAAGCCAACAAGAGCAGGGAGAGGTTTTTGCACGTTTAGGCAAAACTGCTGGGCGATTTTATAGCCGATATCGCTACTTCCAAGCGCTTTATAGCTTAGTCCGCCACTTGCGATGATGAGATTTTGAGCTTTAAATTTGGCATTTTGCGTTGTGATGATAAACTCATCTTTGTCTTTTTGCACCTCTAAAACTTCGCTGTTTGGGTATAAATCGCACTCTTTAAGCTTTTTTAAAAGTGAGTTTAAAACCGCTTTTGATGAGTCGGCGCAAAAAAACTGGCTGTCTTTTTGCTCGCTAAATTTTAACTCACTAAAAAAGTTTAAAACATCGCTAAATTTGAGTTTTGATACGCTTTGTTTGATAAACTCAACATCGCCTAAGTAGTTTTTAAAGCTTATATGGCGGTTTGTGATGTTACATCTGCCGCCGCCACTTGCTAGAATTTTTTTGCCAAACTGCGCGTTTTTTTCTAAAATGGCGGTTGAATTTTGTAAATTTTTATCTAAATTCGCAGCTAAAAATAGTCCAGAAGCGCCACCGCCGATGATGAGAATTTTATAAGTTTTAGCGTTTGGATTACTCAAATTTATGCTTTAAGACTATCTGATTTTTGGTTTTCTAAGCTATCTTTTAAAATTTTAGTTATCTCATAAAAAGATTTTTCATAAATATCTGGCAAAACCGCCTCTTTATCGCAGTAAAATCGCAAGAAGTTAAATTTATCCTCGCCTTTGTATGGCTTTTTAAATTCAATGTTTAAAACTTGTATATTTTTCTTTGATTCCATCGTTTTTGTATCGATTTTTTTGATATCTTTAAAGTTAAATTTAGCCATTTTTTTGTTTTTTTCTATGACAAATCCATCATCTAAGATTTCTAAAAAGTTATTGCTAAGTAGTTTCTTAACACAAGCCAAAACCGAAATAACACCCACAACAAGCCCAAACACGGCACTTCCACCATATCCTTCAAAGACAGCTATAATGCTAAGTATGATTAAAACTACGCCAGCGATACCGGCAAAAATGGCTGATTTTTTGTTTTCTTTGATGATCATTTTTACTCTTTTTATTAAATTTATCAAATTATATAGAGTAAGAGGTTAAATTTGATTTAAATTTGTATTTATGGTTTTTATGAGATAATTAAAAATCAAAATTTGGAGAGAAGATGGAAAATTTTATTAACAAAATCAAGGCAAAAAATCCGCTAATCCACTGCATAACAAACTACGTAACCGCAAACGATGTCGCAAATGCGCTCTTAGCAATCGGCGCGAGTCCGATTATGGCTGATGAACCAGAGGAAGCGTATATGATGAGTGCGATTTCTAATGGGTTGGTTGTGAATTTAGGCACGCTAAACAAGCATAGTATCGAAGCGATGAAAAGTTCGCTTGTAACGGCGAATTTAGGCGGGATTGCAACTGTGCTTGACCCTGTTGGCGTAGGTGCGAATAAATTTAGAACAAATATAGCAAATGAGCTTTTGAAAAATTATAAATTTAGCGTTATTAGAGGAAATATATCTGAAATAAAGGCGCTAGATGGGCTTGTTTCGCAGACAAAAGGCGTTGATGCAAACGAAAAAGATGAAGAGTGTGAGCAAAGCAAGGTTGATTTGGCTAAAAGCTTAAGCCAAAAGACAAACGCTGTGGTCGTGATAAGTGGTAAAATCGATGTAATTTGTTATAAAAACAGAGCATTTATCTGCGAAAATGGTGATGCGATGATGAAGGATATAACAGGAAGTGGCTGTATGCTAAGTGCGCTAATAGCGGCGTTTTGTAGTGTTAGCAAAGATTTGTTTGAAGCTAGTTTAAAAGCGGTTGTTCTATCTGGCGTGGCTGGAGAGTTGGCAAGGAAAAAGACTGATGCGCAAAATGGCGCAAATGCAAGCTTTAGAAACAATTTTATAGATGAAATTTATAAAATGGATGATGAAAAGCTTGAGAAATTTGCTAGATTTAGCGAGATTTGATGGTAGTTTTGCTTGATAGCGTTAGGTTGCTAAAAGCTTAGTAAATTTGTATTTTTAGATGAATTTTAAATTTGGCTTTAGAATTTAATTATTAAAATTTTATAATATATGACAATAAAAATATTATTTAAAATTATTTTTTAAAAATGCAAAATGAATTTGGAAAAGTAAAAAAAATTGTTAAATTTAAATGCTAAATTTGACAAATTTTTATGGTTTAAGAGCGTTGTAGAAAATTTAACAAGCGCTTATGCTTACGAAGTGCTTAGCGTGAAATTTAGTTACAAAGGGCAAATAAATTTTTTATTATAGACCCTAAATTTAGAAAATTTTACACCATAAAAATGCATGAAATTCTACAGCCATCTTAAAATCGATATTTAGTTAAGATGAATTTGGTGCTAAATTTGCATTAAAAACGCAAATTTAAAAGAAAAAAAGTATATAAATTTAAAAATATATAAGAAAACCATAGCCAACTTAAAAATCAAATTTAAAGCAGATAGACTAAATTTTGATAAAAAGTGCAAAGGTTGATTTTGCTTATTTTAAAAGTTGAGTAAGATAAATTTATGGTTTTACAACCGCAAAAATATGGGTAAAATCTCGGGTGCTAGGCGTTAGTATTTTATTAAAAGTAAACTAAACGCACTTTGTCATGTTGATATAAAAGTTAAATTTTATATCAAAGTAGCAAAATTTATAAAATAATAATAAATTATAATTAAACTCAAATTTGAAATACAGTTATAAAAATTTATTATATAAATAAATTCAAATATATCTTTAGTTCACTGAATAAATTTAGCACAGAAAAACCTTGTCTTAAAACAAGAGAATTCAATAGCGCTGATTTTAGTCATAAACCGTAAAAAACGGGGATAAAATAGATTTTACCGGATAATTTTACATAAAATTGTATTAAATTTAGTAGATAATTTTATAAAATATTATTAATAAAATTCATATAAGTACAAGAAAATTAAGTAAATTTATATAAATTTAAAAGTGAAATTCAACGTAAATGCAATATAAAATCACAAAAATATTTATAAATTTAAGATAAATTTAACAAATAAAACTAAATTTAAATAGTATAATTTTGCTAAGTTTTTGCGTTAGCAAAAGCAAAATTTGATTACAAGGAGTTTAAAATGCGTGCATTGAAATTCTTAGCCATTGTGTTGTTTGGCGCTACGATTGCGTGGGCTAAACCTACTATTTATATCCTAGCTACTGGCGGAACAATAGCTGGTGGCGGTGCTGGCGAGTTGGGTACTAACTATACTTCTGGAACTGTGACAGTTGATAAACTAATAGCAGCAGTCCCTGAAATCAACAAAATCGCTACAATCAAAGGTGAGCAAATCTCAAACATAGGCTCTCAAGAGATGAACAACGAAGTTTGGCTAAAACTTGCTAAAAGAGCAAACGAGCTTTTAAAAAGCGGAAAAGCCGATGGTATCGTCATCACTCACGGAACTGATACGATGGAAGAGACTGCTTACTTTTTGGACTTAGTTGTAAAAAGCGATAAACCTATCGTGCTTGTTGGTGCGATGAGGAATTCAGACTCGCTTAGCGCTGATGGACCACTAAATTTGTTTAACGCTGTAAATGTCGCGATGAGTAAAGATAGCGTTGGCAAGGGCGTTATGGTTGTGATGAATGATGAAATTCACGCTGCTAGAGAAGTCACTAAGACTAATACAACTAGCGTTGATACATTTAAATCCCCAAACACTGGTAAAATCGGCACTGTATTTTACGGTAAGGTTAAATTCTACATGGCTCCAACTAGAAAACATACAAAAAATAGTGCTTTTGATATCGCTAAAATCGAGTCTCTACCACGAGTTGATATCATCTACAATCACTCAAATGATGACCCGGACTTCGTAAATACTGCCGTCGCTAATGGTGCAAAAGGTATAATTAACGCTGGAATGGGAAATGGAAATCCATATCCAAGCGTTTTAGAAGCGCTAAGCGAAGCTGTTAAAAAAGGCGTTATAGTGGTTCGTGACTCTCGCGTTGGAAGTGGCGAAACAACCGCTGGTGGCGAAGTTGATGATAGTAAATATGGCTTTTTAACAAGCGATAACTTAAATGCGCAAAAAGCTAGAGTTTTGCTTATGGTAGCGCTTGCAACTACAAATGATAAAGATAAAATTCAAAAATATTTCTTAACTCACTAGAGCTTAAAAAGGTGGCGAATTTGCCACCTTTTACCTAAATTTACCATTGATTTACCTGTTTTAAAGTTATAAATTTGTAAAATCATAGATTACTTTAAAGGAAAATTTATGAAAAAATTAATAGCTATAATTTTTATCGCAATTTTTGCTTTTGCAGATGGTAAAATTTCGCAAAACGATATGGACGAGTTTGATACTGAATTTGCTAAAAAAGAGGTTTTTGACCCACTTTCTGGCTATAACCGCGTTATGACAAGTGTAAATGATGCGTTTTATGACTATATACTTAACCCAGTTGCAAGCGGATATGACTATGTGATGCCAGATCCCATTCAAGGGGCATTTTCAAACTTTTTTCACAACCTTTTATATCCTATGCGTTTGGTTAATAACTTGCTACAAGGCAAATTTCAAAACTCATGGGAGGAGACTCAGCGCTTTTTGATAAACTCAACTATCGGGTTTGTCGGGCTTAGTGATGCGGCGACTATGCATTTTAACATACCTCGCCATAATGAGGACTTCGGACAGACTTTGGGGCATTGGGGTGTTGGCAGCGGGTTTCATATCGTGTGGCCGATTCTTGGACCATCAAATTTAAGAGATAGTTTTGGGCTAGTTGCAGATCACTTTACAAATCCGATTAGTTATGTTGATGATGAGTGGGAAGCTGCTGGTATCAAGGCATTTTCAGTGGTAAATGAAACATCGCTTAACCCAGATGAGTATAAAAATATAAAGAAAAATGCCATAGACTTATATCCGTTTTTGCGCGATGCATATGAGCAAAGACGAGAGTATCTAATCAAGGAGTAAAAGTGAAATTTATCCAAATTTTAAGTGCTTTAGCGCTTGTTTTTAACCTAGCATTTGGCTTAAGCAAAGATCAAATCCAAAGTGTGATGACACAAAAAGTCGCGATGGCGGTTGATATTTTAAAAGATAAAAATATCGATAAACAGGCTAAGCCTAGCAAGATATTTGCACTTTTTGATGAGTATCTTGACTACTCGCTTATGTCAAGACTTTCGTTATCAAACTACTATAAAACGCTAAGCAAAGAGCAGCAAGCGCAGTTTAACAAAGCTTATGAAAACAGACTCAAAAAATCTTTTATCGCAAGTCTTGAAGAATACAGCGATCAAGATATGAAGGTTGTTGGTGCGCATATGCCAAGTCCAAAGCGTTTTAACCTTGATACGCAGATCATCGGTAGTGAAAAAAACTACCCTATAAATTTCAAATTCTATCCAAAAACAAGCGATGAGTGGCTCATATACGATGTCGATGTTTTGGGCGTTAGTATCATCCAGACTTATAGATCTCAGTTTGATGACTTGACCAAAAGAGGCGTTGGGTTTGATGAGATTTTACAACGACTTGAAAACACAGACTTTAATGCAAATACTAAAAAATAGCGTTTATGAGTAAAATTTTTCGCCTTTTAGTAGCGTATCCAAAAAGTGTTTTAGCGTTAGTTTTAGCGCTTTTTGTGGTGCTTGGATTTTACAGCAGTAAACTTGAGATAGATGCTTCAAGCCAGACTTTGCTACTTGAAAACGATAAAGACTTTCAAATCGCCAAAGAGGTTGATAAACGCTATCAAACGCCAAATTTTTTAGTTGTAGCTTATACGCCAAAAGATGATATCTTAGCGCCAAATACGCTAAATTTAATCACAAATTTAAGCGCTGATTTGGAAAAATTTGACTTTGTAAAAAGCGTTTTAAATATCACAAATGTCCCGCTTTTAGAAAACAAAGATGGCTCGCTTTCGCAAAAAGCAAAAGATATATCAAATTTAAAAAGCAAAGATGTCGATATAAACGCTGCTAGAAAAGAGTTTTTAACAAGCCCACTTTACTCATCAAATTTAGTTAGCAAGGATTTAAAAACCACAGCGATAGTGATAAATTTAAAGCCAAATTTAAAGTATGATGAGTTTATCCAAAAGCGTGAAAATTTAACTAAAAAAAAGGCAAATTCCACTATAAGCGAAGCTGAAAAAAACGAGCTTTCACGCCTTGATAAAGAGTTTAAAATTTTTCGCGATAAAAACCGCATTAAAGAGCATAACGATATCACGCAAATAAGGGAGCTTTTGCAAACTTACCGCGTTAAAAGTGGCGAAAAGCTCTTTTTAGGCGGGATTAATATGATAGCCGATGATATGGTAAATTTCGTAAAAAACGATGTTGTAACATATGGTGCGGCGTCTTTGGTTATGCTGATTTTATGTTTGTGGCTGTTTTTTAGACAAATTCGCTTTGTTGTTTTGCCGATTTTGATTTGCGTTATCAGTGCGGTTTATGCGAGTGGACTTTTTGGGTTGCTTGGATATGAAGTTACGGTTATTAGCTCAAACTATGTAGCACTTCAAATCATCATCACAGTCTCAGTTGCGATTCACCTTGTTGTAGGATATAGAGAAAGAAGTCTAAAGTATCCTAGTATGAGCCAAAAACAGCTTGTTTATATGACTTTAAAAGATAGATTAACGCCTTGTTTTTTTGCCATTTTTACCACGGTTATAGGCTTTTTCTCTCTTGTTTTAAGCGATATAAAACCGATAATTATGCTTGGAATTATGATGAGCGTTGGCATTTCGGTTTCGCTTTTGGTGGCGTTTGTTGTTTTTGGTTCGGTTATGGCTTTGCTTAAGAAAATTCCAGTTAAAAGTAGCTTTGAAGATAGTTTTAAATTTACTCTTTGGTGCGCAAAACTTGCTATAAATAGGCGCGGCGTGATATATGCGTTCTCTTTGGCGGTGCTTTTGGCTGGAGTGTATGGTATAAGTAAAATAAAAGTTGAAAATAGCTTTATAGGATATTTTAAAGATAGCACGGAAATTCACGCTGGAATGGTGGTAATTGATAAAGAGCTTGGCGGAACTATTCCTTTTGATGTGGTTATTAAATTTAAAGATAGCAAAAATGATTTTGTAAGCAGTGGTGATGATGTTATCGACTCTTTTGAGATGGAGTTTGAAGAGGCTAAAAACGATGAGCAGTATTGGTTTTCAAGCCAGAAAATGCGAGTTATCCAAAAGGTTCATGACTTTTTAAAAGAGCGTGAGTTTGTGGGAAATGTAGGCTCGCTTGCTACTCTTTTAGAGATTGGAAAACGTATGAATAACGGCGTAGCACTTGATGATTTTATGCTTTCAGTTATTTATAATGAGCTTCCAAAAGAGTATAAAGATCTGATTTTAACGCCATATGTGAGTATCGAGCATAATGAGGCGCATTTTAGCGTTAGAACTGTTGATAGCGATGATAGACTTAGGCGAAATGAGTTTTTAATAAGCCTTAAAAAAGAGTTAAATGAGCTTTTAAAAGATGATGATGTAGAGGTTCAAGTAAGCGGTATAATGGTGCTTTATAACAATATGCTTCAAAATTTACTTAGCTCTCAAGTTGATACTCTTGGCTTTGTTCTAATCTCGCTTTTTGCGGTTTTTGTGCTACTTTTTAGAAGCGTTAAATTTGCTTTGATTGCGCTTATTGTAAATTTAATCCCACTTAGCTTCGTCTTTGGGATAATGGGATTTTTTGGAATCCCACTTGATATCATGAGTATCACAATCGCTGCTATTAGCATAGGAATCGGCGTTGATGATGTTATCCACTATATTTATCGCTACAAAATCGAGCGAAAACATCTTGGAGTTAAAGAAGCAGTCTTAGCAAGCCATGCAAGTATCGGATATGCGATGTATTACACATCATTTGCGATATTTTTAGGTTTTTCTGTGATGAGTGTAAGTAACTTTTGGCCGACTATTTACTTTGGACTTTTGGTTGATATGGTTATGGCGTTTATGCTAATTGGTGCTTTGATTTTACTTCCTGCGATGATAATTAGCTGGTTTAAGGATAAATAGCTTAAATTTAAGATAATTTTGATATAATTTTTTTCTTAAATTTATACAATTTCCTTTGGAGAGTAAGACGACCTGGTGGCGTTCGCGGACTTCAAATCCGATGATGGGGCGGTTGACCGTTTCGTGGGAGGTTCAATTCCTTCACTCTCTCGCCAAATTTTTATCACATTTAATTATAAGTAAAACAACAGCTAAATTATGCTAGACTCAGCAAATTCTATTTTTGGGTGTTTTATGAGCAAAAGTAATAACGCAAATAACATAAAAAATTTTTATATATTGGTTGTATTATTTATGCTTTTTGTTATAATGTTTGCTACATTTTGTATCTATAAAGAGTCTATAAGCACACAAAAAGAGCTTCAATCAAACGCTAAAACTATAAACACTTTTATATCAAAACATCAAAAAAATATAAATAATTCTATCTTATCTTTAAACAGTGATATTATAAATAACATAAATTATAAAGAGATTTTAAATTTAATAGAGCAAAACAACCCAGACTTTGACGCTCTGTTTTTTATAGATTCAAACGAAACGTTTAGTTTGTTGCTAGACAAGCTTGCATATGCAAAACAGATAAATTTAGCCAGTAAAATAGGCGCAAAAAGCCTAGATTTGCGCTATTTAAGCGTGGTTATAGATAACAAGCAGTCAAATTTCGTAGTTAAAAACTTAGGTGAAGAAAAGCAGATAATCGCTTTTTATAATCTATTTTTTTTAAAAGAGTTAGCAAGTAGCATAAAAAGAGAAAATTTAAGCTCATTTCTTATCGTTGATGAGGATTTTAAAAACGTTATTTTTGCAAGTGATGATAAACTTTATCAAAATAAGTTAAATTTAGACTTGATTTATGAGAAAAAAATCATAGATTTTAACGACCAAAAACTACATTTTAGTAAAAATAGCATAAATGGAGAGTGGGAACTTTTTGTTATCAATAGACTTATTGGATATAAGTATTTCGTGCTTTCTTATATAAATTTATCTGATGTGATTTTTAAAAATATAGCTTTTTTATCATCTTTGGCTTTGCTGTTTTTAAGCATAGTTTTATTTTTTATGTTTGTAAGATATAAATTTATAAAACCGCTAAATGAGTTAAAAAGCGTTTTAAAAAACGTATGTGCAAACTTTGATGAAGCTAGTAAAACTTTTATAAAAAGTAAAAAATTTGGTGAAATTTCTACTAATATAGCTGAAATTTTAAAAGAGATAGAGCGTAGTAAAAGCAGTGCAAAGTCTGAAAAAAATAAATTTGAGTATATATTTAAAAGTGATTTAGTTGCTATTTTACTGGTTGATTCTATAAGTTCAAAGATTATACAAGCAAATCAGTATGCAAAAGAGCTTTACGGATATGGTGAAGATATCTTAAAAATGTATATGTTTGATTTAAGCGATGAAAGACCTTATAACAATAAGGAAAATGCGCTAAATTACGAATATGAAAAAAGCGGATTTGTTTTGCAAAAGCACAAATCATCTAAGCAAAAAGAGCTGTTTTTAAGAGTTTATAAGACTTATGCGTTTATAAATGGGCGAAATTTAACCATATATATTATGAGTGATGTAACTTGCTATGAGCAGTTTTGCATAGAGTCAAAAAGCCAAATTCAGATGCTTGAAGGCTCGCCTTTGCTTAGTATAGAATATGATTTTAGTATACAAAAAGTAGTTTTTATAACTGATAATGTAGAAGAAATTTTAGGGTATGAAAAAGAGGATTTTTTAGAAAATAGAGTAAAGCTTTCTAATATAATATACCAAAATGGTATAAAAATTTTTCCAAAACTAGAAAAACTTTTTAGTGATGGTCTAAATTTGCAAAAACCAAAGGTTTTATCGTGCAAATTACAGCATAAAGATAGGTTTTATCGTGGGTTTAAAGTTTTTTTAAAAGCTAGCAATACGCAAAAATCGCACGCCACGTTGTATTTTGAAAACATAGATGAGTATACTCAAAAAGAGGCAAGCTATATAAAAGAGTTAAAAAGATATGAAAACATCATCGACGCGGCTAGTTTTGCTACGTGGGAGTGGGATTTGGAAAAAGATATGATGTTTTTTAGCAAGAAATTTTTATCGCTTTTAAAGAGCCAAGAAAAAGAGTGTGAGACTGTTTTGGACTATGAAAAATTTAGAAAGTTAATACATCCAAAAGATTTAGAACTTTTTGACAAAAAGATAAAAGATCATATAAATGGCTTTGTGCCTAAATTTGGCGTTGAGGTGCGAATTTTAAGCAAAGATAATAAATTTATTTATATGAGTATGCAAGGGGCAGTTTTAGAAAAAGATCTTAAGGGAAATGTTAAATTTCTTTGTGGAACAATCGAAGATATAAGCCAAAGAAAACAGAGCGAGTATACATTAAGACTGATTGCAAGCGTGTTTTCTAACTCGCATGAGGGAATTTTTATAACTGATTCTAAGGGCGAGGTTATACATATAAACAAGGCTTTTGAACGCATAACTGGTTATGAAGAGAAAGAAATCATAGGCAAAAAATCTCACCTTCTAAACGAAAATGAAAATAGCATAAAAATACATAAAGAGATAAATCAAGCTGTTAAAGAAAATGGATATTGGCATGGTGAGATTTGGGATAGGCGAAAAAATGGCGAAGTTTATCCAGAAATTTTAACCATAAATGCGATTAAAAATGAGCGAGATGAGCTTCACTATATGGGAATTTTCTTAGAGATAACAAGCTTGAAAGAAAAAGAGAGTAGGCTTGAAAAGATAGCTCATTATGACCATTTAACAAAGCTTCCAAACAGGCTTTTGTTTGAAAATTTAGCAAGTAAATTTATAAAAGAATTAGAAGATAAAGATGGGCTAATTGCAATTTTGTTTATAGATTTTGATGGATTTAAAGATATAAATGATAAATTTGGACACGAAATCGGCGATATCTATCTGCAAAAAATCTCGCAAAGCTTAAAAGAAGCTTTAAGAAGTGGCGACATTATAGCTAGACTTGGCGGGGATGAGTTTGGCGTTGTGGTTACAAATTTAAGCACTAAAGAGGAGTTAGGCGGCGTTTTAACTAGACTTATAACGGCTGCAAAAGATAAATTTAGCATTGCAGACAATGAAAACATCGGAGCAAGCGCAAGCATTGGCGTAAGTTTTTACCCACAAGATGAGAAAGTAACATTTAGTCAGCTTCTAAAGCAAGCCGATAAGGCGATGTATAGGGCAAAAACGACCGCAAGGGCTAGTTTTCATATATATACTAAAGATGATTATGATATTGATACGTCGGCGAAAAGCGAAAAAGGAAAGCTAGAATTTGCTATAAAAAACGGCGATTTTTTTGTCCTTTTTCAACCGGTTTTAAATGCAAGCGAAAACAAAATCGATGCTTTTGAGATACTTTTGCGTTTTAAAGATAGGAATTTAGCCATCGTAGAAAAGAGGGATTTCTTAGATGAGTTTAAAACAGAGATGGCTTTAAAAACTCTTGGAATTTTTACGATAAAAGAGGCGATTAAATTTTGGTTTTGGTATAAAAATAGCTATAAAAAAGAGATTTTTATAGAAGTTGGAGTGCGCGTAAGAGAGCTTTGCGATAATGACTTTTATAAAAAATTTAGTGCGCTTTTAGATGAAAATTTAGACTTTAACCCAAGTTTTTTACGGATTTTAATAGATGATTTAGATGAGAAAAACTATCTAAAATTTACCCAAACAGCCCATAACTACGCCAAATTTAACATAGAGTTTATACTAAATAATGCTGATTTAAAAAGCTTAAAATATATAAAAAATCTTCCTATAAAAACAGTAAAAACAGATATAAATTTATGTTTTGGTATGACAAATAGCTATGAAAATTTAAGAGCGTCAAAAGCTATAGCGATGTTTGTTTCAAAATATAATTTAAAAAATGTAGCCAAAGGTTTGCAAAGCGTTGCTATAAAAAACTTTTTTGGCAAGCTTGGATATGAATATTTACAAGGAGATTATATAAGTGGCGAATTAAGACAAGATGAAATTGCTAGTTTTATCAAGCGATTAGAAGATGAAAAAAACTTTATAAATATCGCTGAAGAGGACTTTATCGCCTATAAAGCTGCTTTAAAACACAAAGAAGAGGCGAGTAAATTTTTATCGTTTATAAAAAGTCAAAATTTAGAAAGATTTGATATAAAAAACTACGAAAAAGAGTATAAAACGATATTTGCCAGACTCGATGGTGTGGTAAAAAGTGAAATTTTAGAGTTACATACAGAGCTACATAAGCAAATTTTAGATATCCTTACGTGTAAATTTAGTGATGAAAGTTACAAAAATTTGTTAAAAAGTATCGCTAAGTTAAACAGCAGCATTGTAAGCTACTTAAAAGCGTAAAAGGGAGAGATATATGGATAGTGTTAGAGCGGATTTAGAACATGAGATTCCTAATGGCTCAAGGCTTTACTTTGGCAAAACAGCAAGTATTAAGCGAGAGATAGAAAACTACGCAGCAACTCTTTTTAAAGAGTATGGATTTGAAGAGATTTTAACACCATATTTTTCTTATCATCAGCATTTAAGCGTTTCATCTGAGCAGCTTTTGAAATTTCCAGATATGACAAATCATACTATAAGTTTAAGAGCTGATAGCACAGTCGATGTGGTGCGTATAGTTTTAAGGCGGATTAAAAATGAGAATCTAAAAAGGCTTTTTTACATACAGCCGGTTTTAAAATATCCAAATATAGAAAACTACCAAATAGGCGCAGAACTAATCGGTGAAAGTAACTTAGCTTTAAGTATCGAAATAGCCAGCAAAGTTTTTGATAAATTTGGGCTAAAGCCAAATTTACAGATAAGCAACATCGAAATTCCAAAGCTAGTATGCCAAATTTTAAACACATCAATATCTGGTTTTGAAAAAGGCGATATGGAGTGGATATTTAAAAAAGATATAAAGTGGCTAAGCTCTCTTGCAAGGCTAACGCATTTAAAAGATTTAGAAGATGTCAAAAAAATAGTGCCAAATGAGCTAAAAGCGCCACTTGAACGCCTTGAAAATTTAGCCCATAGCAGTAACGAAAATATAAGGCTAGCACCGCTTTATTATTCTAAGATGAGGTATTACGATAAGCTATTTTTTAGATTTTTATGTGATAATTACGTTTTGTGTAGTGGTGGGGATTATGAGATTGACTCATTAGAGTCTAGTGGTTTTGCGATTATGACGGATGCGTTTTTAGAAAATATATTAGAAAGGTAGTAGTTATGAGTAAGGTTGATTTAGTAGTTGGATCTCAATGGGGAGATGAAGGCAAGGGAAAGATAGTTGATATGCTTTCTGGAAATTATGATTATGTTTGTAGAAGCGCAGGCGGACACAACGCAGGTCATACTATATGGGTTGATGGCGTAAAATACGCACTTCATCTTGTTCCAAGTGGAGTTTTGCATAAAAATATAATAAATATCATAGGAACTGGAGTTGTAGTAAACCCAGAAGTTTTAATAAAAGAGTTGAGCCAATTTGAGGATTTAACAGGTAGGCTTTTTATAAGCGATAGAGCTCATTTAAATTTAGAGTATCACTCACTAATCGATCAAGCAAACGAAAAACTAAAAGGCAAAAACGCCATCGGAACTACAGGCAAAGGTATCGGACCTTGCTATGCTGAAAAAATCAGCCGAACAGGTCATAGAATGGGCGAGTTGCTTGAGCCAGAATTGCTTTGTAAGAGCTTGATGGAAAATTTTGAAGCACATAAATATGTTTTTAAAACATTAGGCATTGAAATTCCTAAAGAAGATGAAATTTTATCAAGTTTAAAAGAGTATAAAGACAAATTAGGAAAATACATCGCCGATACTACAAGAATCGTTTGGAAAGCTATAGATGATAACAAAAAAATCTTGCTTGAAGGCGCTCAAGGCACGCTTTTAGATGTTGATAATGGAACATATCCATATGTAACAAGTTCAAGCACGATTGCGGCTGGAGCTTGCGTAGGTCTTGGGTTAAATCCAAAAAACATAGGCGAAGTTATAGGAATACTTAAAGCTTATAGCACAAGAGTTGGACATGGGCCATTCCCGACTGAGGATTTAGGTCAAATGGGCGATAAGATGTGCGAAATAGGAAAAGAGTATGGCACGACTACTGGCAGAAAAAGAAGATGTGGTTGGTTTGACGCTGTTGCTGTTAAATACGCGGCTAGATTAAACGGGCTAGATAAATTTGCATTGATGAAAATCGATGTTTTAGATGGATTTGATGAGATAAAAATTTGCACCGCCTATCAACTAGAAAGTGGCGAGATAATCGACTACTTCCCAACAAATTTAGATGGAGTTAAACCAGTTTATGAAGTGTTTGATGGTTGGGATAGCGTAGTTGGTATAGATAAGTATGAAAACTTGCCGCTAAATGCAAGAAAATATATAGAAAAAATAGAAGAGCTAACTGGAGTAAAAGTTGGATATATATCAACAAGCCCAGAGAGAAAAGATACGATTATAAGATAAATTTGGTATAAATTTAGAAGAAAGGGTTTAAATGCGTATAAGATTACCACATATTCCATATATCTCGCGTAAAATCGCTATAGATATGTTAAATTCGGGCTTTATAACATTTAGTAGTGGTATTGAATCTGTTGCCCAAGTAGCAGATGAAATTTTGCGAGAAGATGTTGCAAAAGAGAGAGCCTTAGATGAGAAAGTAAATGAAATTTTAGATGATAAAAGCGAAGATATGCATATCATGCAAGTGGATAAAAAAAGTATGTTTTGGCTCGTTAAAAAGCGCCTTGCAGAAGAGAGTGGGCTTATCTTAAACCACGAAGATAGATACAACAGCCTTTCGCACAAAATTTTAGAGGTTTCATGGAAAAGAAATTTAATTGATTATAAAGTTTCTGAAAACAGAGCTAAAAACGTCATATATCTATCCATCGAAGGATATTTAAAGAGTTATGAAGATATCGAAGATGCGGTTATCGACAAGATAGATAATCTAAGCAAAAAGCTTATAGCTGGCACTGAAGAGTATGATTTGACTTTTGAGCGATACTATGAAGATGAGTTAAAAAGACGAGGAATGTTTTGATGAAGAGTATGAAAGCATATATTTATCTTGAAAACGGAGTCTATCTTGAGGCAAAAGCCTTTGGAAAAGGTGGAAGTGTTTTTGGCGAGATGATTTTTAATACTTCGATGACTGGATATCAAGAGATTATGAGTGATCCAAGTTATGCTGGACAGTTTATCGTATTTACCATGCCAGAAATCGGTATAGTTGGGGTAAATAGCGAAGATATGGAAAGTCGCAAAATCCACGCAAGCGGAGCTTTTATAAGGAAATTTAACAACAAACCATCAAATTTTAGAAGCCAGAAAAATTTAGAGCAGTTTTTTATAGAGCAGGGTAAATTTTGCGTTTACGACATAGATACAAGATATCTTACTAAAATGCTTAGAGATGAGGGGAATTTACGAGCTTTTGTTTCAACTGAAATTAGCGATAAAGAGAGTTTAAAACAAGCTTTGCTTAGCTCATCTAAAATCGATGAGGTAGATTACGTTGGCGTAGTAAGCACAAAAAGCGTTTATGAGCACAAGCACGGCTCATGGAACCCAAATACTTTATCATACTCGCCATTTAAACCAAATGGTAAAAAAGTCGCGGTAATTGATTATGGAGTGAAAAAAAATATCTTAAATGAACTATGCGAAATCGGGCTTGAAGTCACGGTATATCCGCACGATACAAAGGCTGATTTTTTAATAGATAAATTTAAAAATGGCGAGATTCATGGGGTATTTTTATCAAATGGCCCAGGTGAGCCAAAAATGCTTAAAAATGAAATAGAGCAGATAAAAAAACTTTTAGAAGCTAAAATTCCGATGTTTGGAATTTGCCTTGGACATCAGCTTTTAAGTAACGCGGCTGGTTTTGAGACATACAGGCTTAAATTTGGACAACATGGCGCGAACCATCCAGTTCAAAATTTACAAACTAAAAGCATAGAAGTTACTACTCAAAACCACAACTATAACGTTCCTGAAGAGATTTGTGAGATTTGCGAAATCACACATAGAAATCTTTTTGATGGGACAATTGAAGGTGTAAGATACAAAAATGCTCCAGCATTTTCAGTACAGCACCACCCAGAAGCAAGCTCTGGACCAAATGAGAGTAAGTATATCTTTAAAGAATTTTTAGAGTTATTATGAGCCTTTACCAGACCGCACTGAACATAGTTCCGATGGCTTTTTTCTTAAGCTTTGGACACTGCCTTGGGATGTGCGGTGGGTTTGTGATGGCATATAGCGTAAAGTTAGCAAAAAAGTCTAAATTCGAGGCATTTTACTACTCGCTCTCTTTTCATATATCAAGAGTTTTTGCTTATGTTTTGCTTGGATTTATAGCTGGATATTTTGGCTCGATTTTTGCCTTTAGTAGTCAGATAATGGGATATGTTAAATTTGCTATAGGGCTTTTTTTGGTAGTTTTAGGAGTTGCTTTAATCAAACGCGGAGAGCTTTTAAAATTTATAGAAAATGATAAAATTTGGAAAAAATTCTTTGCAAAACCAACCAAATTTGCTATGCAAGAGAGTTCTTTTGGCTCTTTTGTTTTACTTGGTTTTTTAAATGGTTTTTTACCATGTGGAGTTGTCTATACTTTTTTAGCGATGGCGATAATGTCAGGAAGTGCCATAAAAGGAGCTTTTATCATGGTTATTTTTGGAATTTCTACTATACCATCTATGCTTGGACTATCTTTTGTTACAAATTTATTAAATTTAAAGCTTAAACAGATTATGCTATACATTTCAGCTATTTTAATAATAGCTTTTGGAATTTATAATGCATATTTAGGATTTGAGGCGACAAATGGATAGAAATGAGCGAAGACTAAAACAGTATCAAGATGCAATCGATGCTAGTAATATTGTTTCAAAAACCGATGTAAAGGGCTATATAACCTTTGTTAATGATGAGTTTTGCAACATAAGCAAATACTCAAAAGAGGAATTAATCGGCTCAAACCACAATATCGTTCGCCATCCAGATGTTAATCCAAAAGTTTTTAGATGCATGTGGAACACGATTTTATCTAAAAAGGTTTATAAGGGAATTATTAAAAATTTAGCTAAAGATGGAAGCGTTTTTTACTTAAATGCGACGATTATACCGATTTTAGATGAAGATGGAGAGATCGAAGAGTTTGTTGCTATTAGACACAACGTTACTGAAGTTGTTGTATTAAATGAAAGATTGTTAGCGGCAAGAAATGAGCTAAAAGAGCTAAATTTATCGCTTGAAGAAAAGGTTTTAGACCAAACAAAAGAGCTTATAGAGTTAAATAAAAGCCTTGAAGAAAGAATCGCTTTAGAAGTTAATAAAAACGAAGAGAAAAACAAGCTATTATTCCAACAATCTCGCCTTGCAAGCATGGGAGAGATGATAGGAAATATCGCTCATCAGTGGAGACAACCGCTAAGCGAGCTTGGAATTGATCTGTTTAAGATGAAGCAACAAATTGATGATAAAGAGAGCTTTGTTGCTATTTATGAGCATGCAAAAATCGTTATAAAAAATATGTCAAAGACGATTGATGATTTTAGAAATTTCTTTAAATCCGATAAAGAAAAAGAGCTATTTTTCATAAGCGAAGCAGTAAATGACGCTTTTACTATGCTTAGAGGAACTTTTAAAAAAGAGAGTATAAATTTTGATTTAGTTAATAAAAAAGATGTGGAAATTTCAGGATTTAAAAGCGAACTATCGCAAGTTTTTATGAACCTTTTTACAAACGCAAAAGATGCTATGAAAGAAACCCCTATAAAAGATAAAAAACTTGTAGTGTCTATACAAAAATCTACAAATTATGTTATAGTTTCGATTTTTAATAGCGGAAAACAGATAGAAAAAGAGAATTTAGATAAAATTTTCGAACCGTATTTTACTACAAAACACCCAAGTAGCGGAACTGGACTGGGCTTGTATATAAACAAGATGATATTAGAGCGTATGGGTGGAGACATTGATGTTAAAAATTTAAAAAATGGCGTAAGTTTTAGTATAAAATTGCCTATTTGCAAGGAGGTATGATATGAGCGGCGTAGTACTTAAAGATTTAAAAATTTTAATCGTAGAAGATGAAAAGGATATTCGAGAGTCTATGGCAGAGGCTATGAGATATGTTTTTAGCGATGTTATAACTGCGCAAAATGGCGATGAAGGGGTTAAGAAATTTAGAAAATTTAACCCAAATATGGTTATAACAGATATTGCTATGCCTATTATGGATGGTCTTGATATGACTAAAAATTTAAAGAAAATTTCCCCAAATACACCAATTATCGCTCTAAGCGCATTTAGCGATAAAGATAAACTTTTAAAAGCTATTGATGTTGGTATAGATAAATATCTTTTAAAACCTATAGATATGGATGAATTGCTTGTCGCTATAGAGACTCTTGCTAAAAATAAAATTGATGCTTTAGGCGATATAGTGCTTGCTGATGGATATGTTTTTAGTCAAGTAAAAAAAGTTCTTTTAAAAGATAACAAAGAGATAGCATTAACAAAAAAAGAACTAGCTTTTATATCTTTACTTATAAATCGGCTTGGAACGCTTGTTCTGCACGAAGATATTAAGACAAATGTCTGGATAGGCGAAAAGGCCAGTGACGCGGCTATACGGACATTTATAAAGCGTGTTAGAGACAAGGTTGGGGCTGATATGATAAAAAATGTTCCAGGACTCGGATATAAAATCGAAGTTTTGCAATAGAAGTTAAATTCGTAATTAATACAAAAATAATCTAATTAAGAATAAATCTAGCAAAATAACATTATAATTACACAATTATTTTTTGTTTATATGAAAGATAGATATCAAATTTTTACATAGGAGGTTTAGATGCGACCTGGAGATGCGTTAAGTTACGATTATACAGTTGCAAAATACTTTATGTATACTACCCTTGTATTCGGAATCATCGGTATGTTGATAGGCGTTGTTTTGGCTTTTCAACTTGCATACCCTGATCTGAACTATTTAGCTGGTGAGTATTCAACTTTTAGTCGTTTAAGACCACTTCATACCAATGGTGTGGTTTATGGGTTTATGTTGTCTGGAATTTTTTCCACATGGTACTATTTAGGACAAAGAGTTTTAAAAGTTTCCATGAGTGAGTCGAAGTTTTTGATGTTTATTGGAAAACTTCATTTTTGGTTGTATGTTGTAGTTATACTTCTAGCAGTTGTTAGCCTTTTTGCTGGTGTTACAACTTCAAAAGAGTATGCTGAACTAGAGTGGCCAATCGACATCTTAGTTGTTGTTGTTTGGGTTTTATGGGGAGTTAGTATCTTTGGACTTATCGGAATAAGAAGAGAAAAAACTATCTATATCTCACTTTGGTATTATATGGCTACATTCCTTGGAATAGCTATGCTTTATCTTTTCAACAACATGGAAATCCCAACTCGTCTTCTAACAGGCATGGGCAGCTGGCTTCACTCAGTATCTATGTATGCTGGAACAAATGACGCTTTAGTTCAATGGTGGTGGGGACACAACGCTGTTGCTTTTGTTTTCACAGTTGGAATTTTAGCTCAAGTTTACTACTTCTTACCAAAAGAGAGTGGACAAGCAGTTTACTCATATAAACTTTCACTTTTCTCATTTTGGAGCTTAATGTTTGTTTACCTATGGGCTGGCGGACACCACTTGATATATTCAACAGTTCCTGACTGGGTTCAAACTATGGGTTCAGTTTTCTCAGTTGTATTGATTTTACCATCATGGGGTTCAGGTATTAACATGCTTTTAACCATGAAAGGCGAGTGGAATCAACTAAGAGACAATCCGCTAATTAAATTTATGGTTCTAGCAACAACTTTCTATATGTTCTCAACTCTTGAAGGACCAATTCTTTCAATTAAATCAGTAAATGCTCTAGCGCACTTTACAGACTGGATTCCAGGACACGTTCATGATGGAACACTTGGCTGGGTTGGATTTATGACAATTGCAGCAATGTATCATATGGTTCCAAGAATGTTTAAAAGAGAGATTTATTCTAAATCTTTAATGGAAGCACAATTTTGGATTCAAACTACAGGTATAGTTTTATTCTTTGCATCTATGTGGATAGCAGGAATTACTCAAGGTATGATGTGGAGAGCAACAGATGAGTATGGTAACCTTGCTTATTCATTTATCGATACTGTAACCGTGCTTGTACCTTACTACTGGATTAGAGCAATAGGTGGTCTTTTATATCTAATAGGATTTTTCATGTTTACATATAACATGGTTAAATCTTTCTCGTCAAGCAAAGTGGTTGAAAAAGAGCCGCAAAATGCTTCACCTATGGCAGCTTAATAAGGAGGATATGTAATGTTTAGTTGGTTAGAAAAAAATCCATTCTTTTTTGCGGTGTTTTTATTTATAGTAATTGCTTATGCTGGTATCGTTGAAATCTTACCTGATTTTGCCGATAGCGCTAGACCGATTGAGGGTAAAAAACCGTATAGTGTGTTGCAACTTTCAGGTAGACATGTCTATATCAGCGATAGCTGTAATGCGTGTCACTCACAGTTAATTAGACCATTCAAATCAGAAACTGATAGATATGGTGCTTATTCAAAAAGTGGCGAATTTGCTTATGATAGACCATTTTTATGGGGTTCAAAAAGAACAGGTCCAGATCTTATGCGTGTAGGAAACTACAGAACTACAGATTGGCATGAAAATCACATGAAAGATCCTGTATCTGTTGTACCAGGAAGCATTATGCCTGCATATACTCATATGTTTAAGAAAAATGCAGACATAGAAACAGCTTATGCAGAAGCATTAACTGTTAAAAAAGCCTTCAACGTTCCTTATGATAAAGAGGGTATGCCAAAGCTTGGAACTTGGGATGAATCTAAAGCTCAAGTTATGGCAGAAGCTAAGGTTATTGTAGATCAAATGAAAGATCAAGATGTTAAAGATGCGTTTGCTAGAGGTGAAATTAGACAGATTGTCGCTATCATCGCATACTTAAACAGCTTGAAATAAAAGGATTTTGAGATGAGTATAGAAACTATGAGAGAGTTACAAGCTTACGGCTACTTTATTTTGATAGTATCTTTATCTATAGGGCTTTATGCCTACTACTATCATTTATATAAGTCAGAAAAAACTGGTCGTAGAAATTACGAGAAGTATGGCAAACTAGCTCTTGATGACAGCTTGGAAGATGAAGTTTTAGAGTCTGTACCTTCTCAAGATAATGATAATACCAAAAAGGAATTTAGAAAATGAAATGGTTTAATTTACAAGATAACATAAACATGCTCACCATCTTGAGCGCTATTGCTCTACTTGTTCTTACCTTCGTTATTGTCGGCTTATATATGAAGAAGATGAAGGAGAAAAGAACTAGTAGCGAGTCGGAGATGTCTGGTGAAAGCTATGATGGTATAGGTGAATATAAAAACTCACTACCAGTTGGTTGGGCTTTATCATATATAGCTTTGATAGTATGGGCTTTATACTACTTTTTAGTTGGCTATCCTTTAAATTCATACTCACAAGTTGGCGAGTATAATGATGAGGTAAAAGCATATAATGCTAAATTTGAGTCTAAATTTGCAAACCCAGATCAACAAACCCTACATGCTATGGGCGAGGGAATTTACCTTGTTCAATGTTCTCAATGCCATGGCATAACAGGAAATGGTATAGATGGAAAAGCTGCAAATTTAGAGATTTGGGGTAGTGAAGCTGGAATACTTGATGCTATTGTAAAAGGTTCAAAAGGTATGAACTATCCACTAGGCGAAATGCCGGCTGATATGGTAGATACAAATAGCGCAAAAGCTATAGCTGCATTTGTCGCTAAAGAAATTTCTGCTATAAAAACTACAGCAAATGAAAGCTTAGTTGAAGAAGGACGCGCTCAATGGGGTGTTTGTGCAGCGTGTCATGGCGATGATGGTAAAGGAATGGACGGACAAGCTCCAGATCTTACTAAATACGGCTCACTAAATTTTGTTGTAGATGTTTTAGCTAAAGGTAAACACGGTTTAATAGGTGAAATGCCTGCATTTAATGATGGAAGATTAACAGATGTTCAAAAACGTGCAGTTGGCGAATATGTCATATCTTTATCTAAAAACAGATAGGAGTTAAAAGATGGAAAACAATAATAGAAGTGTATTTAGTATACATGGAGTTACAGGTATGCTTATAGCTACTGTTTTACTTATTGCTATACTAGTTGGCTTGACTATCTGGGGTATTAAAGCACAACAGCAAGTTGCAGATAAGCCATATACTTTAGATAACCTTACTAGCGTGCCTATGAAAACAGATGTTAAGACCGCTAATGATGTTATGGTTATAAAGAAATAAGGGGGATGGAATCATGTCAAAAGCTTTAGAAGCAATCATCTTATTAGGGCTTATCGTAAGCGCTATAGTATGTGCATGGGCGGTTCTTACGCCTAATCATCTTTTTATAGGTTAATCGCAATTGAAAAGATATATCATGGGTGCTATTTTTAGCACCCTTTTTTTATTTACGCACATTAATGCACAAAGCATAGTTTTAGAAAATGACTCTATTTTACTTGATAAAACAATCTCAGAAATGCAAATCATAGGAGATGAACTATATCAAAAAACTGGCGTTGCTTTAGAAGTTGCCGCAGTTAAGAGCCTAAACGGACTTACACTTAAAGAAAAAGCTGAACAACTTAGTAAAAATTTAAAACAACCATACGCTTTTATACTTTTAGCAGTAGATGAGCAAAAAGTTGATATTTTTACAAATGGCGATGTTGAGTTTGATAAAGAGGCAGTTTTAAGCCCATATCCAAGCAGTGGAAGCATCATACCCATTATCGTTTCGGTTAAAAAAGGAAGCGATCCTTACAACCCAGCTTTGTTTAACGGATATGCAGATGTGGCTGAACGCATAGCAAAAAGCAAAAACATCGAGTTAGAAAACGCAGTTGGCAACACCAACAGAATCGTTCTTGATGTGATAAGAGTGTTTGTTTATGGTTCGATAGTTTTAGTTATACTTAGCGGATTATATTATAAAAGGTTGAGAAAGAAAAATGCAAACAAACAGCAGTAAAAAGACATTTTGGCCTTATGGAATACTTCTTTCTATAGGAGCTATCGTTGTAGCATGTGTGGCGACTGTTATCTTTTCGCTTGATTATCCAGTTCATATGGACAGCTTTTATCTTGAAAGTTACGATAAAGTAGATAGAAACTACAACGAAATTCAAAAATCACAGGCTAAATTTGAGTCTAAATTTGACGTAGCTTTACTTCCAAAAGATATAAATTTAAACAAAAAGTCTGAAGCAGACATAAAAATAGTTTCAAAAACAGCAGAAAATTTGCCAAATTTAACTAGTGAAATTCTACTAACTAGACCAGAAACAAATGAATTTGATAAAAAACTAGATGCTAAATTTGAAAATGGCGTGTTAAAAACGCAAGAATTTAGTGTGACTAAAAAAGGCAGATGGCAACTTTTGGTTAAGTTAAGCGATGGGGATTCAACAGCATTTTACAAATTTGAACTCTTAGCGATATGATAAAAAAAGAGCTTTTTGTATTTACCACTGCAAGGAGCATTCGAGCGTTTTTGGAAAAATTTGATAACGAAATTTTACCAAAAACAACTACTATAAACGCCTTTTTTAAAGAGTGCGTGTATCAACCAAATTTAGTAGAATGCGATGAGATAAATAGAATTTTATTTATGCAAAAAGCAGTTGTAAAGACTAAAAATTTACAAGTTAGTCTAAATTTTCCAAGCGAATTTTTTGCATTTTTAAAAAACAAAGAGTATCTTTTCTCATTTTTCAAAGAGCTTGCTATATCTAAAAAAGATATAAACTCACTTCAAACAAGCGACACATACGCGCAATACGATGAGCATTTAAGCATACTTGATGAGCTTTTAAGTAACTATAAATTTGAGCTAAAAAATGCTGGTTTTTACGATGATATAACGATAGTTGATGAGTATAAGATAAATGAAAATTTTATAAAAGATAACGATGAAATAACTATCTATATAGATGGAATTTTAAGCGAATTTGAACTAGAAATTTTATCTTGCATAAAGACTCTAACCACGCTAAAACTTATCTTTAAAACAACAAAATTTAACCATAAATTTATAAAAAACATATCAAATTTAAAGCTTAAGCAAGGCAAAGAATACTGTTTAAATTTAAGCACAAACGAAGTAGAAAGCGAACAAGACTTAAGCTTAAAAAGTGAAATTTTTGTAAGAGGACTAGCATCTCAAAGTATGCAATGTGCTTATATTTTTGAAAAAATTTCAACATTTATAAATAGCGGCATAAAGGCTCAAAATATAGCTGTGATTTTGCCAGATGAGGGATTTAGCGAGCTTTTAAAGCTGTATGATTTTAACAATATGCTAAATTTCGCTATGGGAACGCCATTTACTAAAACTCTTTTTTATGAAATATTTTCAAAAGTAGTACTAAATTTAAAAGAAGATAAAGCTCTAAATTTAGAGCAAGATTATATAAACAAGGCTAAAAATTACGATAAAGACACTCTTTTTTTAAATTCAGTAAATTTTGACAAACAGCTTTATGAGAAGTTAAAAATAAATTTTTATAAAGAGGCAAAATTCGATGAGTTTAAAGTGTTAGTTGATGAAATTTTACAACTATCAAACGAGCCAAAAATTGCAAAAATCCTAGAAAATCCACTCTATGAGATAGAAATTTTTATGCAAAACTCTACTTTGAGTTTTAGCCAAATTTATGAGATATTTTTAATGTTAATAAGCGGCTTAAGCGTAGAGCATGTAGGTGGTGGAAAAGTAAGCGTTATGGGGATTTTAGAATCGCGTGGTATGAAATTTGATGGAGTTATCATACCAAATTTTAACGATGAGCTTGTTCCAAAACGCTCTGTAAATGAGCTGTTTTTAAACTCAAAAGTTAGAGAAAAAGCGGGTCTTATAAGCTATTTAGAAAGAGAAAATTTACAACGGACTTATTATAAAAATGCCATTTTATCGGCACAAAAAGTCGCCATTTGTTATGATAATAGCGATGAGAAATTGCATTCAAGATTTTTAAGCGAGTTTGAATATAAAAAAGATAATGAGTATAGCGATGAGGATTATCTAAATTTGTTTAAAAGCGGTGGCTCGCAGTTAAATTTAGATGATGACAAACTTGTGTTCGAGCATGATTTTTTCGCATCTTCTATGTCATTTTCTAGACTAGATACCTACTTAAAATGTCCAAGAAAATATGCCTATGCGTATATTTTAAAACTTAGTCCAGCAAAGCCATTAGATGAAGATGAAAAGGCTAAAAACTTAGGCTCAGCGCTTCATAAAAGTCTTTATTTAACTTATAAAAAAGATATAAATTTCAGCCTTAAAAACTTTGAAAACGCCTTGCTTAGCGTGAAAAACGAGTTTGGCTTAAACGACTTAGATATCTGCATGGCATTGTTAAATTTTAAAAAATTTGCAAATTTGATGAGCGAGTTTGAAGCTGCTGGTTGGGTTTTTAAAGATGGCGAGCTTAAAGTAAACTCTAAATTTTGTGACATTGACATACATGGCTATCTTGATAGACTCGATTTTAATGGCACGGAGTATAAAATTATCGATTATAAACTAAGCGGTGGCGATAAAAACTCATTGCAACTACCGTTTTACCAAGCGCTTTTAGATAAAAACTGCCAAAGCTGCTATTTGAATTTAACGACAATGCAACTAGTAAGTCCAGCAAAAACAACAAGAGATTTACAAAGTGTTATAGAAGACTTAAAAAACATTTCAAACACGCAAATTACGTTTGAAAGAACCACAAAAACTGGGATTTGCAACTTTTGTCCATACACTTTGATCTGTAAAAGGAGCGTGCAGTGCAAAACTTTTTAGCCCTAAAAGCAAGCGCTGGAAGTGGAAAAACCTTTGCGCTTAGTGCTAGATTTGTAGCTTTGATTTTAAGTGGCGTAAAAGCAAATCAAATCATGGCATTAACCTTTACAAACAAGGCTGCAAACGAGATGAAAGATAAAATCATAACCTTGTTTTTAGAGTTTGAAAAAGAGCCATATAAGCTAAATGAGCTTTGCAAAATGCTAAATTTAAGCCCAAACGAAGTGATAAAAAAACGTGATGAGCTACAAGATGAGTTTTTAAAAGAAAATCTAAAAATTTCAACCTTTGATGCGTTTTTCTCATCGATTTTAAGAAGCTTTGCTCTAAATTTTGGGATTAATTCAAATTTTGCTGTCGAGTCAGATAAAGAGATAAAAAATCTTACAAAGAAGAAATTCATAGATGAAATTTCTAAAGAAAAAGGGCTTTTAAACGAGCTTGCAAGCTATATTTTATCAGCACAAAACAGTCAAGATGATTTTTTTAACACCCTAGAAAATATCTATGAAAACATAGGAAAACTTGGAATTTTAGAAGCTTGCTTGCTTCCAAGCGATGATAATATTCTTGATATTATGTCAAATTTAGCTAAATTTGCAACCCAAAAAGATGGCTCAGATACTGCCGTTAAGTCATTTTTAGCAAATAGAGCTCAAGAAGTTTTAGAAAAATCATTTTTATCAAAAGATACGCTTAATTACAAAACTTACTCTAAAATTTATGAGCCAGTGCTAGATGTGATGTTCGATGAGCTAAAAGAGGCTTTAAGGGAGTATTGTGTTGATTTTGAAAAGTATAAACTATCAAAGCTTAGTAAAATTTTAGAAATTTATAAAGATGCAAGACGCGATATTAGCAGAAATTTAAATGTTTTAACCTTTAGCGATATAGCCAAATTTGTTCACACGCTTTTAGTTGAAAAACAAAACTCGCAAATGCTCTATTTTCGCCTTGATGCTAGGATAAACCACCTTTTAATTGATGAGTTTCAAGACACAAACATAACTCAGTATGAAATCCTAAAACCGCTAATTGATGAAATTCTTGCAGGATATGGACAAAATGGGCTTGGAAGCTTCTTTTATGTGGGCGATACAAAACAAAGTATATATAAATTTAGAGGGGCAAAAAAGGAGCTTTTTGATAAGTTGATGGCTGATTATAAGCAGATTAATTTACAACAACTAAACACCAACTACCGAAGCGATGCTTTGATAGTTGAGTTTGTAAACGAGCTTTTTGATGGTAAAATCAAAGACTACACCCCGCAAAATCCAAGCTCAAAAAATGCTGGTTTTATCAAGGTTTTAAACAGCGATGAAAGTGTGGCAAAAAGTGCTGCAAAAGAGGCGCATGAGCTTATAAAAAGTGGCGCGCAAAGTTCAGATATAACCATACTTTGCTGGAAAAACAAAGATATAGATGAGATAAAACAAGAGCTTTTAACGCTAGATATAAACGCAAGTGGCGAGGGAGCGAACCTGCTTTTTAATACGCCATTTGTAAGAGCTGTGATAGAGTATGCTAAATTTTGTTTAACAGGAGAGCAAATTTATAGGCTAAATACTCAAAATTTAGTAAAAAAAGATGTCTCAAAACTTCAAATCGATTTTAGAAAAACTACAACCCAAACCGTGCTTTATCTTATAAAAAAGCTAGATATAAATTTAGCAAACGCCGATATAACAAATTTTATCGAACTTAGTAAAAAGTATACAAACATCATAGATTTAGTTTTTAGCGATGATGATACGCTAAGCGCGAGCAAGGATGGTGATGGAGTGAAGCTAATGACTGTGCATAAGTCAAAAGGGCTGCAGTTTCCTCATCTTATCGTGTGTGATAAATTTGGCTCATCAAACACCGATAGAAGCAAAATAGTTTATGAATACGACGTATCAGCGAACAAATGGGAAATCGCGCTTAAGCAAAAATACAGAGAAAATGTCGATGAAAACTACGCAAATTTTCTTAAGAAGTCAAAAGAGCTAAACAAAGAAGAGGATTTAAACAAGCTTTATGTCGCGCTTACTAGGGCAGAACACAGCCTAATAATAGTAAAAAACAAAGAAGCAGATGAGGGCAAAGAGAGCTTTTTTAATCAAATAGTGTTAAAAAAAGATGTCAAAGAGCCTCTTTTAGATATAAAAGAGCAAGAAAAGGGAGAGTTTATCCCATACAACACAAAAAATAGCGTTAAGAAAAATAAGCCAAAAACCATAACTTTAGCTCAAATTCCACCTCAAGAAAATAGCACAAAAGATGATAGTCAAGAGCTTGATTTAGGCAGTGTAAATTTTGGTTTAGCGCTTCACTATACACTCGAGAGTTTGGATAAATTTGATAAAAACTCGCTTCAAACCGCCTTGATAAAAAGCAAAAACAAATTTGCAAAATCGCTTGATAAAAATGCCTTTATCCAGATAGAAAAAAGAGTAAATTTGTTATTAGAGAGTGCTGAATTTAGCCAAATTTTAGCCGGTAAAGAAATTTATAAAGAGCTTCCATTTAAGATAAATGGGGCGTTAAAGCAACTTGATGTTTTGCTTGTCGGAAAGAACGAAATTTGCGTGGTTGATTATAAAAGTAGCGTAAAATTTATAGAAGAAAACAAAGAGCAAGTTTTAAGCTACAAAGAGGCTTTGGGCGCGATTTATCAAGATAAAATTATTAAAGCTTATATTATTTATTTGCTTGAAGATGAAATAAAAATTCTAAAAGTTTAAAATATACTTAATTTAAGTATTATTTAAGCATTATTTCTATACAATCACGTTTTACAAAATCAGACAAAGGTAAAATTATGACAAAAATTACTAAACCTAACGAAGTAAAGCGTGATTGGGTTGTAATAGACGCAACAGGCAAAACTTTTGGTAGAATGCTTACAGAAGTTGCTGTTTTATTAAGAGGAAAGCATAAACCATGCTACACTCCAAATGTTGATTGTGGCGATTATGTTATCATTATAAACGCTTCAAAAGCCACTTATACAGGATTAAACAAAGGCGAAGATAAACTTTATCACAGACACTCAGGATATTTTGGAAGCGTAAAAAGTGAGAAATTCTCAGATTTGCTAGCTAAAAATCCAGTAAAGCTATATAAATTAGCAGTTAGAGGCATGCTTCCTAAGACAAAGCTTGGTAAAGAGATGATTAAGAAGCTTAAAGTTTACGAAGGTGGCGAACACCCACACACAGCACAAATAACTAAAGAAGGAAAATAATCATGCCTACAGTTTATGCAACAGGAAAAAGAAAAACAGCAGTAGCTAAAGTTTGGGTAAAACCAGGAAGTGGTAAAATCACGGTTAATGGTATGGATTTAAACTCATGGTTAGGCGGACACGAAGCAATTAAACTAAAAGTTGTTCAACCTTTACTTGCTACTAAACAAGAGACATCTATGGACATCACAGCTGCGACTTTAGGTGGCGGATACAGCGCACAAGCAGAAGCACTAAGACATGGTATTTCAAAAGCTTTAGCTGCTATGGATGCTGACTTTAGAGCTGCTTTAAAACCAAAAGGACTATTAACTAGAGATAGTCGTGTAGTCGAGAGAAAGAAATTTGGACGCAGAAAAGCAAGAAGAAGCCCTCAGTTCTCAAAAAGATAATGTTGTACCTTGGATTTTTTCTGAGGTGTTTTTTAGTAGATTTTATCTACTTGTTTTTATGCTTTATGAGCATGAAGGTTATAAAATTAATAAAAAATATTTAAGAATAGTTTATATTAATTATGTTAGAATGATGACAAAATTCTTTGAAAGGAACTTGGTATGAAAAAATTTTTACTTGCACTTAGTTTATGTGCATCAACAGCTTTATTAGCTACAGACGCGGATTACAACTGGGAGTTTACTCCAACAATCGGAGGAATTTTACCAGAGGGTAATACAGATATGAAAGACTCTTTTAGTTATGGTTTAAGAATAGCTAAAAACCTAGAGAATGCTTGGATAGATCAAGTTGAGCTAGGTTATGATAGATCAAGCAAGATGAAATTGAAAGTTGAAGGCGATGAGCCAAGCTTGAATTCATATTTTATCAATGCTGTTAAAGATATCTATAGTTTCACAGACAACTTAAAACTATATGGTTTGGTTGGTGCTGGTTATTTGGATTTCTCTGAAGATGATTTAAGCAGTGGTTTTGGTCAATACGGTTTAGGACTTAAATACTATATAACTGATAATTTTGCTACAAAATTAGAAGCTAGAGATGCTATAACATTTGATCATGGCGATCATTTCTTATTCTATAGCTTAGGTTTTGCCGTTGATTTTGGTAAGAGAAATGTAGATATAGCCGCTCCAGTTGTAGCAACTGCAATAGGCGATGAAGATATGGATGGTGTTGCTGATAATCTTGATAAATGCCCAGGCACTCCAGCTGGCGTGGTTGTAGATGAAAATGGATGTGAAAAAGTTATAAGATTAAATCTTGATGTAAATTTTGCATTTGATAGCGCAAAAATCACTCCAGATTATATGAAAAAGATTGAAACAGTATCTGATTTCTTGCTTGAGCATAAAGACTACAGCGTTATCTTAGAGGGACATACTGATAGCGTTGGTGCTGCAGCTTATAATCAAAAACTATCTGAAAAAAGAGCAGTTAGTGTTAAAAATGCTCTAGCTGATTTAGGCGTAGCAAATGAGAGAATCACTACAGTTGGAATGGGCGAGACTCAACCAATAGCTGATAATGCTACAAAACAAGGTCGTGCTGAAAACAGAAGAGTTGACGCTAAATTTAGAAAATAATTTTAATACGAGCGGTCGAAAGATCGCTCTTTCTTACATATAAAGTTTCACTTTGAAAAAAACTATACTTTTTGACCTAGATGGTACACTTATCGACTCAACAGAGTCAATCTTGGATGGCTTTAGAACGGCTTTTAAACAACAAAACGAAATTTATCCAGATGATGAAAAGATAAAATCCTTTATCGGCTATCCACTTGAAATAATGTTTAGCAAGCTTGGCGTTAAAGATGAGCTTGTAGATGAATTTGTTAAAGCTTATAAAAGCAGATATAAAAGCACATTTTTAGATGCCACAACTCTTTTGCCTAGCGCAAAAGAAGCAGTAAAAGAGGCATATGAATTTGCTGATTTAGGCGTTGTAACTACTAAAACATCAAAATATTCTGTTGTTTTGCTAGAAGATTTGGGAATTTTGCAATATTTTAGTGCTGTTATTGGTAGAGATGATGTTAGTAATGCAAAACCGCACCCAGAACCTATTTTAAAGGCACTTAGCGTTATGAAAAAAAGCTTTGAGCATTCATATATGGTTGGCGATACTAAGTTAGATGCGATTTGCGCTACAAAAGCAGGCATAAATAGTGTTTGCGTAACTTGTGGATATGGTAAAAAAAACGAGCTTGAGCAACACTGCAAAAATATCTTTAAAACACCGCTTGAGGCTGTAAACTTTATAAAAAATTTATAAGTAAATTCTTTTAACTTTATCTTTAAATGCTCTTATTAAAAAAAATCTGCTACAATATGTAACTAAATTTTGATTCTAACGATACTTTAGTTAATATTTCTTAGGAGAACCTTATGAGCAAAAACATGAAAACTATGGATGGAAACGAAGCAGCCGCTTATGTTTCCTATGCTTTTACAGAAGTAGCTGGAATTTATCCTATTACCCCTTCATCTCCGATGGCGGATTATACAGATATTTGGGCGGCTAAAGGCAAAAAAAACCTTTTTGGTATGCCTGTTAAAGTTGTTGAGATGCAAAGTGAAGCAGGAGCTGCTGGAACAGTGCATGGCTCACTTCAAGCAGGAGCTTTAACTACTACATATACAGCAGCGCAAGGCTTATTGTTAAAAATACCTAATATGTATAAAATAGCAGGACAACTTCTACCTGGCGTTATACACGTTGCAGCGCGCTCTTTGGCTGCTCAAGCACTTTCTATTTTTGGTGATCATCAAGATGTTTATGCTGCTAGACAAACCGGTTTTGCTATCTTAGCAAGCGATTCAGTTCAAGAAGTTATGGATATAGGCGGAGTTGCGCACTTAGCAGCTATTAAAGGTAGAGTTCCATTTATGCACTTTTTTGATGGTTTTAGAACAAGCCATGAAATTCAAAAAGTAGAGGTTATGGACTATGCTGAATTTGATAAATTGATTGATTATGATGCGGTTAATGAATTTAGAAAAAATGCGCTAAACCCAGAACACCCAAAAACTAGAGGAACAGCACAAAACGATGATATTTATTTCCAAACTAGAGAGCTTTCTAACAGATACTATGACGCACTTCCAGATATAGTTGCTGACTATCTAAAAGAAATTTCAAAAATAACTGGTAGAGAGTATAAGCCATTTAACTACTACGGTCACCCAGAAGCAGAAAGAGTTATCGTCGCTATGGGTTCAGTAAATCAAACTCTTGAAGAGGTTGTTGATTATCTAGTTAAAAAAGGTGAAAAAGTTGGTATTGTAAAAGTTCATTTGTACAGACCATTTAGTCTAAAATATTTCTTTGATGTTATGCCAAAAAGCGTCAAAAAAATAGCAGTTTTAGATAGAACAAAAGAGCCAGGAAGCCTTGGCGAGCCACTATATCTTGATATAAAAGCCGCATTTTATGGTAAAGAAAATGCTCCAGTTATAGTAGGTGGAAGATATGGACTTAGTTCAAAAGACGTTGATCCTGCTCAAATGCTTGCTGTTTTTGAAAATTTAAACCACAAAGAGCCTAAAAACGGCTTTACAGTTGGTATAGTAGATGATGTAACTCACACTTCACTTGAAGTTGGCAAAAAAATCTCTCTTGGACATGAGGGCGAGATAGAGTGTCTTTTCTACGGTCTTGGAGCTGATGGAACAGTAGGAGCAAACAAAAACTCTATTAAAATCATAGGAGATAAAACTGATCTTTATGCACAAGCTTACTTTGCATATGATAGTAAAAAATCAGGCGGATATACAAGAAGCCACTTAAGATTTGGTAAAAATCCTATCCGTTCAACTTACCTTGTATCAAACCCACACTTTGTAGCCTGTTCTGTAGCGGCTTATCTTGATGTTTATGATGTTGTTGATGGTCTTAGAGAGGGTGGAACTTTCCTTTTAAACTCAATTTGGAGTGCAGAAGAGACAGCTCGCAGAATTCCAAACAAAGTTAAGAAAATTTTAGCTCAAAGAAATATCAAATTTTATATCTTAAATGCTACAAAACTAGCTCATGAAATCGGACTTGGAAACAGAACTAACACAATTATGCAGTCAGCTTTCTTTAAACTAGCTAAAATCATACCATTTGAAGAGGCGCAAACTTATATGAAAGAGTATGCGAAAAAAACTTATGGAAACAAAGGCGATAAGATTGTCGAGATGAACTACCGAGCTATTGATGAGGGCGCTGGTAAATTAGAGCAAGTTACAGTCGATCCTGCATGGGCAAATTTAAGTGTAGCTGAGGGCAAAAAAGAGGATAAATACTTAGGAAGCGATTTTATAGAAAATGTTGTTAAACCTATAAATGCTGCTCGTGGCGATAGTTTGCCAGTTTCTGCATTCTTAGGACATGAGGATGGAAGCTTTGAAGCTGGAACAACTCAGTATGAAAAACGTGGTGTTGGCGTAACTGTACCAAAATGGATAGAAGAGAACTGTATACAGTGTAATCAGTGCGCATTTGTCTGCCCGCACGCAGTTATCAGACCATTTTTACTAAATGAAGAAGAGGAAGCAAACGCACCTCAAACAGTTAAAGATCACCTTTTAGAAGCAAAAGGCAAAGAGGTTAAAGGACTAAAATACAAAATTCAAGTAAGCCCACTTGATTGTACCGGATGTGAACTTTGTGCTCAAAACTGCCCAAGCAAAGAGAAATCTCTTGTTATGGTTCCACTAGGCGAAGAGATGGATAAAGGCGAGCAAGAAAATGCTGATTATTTGTTTAAACAAGTAACTTACAAAGATGACTTGATGAATAAAGAAAGCGTTAAAGGTATCGGATTTGCAGAGCCTTACTTTGAATTCCATGGTGCTTGCCCAGGATGTGGCGAGACTCCATATATCACTCTTGTAACAAGACTTTTTGGCGATCATATGATAGTAGCAAACGCAACAGGTTGTAGCTCTATATATGGTGGTTCGGCTCCATCTATGCCATACAAAAAAGATGCAAGCGGAAAAGGTGTAGCATGGGCAAATTCACTGTTTGAAGATAATGCTGAGTTTGGTATGGGTATGGAAGTTGCAAGTGAAACTATGCGCCACCGCATAGCTGATATTATGATAAATACAAAAGATAAAGTTCCAAACGCACTTTCTGCACTTTATAACGACTGGTTGGAATTTAAAGATAGCACTCAAAAATCAGCTGAAGTTAGAGACTTGTTAATCCCAATTTTAGAGCAAAACAAAGATGTTGAAGGTGTAAAAGACTTGCTATCTTTAAAAGGATATCTAGCTAGAAAATCACAATGGATAATCGGAGGCGATGGCTGGGCTTATGATATCGGATATGGTGGACTTGATCACGTTTTAGCAAGTGGCGAGAATATCAACGTGCTAGTTCTTGATACAGAAGTTTACTCAAACACAGGTGGACAAAGTTCAAAATCTTCACGCGCAGGTTCTATAGCGCAATTTACAGCATCTGGTAAACCAGTTCAGAAAAAAGATCTCGGTCAGCTTGCTATGACTTATGGTAATATTTTTGTAGCACAAATCAACTCAAACGCTTCTCAAGCTCAAACTATAAAAGCGATTGCAGCAGCTGAAGAGTATAATGGACCAAGCTTGATTATAGCTTACTCTCCTTGTATCGCTCATGGTATGAAAGGTGGCTTGTCTAACTCAGGAAATCAAGCTGAGTTAGCGACAAAATGTGGTTATTGGCCAACTTATACCTTTGATCCACGACTTATCAAAGAGGGTAAAAATCCACTTAAAATAACTTCTAAAGAACCAGATTGGGAGCTTTATGAGCATTTCTTGCTAAATGAGACAAGATACAGCGCGCTTAAGAAAACAAATCCAGAGCATGCAGCAGCACTTTTTGAGAAAAACAAAAAAGATGCGCAAAAACGTCTTAGACAGCTAAAACGTTTGGCTAATGCTGATTATAGCGATGAGGCATAAACTAATCTAAATGGTATAAATTTAGAGCGTAAAGCTTTAAATTTATACTTTAGTTTGTCTAAATTTAGCTTTTAAATTTAGACAAACTTTTAAATTTCTTATCTACAAAGGAGTTTTGATGAAAAAATCGGACTCATAGGTGGCATGAGTTATGAATCAACCATTACTTACTATCAACTTATAAATCAAAAAATCAATCAAGCTAAAGGTGGCTTAAATAGCGCTAAAATCACACTTGAGAGTATAAATTTTGAAGAGATAGAAAAAGTATCAGCGAAATAATGAGTGACAAAAGGCTGGAGAAATTTTAAAAAAATGCGCAACGAATTTGCAAAAGTGCGATGTAGATGTGATTTTGATTTGTACAAATACTATGCATAAAATTTACACTCAAATTTCACAAGCCGTTGATATGCCTGTGCTTCATATCGCACAAGCGACTTTAAATTCGCTAAGAGAAACAACATCTCAAAAGTTGGGCTTCTTGGCACGATTTATACGATGAAAGAGGATTTTTATAAAGATATTCTTATAAAAGGTGGCGTTGAAGTTGTTTTGCCTAGTCAAAAGGATATGGAATTTATAAATTCAGTTATCTTTAATGAACTTTGTTTTGGCGAAATTTCACCTACATCTAAACGCGAGTTTTTAAGAATAATTGAACAAATGGGTGAATTTAAAGCTAGTGGAGTCATACTAGGATGTACCGAAATAGGGCTTTTGATAAAGCAAAGCGATACTAAAATTCCATTTTTTGACACGACTTTAATACACATCGATGAGGTGGTAAATCTGGCTTTAAAGATGGATTAAAAGTTTTAAATCTATTTTATAATGTCTATAGGTTTTCGGTTTGCCTTAAACCATGCTCTGTAAATTCAATATAGCCAATCTTACTCTCTTTTAAGATATTTTTCTTAATTAAATCATTTAATACATTTTGTATTTTTGATTTATTTATTTTTGTCTTAAAATCAACATCTCTAATTAAGTCATTATCTTGTTTTAATTTAAAATAAATACCATTGATTAAAATATTTTTGCTTACTTGTGTTAGATTTTCTAAGAGGTACTCAACTATTTTCTTATAAGCAATATCATTTAAGGCGGCTCAAAATCTTTATTTTTAATTGTATAATTTTCAATTATATTTTTTAAAAGCGTATTTTGTTCCGCTAGATTTTTATTTTCTTTTTTAATTTTAATAGGCTCTGAAAATTCTTTTTTAAGCTTTTCTATCTGGCTATCTTTTTTTTTAATGCATTTTGATACTCTTCTTTTAAAAATTTTATATTGTTATCATACTTCTCTTCTGCTTTGTTATATATATTTAATTTTGATTGCAATTCTCTATTTTCTTCTAATATTTTTTGATTTTCTATTTCAAATTTAGATAGTTTTTTATATTATTTTTAGAAATTTCCAATTTTTTTCTTTTTCAGTTAGATTGCTTTTTAATTTTTCTATGTTTTGCTCTAATTTTGCTTTTTTCTGTTTTAGTATTTTCTCTTACATCAAACAAATCCTTTGTAATTTTGTTAGCTTCCTCCTTCATTTCATTTATTTTTTTTCTGATAAAGTTGCTTTCTTCTTTGCTTAAAAGTGTTTGATTTTCGATATATTGTTTGATTTTTCTAGCCAATTTGGCATGCATAAGAGTAGCCCAGTAGAAGCCATTTGAAATGAGCGGATAAATAAGGGTATATATAATCGCGATTGAAATAGGAACTAAAGTATGGTGATATGATAAAAACGAAAGCCAAGATTATGAATTAGAGGTGTAAAACTTATGATTTCCTAGTAGTTTAAGCTTTTCATCAAGTTTTGCATCGGCGAAAAATATGAGTATAAATTTATGTTTAGTAGCATCCATGAGATTACAAACGAACTCATAAATGGGCTGTATCTAAAGTCATAAAGTTTTGCTTTTATTGATTGTTTTATATCGTTTAGCACTATTTTCCTTTAATATAATTTTATAATATTTTACTATAAACGTACTTAGAATTTTAATAACAATTTAAAATATAAAAGAACATTTAGGCTACAAGTGAAAAATAATCGAAAAATTTCATATTATGATAATGAATATCAGAATAATTTAAACTTTTATACTGTATAATACCACATCAAAAAAAGGAGATGCTATGTCAGTTTTAGTTATAGGAGCAGATGAAATAACGCCGATAAGGGCGGTTTTAAGGGATTTGGGCGCTAGTAAGATAGAGCATTGGGATGCTAGAAATGAAAATAGGGTAAATAGAAAATCTATACCGATTGACACTGAATGTGTGGTCATGCTAACATCATTTTTGAACCACAACACGATGAAAAAGATTAAAAGCGAAGCAAAAAAGAGAAAAATACCTCTAGTTTGCGCAAAAAGAAGCGTTAGCTGTGTCTATTGTGAGTTTTGTAAAATTTTTAATCTTAATAAAGAATTTTCTTGCAAATCAGCTTGTGCAGAAGAGTAAAATATAAATTTAGTTTAAATGAAAGTTGCAATATTTGTTAAAAATATAAAGTTATACTTAGTTAAATTTGTCAAATTTGAGATTGATTATAAATTTTAAAGTTAAAAATTTTTAAATAAAGGAAAAATATGTCGATAGCGATAGTTTATGGAAGTTCGATGGGAAATACCGAAAACGCAGCCGGTGTTATAAAAGAAAAATTAGGGCTTGAGGCAGATGTTTTAAACATCGCAGATACGGATGCAAGCACGCTAAATGGCTACGATAAGCTTATATGCGGTACTTCAACTTGGGGAAGTGGAGATTTGCAAGATGATTGGGATGCGTTTGACTTTTCGGCGCTAAATTTAGATGGAAAAACAGTCGCGGTTTTTGGACTAGGCGATAGCCAAAGCTATAGTGATGAGTACTGTAACGCTATGGGAAAACTTTACTACTCGCTAAAAGAAAAAGGCGCAACTATGGTTGGCGAAGTTAGCAAAGATGGTTACACTTTTGAAGATAGCGAAGCTATAAATGATGATGGAAATTTCGTTGGTTTAGCGCTTGATTATGATAATGAAGATGATATGAGCGATGAGAGAATTTCAAACTGGATTGAAAAAATACGACCGTATTTTGCCTAAAACTCCTTTTAAATTTGGCGTGTAAAAGCGCCAAATTTCTTAAATTTAGATATAATGCCTAAAATTTTTTTAAAGGTTTTATATGCCACTTCTTGATAGTTTTAAAGTAGATCACACTAAGATGAAAGCGCCTGGCGTGCGTTTTGCAAAGAGTATGAAAACCCCAAAGGGCGACGTTATAAGTGTTTTTGACCTTCGTTTTTGCGAGCCTAACAAAGAGTTGATGAACGAAAGAGGAACTCACACGTTAGAACACCTGTTTGCTGGATTTATGAGAGATCATCTTAACTCAAAAGATGTCGAAATCATCGATATTTCGCCGATGGGTTGCAGGACTGGTTTTTATATGAGTTTGATTGGAAGTCCAAAAAATGAGGATGTCATAAAAGCATGGCAAGAGTCGATGAAAGATGTTTTAAAAGTAGCGAGTCAAGAGCAAATTCCAGAGCTTAATATCTATCAGTGCGGAACTTGTGAAATGCATAGTCTTGATGAGGCGCAAAAGATAGCTAAAAGCGTTTTAGATAGAGGCATTGGCGTGATAGATAATGACAAGATAAAGCTTGCTTAAATAATTATTAAAAAACTATAGCTTGCCTGATTGCGATTTATAGCCTAGACAACGGTATCGCGCTTGGTGTGATTTATAGCTAGGCAAGGTGAGCATAGTTTAGTATTTTTAGCTTTTTTACTTAAAATAAGTAAAGCTTTTGCTTTGGCGTTTTATAAAAATCAAGTTTTGTTGGTTTAGTACGTTAAAGTGTTTTGGCTTATGTAAACTCGCATAAATTTTTGGCTTTTATGGTTGATTAAAATTTATATGAATTTATTAAAATTGCAAATTTTAGCTTAAAAATATTGACTAAATTTAGAAATATTTATTAATTATATTTATCTATTTTTAGCTTAAATTTAGACAAAGTAATTTTATCTACTTTATAATCTAAACATAAATTTACTCTAATAATAAAATTATTAGAGTAAATGAGCGCTTTGGAACTTTAGAATTTAAGTGTAAATTTATGATGTTTGTTTGGAGTTTTTTGAGATTTTTGTTTAATGAATTTTTCGTGATTAATTTAGCTAAGATTTATGAGTTGAAGTCTAAAAATTTAAAGCTAGACAAATATTTTTTTAACAAATTTCGTGTCAAGCCCTGTATTTATAGCAAAAATATATAGCTTTACTTTAAGAAATACCGTATAAAAACTCATTGTTATCAACTACATTGTGCAAATAATTAAGAAATTTCTTTAAGAAATACTACATAAAACTTTTTAATAAGAGTTTTTTAGTCGCTTTTATCTTTTTTAAACTCTGCAATTGAAAATTTACCGCTGTGATAATAAATTTGTTGTGATTTATTTGAGCAAATTTTGGTTTGAGTTTTGTATAAATTTGGCTTGATTTATTTAAATTATTTTACGCTAAAAACGTATTTTTAGATAATTTTTCATCCCCATTGCGATACAACGCACCAAATAAATCATATCTAAGTGGCTAAAATTTTCGTTTTTACTCTCGCATTATTTATAAATTCTCATTTTTGCTAACTTAAAGTAGCCGTTAAAACAATTTTTTCAAATTTGTTATTTGATAAATGAATTTTGCAAAGTATCTGCTAAATTAAAAATTTGGCTAGTTTTTAGCAGTTGATTTAACAAAGTTTTTATAAGTTAAATTTGGCATAAATTTCTAAAAATTTTGTTATAAAGCACTAATTGTTTTCTAATTTTTAGTATAAAAATAAATTGATTTACAACTTTTTTAAAGTAAAAATAACTTTAAGTTATCAAAATTTGCTAAATTTGGAAATAAAAGATTTTTATAAAAATTATTTAAGTATTTTTACATCAAACTGTTAATTAAACCTATTTAAATCTTAAATTTTATAACCCAAGATTTTACAAGAGATTTTGCAACTATTTACAAGTTAAATTAAACTATAAATATCTAAAATTAATTTGTTTCAAATTTAAAAATATACTCTCTTAGAGGTTGAAAAGTTATAAAAATCAACCAAAAAAGTAGAAATTCTAACCTTTAGAATAAATTTGGGTTATACGATTTTCTCATCTCTTTTCCACTCATATTTTTTGCCAAAGCCCAAGCGGTTATCTGTAAGTTTTGCCCAGCTAACTTTTATAGTCCAAAGTGTTGGATTCATAGCAAGTGCAAATGGAAATCTTTTAAAGTAAATTCTTTGCTCAAATTTATCGCTTAAACCCATCTGTCCAAGAAACTGCACGCCTTGAATTTTGCCGATGATGGTGGTATCAAGTGCGATTGTCCCAGAGACTTTATCGCAAATTTCTATAGCTTTTATATGCTTTGTTTCTTTGCTTGCAGCTATTATAAGTTTGGAATTTTCTTTATCATAAGCGTAAAAAGCGCTTGAGCTATAAGGAGCGCCATCTGATAAAACGCACAAGCTTAAAAGCTGCATTTTGCTTATAAAATCATCAAATTCTTTTCTCACAAATCCACCTATGCTAATAAAATTTAGCAATGATACCAAAATTATTACCAAAAATTTGTTATAATCTTATAAAAAATAAGGAAAATTATGAACCCGCAAGAAAAACTAAAAGATATGTTTGTTATGCAACAACGCCTAAATGACGAGACAAACGGCATTGGATGGGAAAACGGATATGCAAAAAACGGCAAGTTGATAAACTGGAAAAGATGTATTTATATGGAGTGCGCTGAGCTGATTGAGAGCTTTTCGTGGAAGCATTGGAAAAGCATAAATGCACCAACAAATGCCGAAAATGTCGCAGTTGAAATCGTTGATATATGGCACTTTTTGATGAGTTTGGTTTTAGAGCAAACTTACACATATAAAGATATTGATACGGTTGTAAACGACGTGGCGTCAGTTAGCGGTTTTGGCGACTTTTGTATAGATGCGTATGATATCAGCGAGTATAGTATTTATGAGATAATTAACGATATTGAGGTGATTATACATGATTGTAGTGGGTTTAACTACGAGCTTCACAACCTGCTTACAAACTACTTTAGAGTTGCGCTTAAGTGTGGCGTAAATCTGCATAATCTTTATGAAATTTACATCGCAAAAAACGTTTTAAACAAATTTAGACAAGATAACGGTTATCAAGATGGAAGTTATCAAAAAATTTGGAATGGCAAGGAAGATAACGTTGTTATGAGTGAGATTTTGGCGTGCGGTGGGCTAAATTCGCAAGAAATTTATGAAAGATTAGAAGTTGAGTATAAAAAGATAAAATGATAGGAATTTTTAGACTCTCTTTAAAAGATTTTTTAACGCGTAAATTTATACTTTTATCGATTTTACCGTTTTTAGTGGCGGTTGTGTTGCTTGGCGGGTTTATGATATTTGGCGGAAAAGAGCTGTTTGATACGCTAAGTCTTGGCGCACAAAGCGGGGATTTTTCGTTTTTAGATGAGAGCGAGTATCCGTGGCTAGCAAAGGCGCTAACTTTTGGGCTAACTAAATGGATAATCTCAGCGCTTTTTTATGTCGCTGGAACCTTTTTAGTGCTTATGCTCTCTGTTTTTATCGCACTTGGCGTGGCTGGATTTTTAACTCCGATAGTCGCAAAAGAGCTAAATTTGCGACATTACAACCTTGTTAAAGAGAGCGAGCCGAGTTTTTGGCGTGTGATGAAGCTTATGGGGATTGAGCTGGTTAAATTTATAGTGATTTTGCTGATTTGCTTGCCGCTTTTATTTATCCCAGTTATAAATTTATTTGCTATCAATATCCCGTTTTTCTATCTTTATTATAAATTTCTTCTTGTTGATGTAGCTTCAAATGCTCTTGATAAAACTAAATTTGAACTAGCTTATAAAAAAGGCGGCGGTTATGGTTTTATTTTTGCGTGCATTGTCTTTTATATACTTTGTTTAGTGCCATTTGTTGGGCTTTTTTTCCAACTTTTTTTCGTTATATATCTAACCCATATTTTGTATTCAAAAGAGCGAAAAAACAGCTTGAAATACTAAACCAACTCGCTAGCAACTTTACAACTGTTTTATAAAACATCTTTTGCTTGATATAAATCAACAAGAGTTTTATAAATTTTAGCTACTATTTTACCAAATTTATTAAAAGGAAATCCAATGAAAATAGATAATATTTATGTTTGTAACGTTTGTTGCACAAGAAGCGATGAGGATAAAAATGCAGTCTTTATAAAAGCTCATAAAGGTGGCGAAGAGGTCGATATATGCACATCTTGTATGCCAAGCGTGATACATGGTTCAGGCTTAGTTGTTAAATCAAACGATGAAGTTAGAGAGGAAATTTCTTTATAATTTTGATTTGAATTATCAATAAAACTTATTATTGACAAAATTTTACTCTTGTGATAAAATACTTTGATTTTGATAATGAAAGGATTTTGTATGAGACAGTACGAGAGTTACAAATGCCCAAAATGCGGTAACGTAGTTGAGGTTCAAGAAGTTGGCGGCGGAGTTTTAACCTGTTGTGGCGAAGAGATGGTTTGCATCACTGAGAATTTAACTGCTGTGAATTTGATGAAAGCGTTTGCAGGAGAGTCTCAAGCTAGAAACAAGTATGATTTATACGCAGATCTTGCTAAAGAGGCTGGATATCACGCTATCGCAAAACATTTTTATGAAGCAGCAGAAAATGAAAAATGGCACGCAAGAGCCGAGTTTAAAGCATATCATCAACTAGTTAATGATCCAATCGATAAAATGGATAAAAACCTACTAGATGCAGCAGCTGGCGAAAGATACGAGCATGAGACTATGTATCCGGACTTTGAAGCAATCGCAAAAGAGGAGAAGCTAAACGATATCGCTAGACTTTTTAGAGCTATCGGCAAGGTTGAAGTTGAGCATGAAAGAGAGTATCTAGCGCTTAAAGATATGCTTGATAAAGAGGGATTTTTTGAGAGCGAAGATGAAGATATATGGGTTTGCGAGATTTGTGGACACGTTCACAGAGGCAAAAAAGCTCCAGGCGCTTGCCCGCTTTGTAAAGCGCCACAAGAGTACTTTAAACGAGAGTTTTTAGGCTAAATTTTAGAGCCAAATTCGGCTCTAAATATATTTTTGATATCAATTTTTGTTTATCCTTGCAAAATAATATTTTGATAATGCTTATATATTTTTACGATTTAAAATGTGTTATATATAAAGTATTCTGAAATTTCATATATAATTATCTAAATTAAATTGTTCAGTTAAAATTATGATATGTTTTATAATTTTTCGATAACTTTTTTTGAATATATTTATGTGATTCGTTTATTTAAAAATTTTTAATAAAAAATTATTATAATTACAAGATATATTAGTGTTAATCACAAAGGAAAAATATGCTCAAAGATGCAGACAGAGTTTTTTTAGAGGAGAAATTTTTATCTAAATTTGATTTTAGTGGTGAAGACAGAGAAAAAGTCATAAAAAATTGTAAAAATAAATTTATGAAAAAAGATGAGATATTATATCAAGATAATGAAGGCTACTACGGTTATATCATAATAAAAAATGGAATTTTAAGAGCATACGTTACATCAAATACCCTAAAAGAGATAACGATTTTTAGGGTAAAAAGTGGCGAGGAGTGCATACTTTCTTCAAACTATACAACAACATCTTTTGGAAAAGAGCTTAACTTTCAGATAGAAGAGTGTTGCGAGTTTTTATTTATACCAATGCAAATTTATCAAGAATTAAAAGAAAAATACCCATCTGTCACGAACCACACTTTAAAACTTATATCAAAAAAATTTAGCTCGGTCATAGAGGTGATTGAGCAAGCGCTCTTTTTGCCACTTTCTGATAGGATACGCATTTTTTTAGAGCAAAATTGTAAAAACAAAACGATAAAAATCACGCACGAACAGCTAGCAAATCATCTTGGAAGCGCAAGAGAAGCGATATCTAGAACACTAAAAGATATGGAAAAATCTGGAGAAATAGAGAGAAAACGAGGATTTATAACTATACTTTCTAGTGATTTTAAACGGAATTAAAATGTAACATAATCACAAAATTTAATGGAAATTTTTGCTATTATTTCGCAAGTTTTCTTTTAAGAAAACTTGATTTTTTATGCATGGCTTTACGTCATATCCGCGGTTAGTTAGATAAATACTTCTAATCGCGGCTTTGCGTTTTTATAAATTTGTTTAAATTTAAGTTTAAGTATTTATATATAAAAATATTATTATAATATACATTAAACTTAAATGAATTTCTTCTAAAATATTTAAAATCAATTTGTTGCTTTAGTCACATTTAATAAATTTATAGTCTTAAAATGCGCGTAATTTATCCTAAAATAGGGCATTATATCGTTTTTTTAGCTAAAGCATTTTTATAAATTTAGTGCTATAAATTTTTTTAAAATATATTTACGTTATAAGTTAAATTTAATAATTTCGTTGTTGGATTTTGTTACAAACTTAAAAAGTAAGTTTGAGCTGGAAAAATTTGGTTAGAATTTATTAACTTAATTTTATATAAATTTATAAAATAATAATGATAAGATTATTAAATTTAAAATTTATATCAATTGTTATCTTTAATTTGTAATTTCAAAAACAAGATATTTTAAAAACAAAAGCAAGAAATTTTTAAATTTACAAACTTAAATTCAAAAAACAGATAAAAATTCTGCAGATTCTCATATAAATTCACGACACAAAATCTTTAAATTTAAAAGATTTAAGAATTTTATAGCCAAAATATTTTGCTATAAATTTAAATGTTTGAAATTCGATACTTTAAATATATAAAATTTAAAATAATCTTTTGATAAATATATAAAATTTGATAATTCTTGAGTAAATTTTACCTAAATTTAAGAGTTTAAAAATTTGCTAAGTTCTAGTTTGAAATTTGCAACACTTTTTAAGCTTATCCAAATTTTATAAAGAGCAATTACAAAGATATAAAGCAAAAAAGCGATGAAAGTTACGCTGAGAGTTTGTCTTGCCTTAATGTGCTTTAACGATAAAAATCAAAAGCGAAGAAGCTAAACTATATATAATTTTGATGTTTATCTTGTAAAACTAAAGAAAAATGTTAAAAAACAAGCTCAAATTTAGCCAAATTTGGTGAATTTGGCTAATGCGGTTTAAAAACCATAAAGCCTTTTTAAGTCTTCATCTATGATTTTTTTATTTCCCGCGCGATCTACGCTTACGTATGTAACTTCGGCTGTCGTTACGTGAGTGCACATTATCGTATGCTCGCTAGTAAGCCTTTCAACCGTAACTTCGACAACTGTTTTTATAGAAGTTTTTCCAACTTCAGTCACCTTTGCATGGCAACTTACTAAATCTCCAATAAAAACCGGTTCTTTAAAAACAACCTCTTTCATCGCTATTGTCACAACTCGCTCTGGCGCGATTTCGCGAGCTGCTATAGCTCCTGCTGAATCGATTTGCGAGAGTATCCAACCACCGAAAATATTTCCGGCTGGATTTGTATCTTTTGGCATAGCAACTATTTTTATGCGTGGTTCACCCATTGTTTTTAGCATTTTAATCCTTTTTTTGTCGTAATTCTACCCATAAAAAGTTAAAAATTTATTTTTTATCTAAATAGTTAAAAATTTAATGTTAAAATCTTTGTTTTAAAGGAAAAATATGAATAATTTTAAAAAACTTTTAGAATATGTAAATGAGAACAAAAACGAGCTAAACGAGCTTTATGAAGATCTTGAAAACGACTATGTTAAAAAAGGTCTTGAAATCTGTAAATTCAAAGGTACAAAATCACAAAGAATAGCCATTTTAAGACGGATTGTGGATTTAAAAGTTGATCCTTTGCTTCAAGAGTTTAAAAAGGCAAAATATGATGAAAAACTTACCTTAGAACTTCGCGATAAGATGTATGATTTCACGGCTTTGATTCACGAAGGGCTTCACAGAAAGCTTATCACAAAAGCGACAAATAACAAAATTTTAAGCGAATATAACTTAGCTTTGATTGCTGGGGTGCATAAAATCGGCTTAGTGATAAATAAAATGCAAAAAGAGTGGCAACACATTGTGATAGATGAAAACTCTAAAAAATTTGCCAAAATGCCAAGTGCTAGAAAATTTATCCAAGATAACGAGCTGTATCAAAAAACTCCAAGGGGAGATGTTTGTGATAGAAGTTATGGCGTTGTTGTTTTTGATAAAGATGGTGCGAAATTCCAGCCTTACGCGAATGTTTTTCTTGAAGACACAAAAGAGCTAGAGCAATGCTTTGATGCGTTAATAGAGCATTTAGACATGCTAGCTATAAGTGGTGAGGAAAAAGAGTATATAGAGTATTTTAAAAAGCTTAAAATCGCATTTTTACAAACAGATAACAAAAAGATGATAGCTTCATGGCGAGATGCTGAGATGGTCTGGATGAACGTAAAATCCCCACTTCAAGTAGGTCATCCACTTGAATACTACGAAGACGCCTACACTCACGCAGTCGCCTTAGAATGGGATATAAGACTTAAAGAAGATAGCGAGTTTGATGAGGTTAAATTTAAAGATGAGATTAAAGATAGTTTTAACAGCGTTTATAAAAAAATCGGTGCAAATGACGCTATAATGCACTCAGTCGTAAACTCAAACATAGATAAAACTCAGCTTTATATCTCAACTCCGATGATTTACTATGGAGCTGAACTTGAGGGGCTTTTTAGCGCGCAAGTTGTGCCAAATGATGAGTTTGTGAGCGCAAATTCTGGTAAGAAAATTTTTGCTTTTGTAAAGCATGTTTATCAAAGTGCCAAATCAAAGCCTTTTATGCGTATAAGTAGTGAGATTTTTGAAAAACAGTATTTAGACTATGGTAGAGAAATTCTCTTTTGTAAGCCTGAAATTTGGGAAAAAGTTTATGAGGTAAGCACGATAGGACATGAGTTTGGACATCTGTTTTTTATAGATGAAGAGAGTGAAACTTTGATGAATAAAAGCGGGGTTTTTAAATTTATCGAAGAGTACAAAGCGACAACTGGCGGGCTTATAAATTTCTTTTATCATGAAGATGAAGCGCTTAAACTACCTGTTTTTGATGAGTTGATTCGCCGAAGTGTTGGGCTTATAGCGTGGCAAAAAGTCGAGCATGTAAGGGCGTATTACTGTGAGGGACTTATACATTTGACGCTTCTTTTTGAAAGTGGAGTTTTGAAATTTGATAAAGAGAAGCTACACGTTAAATTCGATCTTGATGGATATGAGAAATTTAAACTTGCTTGCATTAAAAACTATGAAGCGCTAGCTACTTTTTACTACTATAAAAAAGATGCGGCGATATTTTTAGATGGTTTTTGTGAGTTAAAAGATGGAATTTATCTGCCAAATAACAAAGAGGCGCGAGAATTTGTCGAGTATTTTCACAATCTTTATGAAGAGATTGGCAATGAAACAAGCGATGAGGAGCAAAAGCAAGAGTGGATTAGTAAGATAAGCTAATAAACAAGTAAAAGCATAGTTTAGATAACTTGAGTGATAAATTTAGAAATGATTAAAGACAATTAAGTTCTAAGGTTTAGAAAAACTATTTTAAATTTATAACAATGTTTTACCATAAATAAATTTAATTAAAAATGTAATAAATTTTAAAAAAGGATAGAAATGAAATTTAAAAGTTTGATTTTAGCTACGGTTTTGTTAGCTACAACTTTGGTTGCAAAAGATAGACTTAGTATCTATTTTGAGGCTGGTGCGGTTGGGGACTCGTTTTCAACTGTTATATCAAATGGCGCAAAGGCTGCGGCTAAAGATTTGGATGTGGATTTAAAAATTTACTACTCTGATTGGGAGCCAAGCAAGATGGTTGAAAATTTCAAAAACGCGCTTGCTACAAAGCCAGATGGCATGGTTATCATGGGACATCCTGGCGATGAGCTTTATGCTCCGCTTGTAGAACAAGCCGTAAAGCAAGGTATCGTGGTAACTTCGGTTGATACTGAGCTTTTAAAAACTAGAGAGGAATTTGCGTCTAAAGGCTTTGGCTATGTTGGAAGTAACAACTACGAAAGTGGCAAATCTATGGCAAATGAAGCTATAAGAGTATTTGGGCTTAAAAAAGGCGAAAGCGTGATGATATGGGGGCTTTTAAGCCAGCCGATTCGTGGGTTAAGAGCTAAAGGCATGATAGAAGTTTTTGAAACAAATGGCATAAAGGTTGATTATATAGAAATCTCTCCAGAGATAAACAAAGACCCATCTTTGGGGCTTAGCGTGTTTAGTGCCTATGTTTTAAAACATACAAAAACAAGACTTGCTATAATGGATCATGGTGCATTAACAGCGCAAACTCCACAGTTTATGAAAAACTTAAATTTAGATAAAGACAAGCTTAATATCGCTGGTTTTTCACTCTCTCCTGCAACAGTTGCTGGGATAAAAGATGGCTATATCGACTTAGTTGGCGACGCGCAGCCGTTTGTGCAAGGATATCTTGGAGTATGGCAAGCTGTGATGAGTAAAAAATATGCATTTTCAGGTTTTAACATCGATACTGGCGGTGGATTTGCAACAAAAGATAACATAAAAACAATCGAGCCGCTTATAAAAAATGGCATTAGATAATATTATAAAAATAAAAAACGCTTATAAAAGTTTTGGCAAAACAGAGGTTTTAAAAGGCGTTGATTTTAGTCTAAAAAGTGGCGAGATAATCGCCCTTTTAGGCGATAACGGTGCTGGAAAATCGACTTTTATAAAATGCCTTTGCGGATATGATAAATTCGATAGCGTAGATGGGTTTGAAATCGATAATAAAAGTATAAATTTAGCTAAATTTAGTCTAAAACAAGCTAGAAATTTAGGCATAGAAGTTGTCTTTCAAGAAAGTACACTAGGGCTATCTCAAGAAATTTATAGAAATATTTTCGCTACTCGCCACATAACCAAATTTGGGCTAATTGACAGAAAAAAAGAGATAGAGATAACAGAGCAAATTTTAAAAGAGTTTTTAGGTTTTAAGGGTTCTGGTTTAAACGCAACTTCAAAAGCGCTAAATTTAAGTGGTGGCGAAAAGCAAGGTTTAGCTATCGCAAGAGCGGTTTACTTTAACTCTAAAATGCTGATTTTAGATGAGCCAACAACTGCGCTTGGAGTGAATGAAACATCGCGTGTGATGGGGTTTATCGCTAGTTTAAAAGAGAAAAACATAAGCGTTATTATCATTACGCATAACTTAAATCACGCTTATGAAACCTGTGATAAATTTGTTTTTTTAAGAGATGGAGTGATAAAAAAAGAGCTTTTAAAAGAGCAAATTTCAAATTTAGATGAACTTTATAAGGCGTTTTATGAGTAGGACGAATTTGATTGTGAGTGCGATGTTGCTACTCATTTTAGCACTTTTTACTGCCTTTTCGCCCGATGTTTTTTTAAGCAAAAGTATCTATTTTAGCTATCTTTCATCTATTCCGATTATCATAATCTTATCGCTTGGACTTTTGCCACTTATCATAGCTGGGGAATTTGATATGAGTTTTCCTGCGGTTATGGCGATGAGTGGGTTTGTCTTTTCATATGTTTTTAAACTTAGCAACTCTTTGCTTTTAGCAGCTGTTTTGTCTTTAAGCTTTGGAGCTTTTGCTGGGGCTTTTAATGCATTTTTAGTAGTCAATGCAAAAGTCCCATCAATCATAGCAACGATTGGCACGCAGTTTTTTTGGCGTGGGCTTGCTGTGGTTTTAAGCGGTGGGCTATCACTGTCTTTAGCAAGCGCTGATGGGGTTGTGAAGAGTTTTTTTGTTGGGCGAGTGAGTGGCGTTCCAGCGCAATCCTTAATCGCAATCGCTTTGGCGGTTTTAACATACATTTTGATTTTTCGCCATAAATTTGGAGACAATATCCTTTTTACTGGCGATAACACAAAGGTTGCAAAAATGCTAGGAATCAACGTTGCAGCGACTAAATACGCCCTTTTTATCAACATGGGTTTAGCAAGTGCGCTAGCTAGCATAATCTTAAGCCTTGAGTTTGTAAACTGGTGGCCAACGCAAGGAGATGGTTATATGCTTTTGGTTTTTGCTGCGATTTTTATCGGCGGAACAAGCGTGTATGGCGGAAGCGGGAGCGTGTATGGAACACTTGTTGGTGGCGTGATAATTGGTATCATGGAAAGTGGGATTGTCGTTATGGGCTTTGATGCGTTTTATACAAGGCTTGTTTATGGCGCTATAATCGTGATTTCTGTTGTCGTGTATGCTAAATTTGAGAAAAAGCAGGAGTGATTTTATAAATTGATTATGTAGATTTATAAATTTTGCTTTTATAAAAGGGTGGTTTTTAGTAAATGGTTTACTTATAGCTTGTTATTTACGGTTTTAAATGCAAAAATTGTACTAAGTCAAAAGCTTTAAACTGTTTTTAAACCCCTTAAATCTGCCAAATTTTTATAAATAAATATGATAAATAAGCCATTTTGATTAATAATTTTATATATTATTTTAAATTTGCTAGGTGAAATTTAAAGCATTTCGTTTGAATAAAATTTGCAGATTTAAAAAACGAAATATTTTAAAAAATTTATAAAACTATCCAGTTTTGATGATTTTGCGCTGTAATTTACCACTATAAAAAGGCAAATAGCGCAAATGAGAAAAACTGCACAAAATTTTCAAAAATTTCACAACGTACAAAAAGTGTAAATTTACAAAGTCTAAGCTTATTTTTAAAGCAAAAATGCCAAATCATCAAAATGCTAAAATCAAAGAGCAAAGCCTTAACAAATCGCTAAAAAACGTCACTAAAAGCATAATGTACAATATCGAAATAAGATTATAATTTATTTTAAAACATAACTTGCAAAAAACCACTAGCAAATAAATCTCATATCTTAAACCAACTCGCGCGTTAAAATAGGCTAAATGCTGCTAAAATTTAGCCCTAAATTTATACTAAAACTCAAAGCATTCTATGTGAATTTGCTTATCCTCGCTTAGTTTTTCTACTACTTTTTTGCTCTCATCTGTAACCGGTAAAACGATGTGATGACCCTCTTTAAAGCCTAAAAAGTAGTCTTGCTCGCTTTTTACTATGCGATTTAGCGAACTAGCAGAAAACTTTTCGCTCGCTCGTGGAGTTTGGCTAGGAGAAAATGATATGATATTTTTCTCATCATCGACTAAAAAATTCATCTCAACTCTTGATTCTTGCATCTCTTCTGCTAATTTTATATGTTTTTTACACATATTTTTATAATACATCGGATAAATAATCAGCCAAAAAACCGCCATCACCAACGAAACAAGTGATAAAAGCGGAACTGTTTTTAAAAATCCATCTAAAATAATTCCAACCAAAATAAACTCAAAAGGCACAGCATAAAAGCTAATCAGCTTTTGGCGAACCGCCTTTTTACTGTGTAAAATCATAAATTTTTTTAAATTCGCAACGTCTTTATTTGTGATAGTTACTTGCATTTTTTTCCTTGAAATTTTTGCTTATTTTACCAAATTTTGCTTAGTATCTTGTTATAGTTGGTAAAAATTTCGCTGTGTTTCAAAAATAGAGTCTATAGGCTAAAATTTGCCTATTTAGCGGGTTTTTAATGGAATTTAGTTTAAGTCTGTTTGATAAATTTAAATCATAGGCGTTAAAAATAGTTGTAAATAAAACTAGAAAATCGCTTCCATAAAGAAGCCTGTGATGAATCTGCTTTTGCCCTTTTAGATGTGATAATACTTTGGCGAGATTGGCGTAAGAAGTGCCAAAATACCTGCATAAAGGTTATCAAACTCGTGCAAATATCTTAAAATTTCTAGTAGTCGTTATCAAAATTTAGAGGATTTTACTAAGAGATTTAAATGCATTTTTGCAATCGATTCTCATATGCGCAAGCTTGCCATAACTCCAAGCTCTAATGAAGCTTTTAGCTCATCTGCGCCTTGTGGGGCTTTTTGATTTTACAGCGCTTTGGCTTACAATATGCATTAAAAGTGGAATTTTTAGCTCGCAAAGCAAGGCAAAATACTCCTTATATAATATCTTTTAAATCAATATCTAAGTAAAAGTGAAGAAATTTAGCTTTGCAAAAGCCAAATTTGTGGTATTTTTGGATTAAATTTAGAGCATTTTTTTTGTTTGGGTTGATAGAAAAATAGCAAAGCTATATCTTTGTTCTCTTTGTAAAACTCCAGCGCATCGTCATTTCTCGCGCAAACTGTTTTGTCTTTATGGGTTTTAAGGTATTAAATTTCGCACCAGCTAAAAACAACTGATTTTTTAGTAAATTTAGACTCTCTAATCAGTCTTGAAAAGTTGTTTTCATAGCCAGTAAAGCCATTTTTATAAGCTTTTTTTGTCTATGCTAAATTGCCTAGCAAATAAATTTAGAGCTATTTTGTCAAAAATTTGGTTAAATTTCGCAACTTTAATAAGAAAATGTGAATGAAAATCAACAGTTTGCATAAATATCCTTTAAATTTAAGTAGCAAAAGCTAGATCAAGCCTTTAGAAATTTCTGTAAATTTGTAACTTTTATGTTGATTGTCAAGTGATACTATACACTTTATGAATATTTAAGCAACATTTTTGTAAAGTTTTAAAATCATAAATGGAGAAGCTATGCAAGATAAGACAAACAGTTCTGCGCCGACTCATTATAAGATGAGCGAACTAATAGAACTAACCGAAACTCCTAAATCAACCATACTTTTTTACATAAAAGAGGGGTTGCTTCCAAAACCAACCAAGGTTAAAACCAACGTTCACTCATACGGTGTTGATACGGTTAAAATGCTTAAATTTATAAAATACACTCAAACTTATTTTAACTTTTCAATCAAAGAGCTAAAAACTCTTGTTTTACGAGATGATTTTAGCTTTGAAAACTGCTATGAGTCGCTTTTAAATTCGCTTGATATTTTTATGGGCGCTGGGTTTAAAAAAGAGGTTTCTAAAGAGAAAATCGAAGATGAGTTAAACATCTCAAAGAGCGAACTTGAAGGCTTTATAAAAGATGGTTATATACTAAGCAGGGATGGAAATTTAACTCAAAAAGAGCTTGAAATTTTATCTATCATAAAAAGAGCAAAAAACAGCGAAATCGGCTTTGATATAGTTAAAATCTATCTTGAATTTGCTTTAAATTTAGCAAAAATCGAAGGCGAGATAGCTAAAGAAGCACTTGAGAAATCAAGTGATAAAAACGAGCTTTACCGCCTGATTTTAGACATTACACTAACTTTAAAACCATATATTTTTAACTACCAGACATTTAACATATACAAAAAGGATATAAAATGACGAAACTGTTTTCCTTGCGAGGATTTTCGCCCTTTATAGCGGTGATGTTTATAAACGCTATAGTTGATTTAGGGCATAAGATAACGATTCAAAATATTTTAGTTAAAAGCTATACTGGAAACGAGCTTGTTATCCTAACTGCGGTTGTAAATTTGCTTATTTTGCTTCCTTATGTTTCGTTTTTTTCATTGGCTGGATTTTTAAATGATAAATTCTCTCGCACCACTATAACTCGATACGCCGCTGCTAGTGAGATTTTTCTTACATTTTTAATAACGATTTCTTATCTTTTGGGCTGGTTTTATGTGGCGTTTTTTATGACATTGCTTTTAGCTATCCAAAGTGCGATTTACTCTCCAGCAAAATATGGACTTATAAAGATGATAGTTGGAGAAAAAAACCTTGGAGCGGCTAATGGAGTCGTTCAAGCAGTGACAATCATCTCGATTTTACTGTCATCTCTTGCATTTTCAGTTGTGTTTGAAGTTTATGCGAGTTCATCGACAAGTCCAGCAGAGCTGATGAAGTCAGTTTGGTTTATCGGCGTTATGCTTTTTGTTTGTTCTGTTTTGGAGACATTTTTCACTTTTAAAATTCCATTTTTTAAAGCAAGCGATGAAAATAGTAAATTTGAGTTTAAAGAGTATGTTAAATTTGGCTATTTGAAAAAAAATATGAGTATGATAATAAAAGATAAAAATGTATGGCTTTGTACTTTGGGGCTGTCGTTTTTCTGGGCGATTTCGCAACTTATCATCGCGGTTTTTCCAGCTCATTATAAGCTAATTAGCGGCGCTGATAACGTTGTAGTTATCCAGTCCATACTCGCAGTAAGCGCGATAGGTCTTGTTTGTGGCTCGTTTTTTGCAGGAGCATATAGTAAAAACCATATCGAGCTTGGGCTTGTGCCATTTGGCGCTTTTGGTCTTTTTATCTCGCTTTTACTTTTTTCTAGTTCGCAAAGTGCCTTTGGACTAGGATTTGCGTCTGTTTGTTTTGGTTTTGCTGGTGGAGTTTTTATCGTGCCTTTGAATGCAAATATTCAGTTTTTCACATCTGAAAAACGCATGGGAAAGGTGCTTGCTGGAAGTAACTTTGTGCAAAATTTATTTATGATTTTATTTTTGATTTTAGCTATTGTTTTTGTGCAGTTTATGATAAGCACAAAGCAAATTTTTGTTTTTGCAGCTTTTAGCATTTTAGTCTGTGCGATTTACGCTATAAAGGCGTTGCCACATCTTTTTTCACGTCTTCTTGCTATACCTTTTTTAAAATTTGGCTACCGTGTAAATGTTAGCGGAGTTGAAAATATACCAAAAACAGGCGGCGTGCTTCTTTTAGGAAATCATATAAGCTGGATAGACTGGGCTGTAGTTCAAATAGCAACTCCAAGACCGGTTAAATTTGTAATCCATCGAAGCTTTTATGATAGGTGGTATTTGCAGTGGTTTTTCAAACTTTTTAAAGTCATTCCTATAGGAAGTGGGATGAACAAAAGTGCGTTAGAAAATGTTCGTACAAGGCTTGAAAATGGCGAAGTTGTAGCACTTTTCCCAGAAGGTCATATAAGCTATAACGGACAGCTTGATGAGTTTGCAAAAGGCTTTGAAGTAGCCTCAAACGCAACTGGAGCAAAAATAGTCCCATTTTATATAAGAGGGCTTTGGGGTTCATCTTTTTCGCGCGCTAGAAAATACTTTAAAAATATGACTTCAAAAGAGGGAAAAAGGATGCTAGGCGTTACCTTTGGCGAACCAATGCCAGATAGCAGCACAGCTAGTGAAGTCAAGCAAAAAGTTATGCAACTTTCGTTTTTTAGCTGGGGCGAATACATAAACTCGCTTGAGCCGGTGCAATTTAACTGGTTAAGAAATGCTAAAGCAAATCTCTTTAAAAAGGCTATCGTGGACTCAACTGGCGTGGAGATGAACAACTTTAAAGTCATAACCGCGGTTTTGATATTTTTAAAGAAATTTAGAAACTCGTTTAAGGATAGCCAAAATATCGGCTTGATACTGCCTTCATCTGCGATGGGGAGTATTATAAATTTAGTCTTATTTATAATGGGTAAAATTCCTGTGAATTTAAACTACACACTAAGCGTTGAAAATATGGCAAAATGCGTTGAAAATGCAGATATAAAATCTATTGTCACATCTAAAAAATTTATAGAAAAACTAAGCTCAAGAGGGCTTGTTTTTAGCGATGAGTTAAGCGCCAAATTTATCTATCTTGAAGAAGTCGGCGCTAGTATCAGCAAAAAAGCGAAAATTTATGCCGCTATAAAGGCGATTTTACTTCCAAGCTTTATGATAGATATTATATATTTTAGAAATGTTAGAATCGATGATGATGCGATTATCTTATACAGTAGTGGAAGCGAGGGAGAGCCTAAAGGCGTTGTTTTAACCCATAAAAATATTATGTCAAACGTAAAACAAATCTCTGGGCTTTTAAACAGCGATAAAAACGAAGTCATACTTGCTTCTTTGCCGATTTTCCACTCTTTTGGGCTTACTGTCACGACGTATTTGCCACTAAGTGAGGGCATAACAAGTGTGCATGTTGCTGATTCAACAGATGGGCTAGCTGTGGCTAAAATGGCGGCTAAACAAAGTGCAACTGTGATGTTTGGAACATCGACATTTTTTAGACTCTATGCTAAAAATCCACGCATAAATCACCTTATGTTTAAAACTATTAAATTTGCCATAGCTGGGGCTGAGAAGCTAAAACCAAGTGTAAAAGATGAGTTTAAGATGAAATTTGGTGTTGATATTTTTGAAGGATATGGAGCGACTGAAACAACGCCAGTTGTAAGTGTAAATATGCCAAATATGCTTGAACTTGACAGCTTTAAAGAGCTTGTGTTTAATAAATTTGGCAGCGTTGGACTTCCGCTTCCTGGAACTGTGATAAAAATAGTTGATTTAAACACCCTTGAAGAACTTGCTCAAGGAGAAAGCGGGCTTATACTTATAGGTGGACATCAAGTTATGCGAGAATACCGCAAAAATCAAGCTAAAACCGATGAAGTTATAGTAACGATAAATGATGTTAGATACTATAAAAGTGGTGATATAGGATATCTTGATAGCGATGGCTTTTTATACATCACAGATAGAGTTTCGCGCTTTGCAAAAATCGGCGGCGAAATGGTAAGCTTAGGAGCGCTAGAAGATAAGCTAGGCGAGATTTTTAAAGATAGTATTCACTTTATATGTGTGAATTTAGCCGATGAGAAAAAGGGCGAAAAAATCGTTATGTTGTATGATGGAAGCACAGAAGAAAAAGAGGTAATGAGCGCTATAAAAGCTTCGAATATACCAAATTTAATGCATCCAACTTCAGTGCATAAAGTAGAGCAAATCCCATTGCTTGGGACTGGAAAGGCTGATTATAAATCAAGCAAAACTTTAGCTATAAAAATCGCTGGATAGGCGTGGTTTTGGGAGTTTTGTGCTATAAGATTTACTAAATTTAGGGCTTGATTTATTGAAATTTGTTAGAGTTTAAAAGGTTTTGAAGTTATCAAATTTATTGTGAGTTTGGTATGGTTTAAATTTATATAATTTGTTGAAATTTATAAATTTAAATATAACTTAGCTTTAAATTTGACAACCTTTTAGCTTTTGCGAAAAATGTTTAAATTTATGTATAAATAAATTTGTAAGTTTATTAAATTTATTTATATTTTTGTAAGATTGAACGATGAAAATTTCAAATTTATTTAATTGATAATTTCATTTTTATAAAGATTTGTTATGAAATTTGATGAATTTTAAAACAAAAAAGGTTGATTTTGGTTGCTTATCAATGCGTTTTTATGGCAAAAACAGCCCTTATGGTTACTATAAAAACGCATTTGCTATTTGTAAAATTGAGTTTAAAATTATAGATTTTATAAATTTATAAAACTAAAAATTTATCATGCTTGTTTGCTAGTTCATTTTTTGGCAAAAATAGCATAAAAAGTTGATATAAAACGTATATTTAAATTTATACTTTTTTTGTAAATGAAAGATTTGTTTTGCTAATTATTGGCATATTTTTAGCAAAAAAAAGCCCTTGTGATTGTAAAAACGCAGTATTTAAATTTTAAATTTAAATATTAAAAACTGAATTTTAAATACCGGTTTATGAAAATTTGTTTCAAGTTTGCCAACTTTTAGCCGTTTTTAAAAGTTTGGTTGTTGATGTATTTTTTGGCAAGAAAATAGCCTTTGCGATTAAGATAAAAATATTAGAATTTGATGAGTTAAATTTTCAAACTATTTTGTTAAAAAAGTAGTAGGTTTTATCGGTTTTACAAGTAAATAGTTTTTTTATTTGTTATAAAACCAGATTGATAAATTTAAAAGCGAAAGTATCTAATAAATTTTAAAGCTAAATTTTAAGATTTAAATTTAAAGCGTGAAAAGCCTAACTTCTGATATCTCATAAATTTTTAAAAGTAAAAACATAAAAGCTAAATTTAAAAGCGAAAGTATCTAATAATTCAAAATATAAACCAAAATTTAAAAGCGAAAAATTAAAATTTAAAGTGCTAAATAACTTTGCGAGTTATTAAATTTGATTAGCTTGTTAAAGTTAAATTAAATTCACAATTTAACTAAAAACTAAAAATTTGCTACAGCTGATACGAGTTTGTTTTGGTTAAGTTTGGGTTTGCTAAATAAATTTATCACCAAATTTTTATCGCTAAAAAATCTTATAAATAAAATCATTTGTGATAATGACTTTTAAGATTAATTTCATAGAAAAATAGGTAAAATTAAACGAAATTTAAATTCAAGGATAACCGTGCAAACTCAAAAAAATCCTTTAAAAACAAATGATGAATTTACTCAGCCAAATAGCGCTTTTGCAAGAGAAAATGCCGTTGAGGTCAAGAATTTAACGCACTATTATGGTAAAAAAATGATATATGAAAACTTAAGTTTTACAGTGCCAAAGGGCTGTGTTTTTGGAATTTTGGGGCGAAATGGTGTTGGAAAATCAACGCTTATAAACATTCTTATGGGTTACATTCACCCAAAAGGTGGCGAGTGCAAAGTGCTAGGAAAAGAGAGTTTTAACCTTGATAACGAGGCTAAAAGAGATATCGCGCTTCTTTTTGAGGGATTTATAAGTTATGATTATCTAAGTATAGCGCAGTATGAGAGATTTTTAAAACCATTTTACCCAAAATGGGATAGTAAAATTTATAAAGAGCTGGTTAAACTTTTGGGCTTAAATGAAAATCAAAAGCTAAATTCTATGTCTTTTGGACAAAAATCACAAGTAATTTTGGCAAGTTTGTTTGCTCAAGATGCAAAAGTGCTTATCTTTGATGATTATTCTATGGGGCTTGATGCTGGATATAGGCGGCTTTTTGGGGATTATTTAAAAGACTATCTTGATGGCAAGGATAAAACCGTCATTATAACAAGCCATATCATGAGCGATTTGCAAGATTTAGTCGATGAGTTTATCATAGTTGAGCGAGGCGGACAGGTGTATCAAAGCTCGATGAGCGAGTTTATGCGCGAATTTAGAGTTTATAAAGTTGGTTTGGATAGGGATTTGAGTAAATTTGGGTTTAAAAATATAGACAAATTTAAAAACCATCAAATGGCATACGGCTTTTGCCAAATCGATGATGAAATGCCTATAAATGCGACATTTGAGGATAAATTCCTTGGCTTTGTTGGAAGATATGAGTAGGGGGAAGATGTGGGATCTATTTTTTTAAAAGAGATAAGCAGGCTAAAGGGAGTTTTTATCTTTTTGGTTGTGGTTTTGGCTGGATTTTTCTTGTGGTTTTGCTTTAAAGTAAGATATGATTTTGGTGCGATTCACCCTGAGAGCGTGATTTGGTATGGGTATAACTTTTTTGATAACCATCCTGAAAGCGTTATGGCATGGGTTTGGGTGATTTTAGGAGTTGGAGTTAGTTTAGCTCAGTTTTTAAGCGAAAGAGCACGTATAAAGTGCTTGCTTCATCTACCAAAAAGTAGTGCTATGCTTTTGCTTGAGCATTTTTATCCAGTTTTTATACTTTTTGGCGCGATTTGGCTTGTTTTTGGTGGATGGCTTTTAGTTTTTAGCTCATTTTTTTATCCGGTTGTTATCTTAGAGCAAATAGCGATAAATTGGTGCTACTACGCACTTTGCGGAGTACTTTTTTATATATTTACAAATGCGGTTGTGATAAACAAAAATGCAATTTTTAGCTTTGCTTTAGCTGTTGTTTTTACGGTTTTATCTTTTATGGTGCTTTTTTATCTTAGAAGCTTTTTGGTTATTATTTTACTAGCCGTAGTTGGTGGAATTTTGTGTTTTAACTCCTTGCTTTCACATAAGCAAACATCACTAAAAACACCGTTTTTAGGTGCTATTTACGTTGTTTTAGCAGTTGTTTTTGTATTTAGCGGGGTTGGGTTTTATGATAAGAGTTTAAAAGAGAAAAAAGAGAATTATTATATATTTTACTCACCAAGTTTGAAAGAATTTATCTATCAGCACAACCTTGGCGGGCATTATTTTGCTTATAAAAGCGCAAGTGGCAAAGAGTTTAAAAGCGAAAAAGAGTATAAAAATGAGCTTGCTTTTAACTACTATATGGACTTAGAGCAGCAAGGAAAACTGCCGGTTGTGATTGATGGCGAGAGTTTTAGCAAAGAGCGTATAAAAAATGCAAGATTTTCTATGAGTTACACACCAGCAGACGCCAAGCCCCCACAAATTCCACTCTATCCGCTGTTTAATCCTGATCCAAAAGTATCGTCCATACCTTTTAGTGAAGATATGATTTACTTTGCTAAAAATGGACTTGAAATTTATCATCACGATGGAAATTTAGATAAGGAATTCTCTTCTTTTTTAAATGATAAAGCGCTAAATTTAGATGTGAAATTCCCAGCCGTTGCGGTTTGGGGCAGGTTTACAAATTTAAAACCATATGATAGTGGAATATTTTTTAAAGACAGCAAAGGAGATGTTTTTAACATAACAGTTTATGATAACAAGCTTGATTTCAAAGAAATCCCATCTCTTAAAAATTTCGAGCATTTGCACGTAAATGAGAGTAAAAATAGCGATTTTCTAGCTATCGCGTTTAAAGATAGTAAAATTTATCTTATGGATAAAAAATATCTTTTAACTAAACTAGATGTTGGCGAATTTAATTGGCACACGATGAGACTTAGAGTTGCATTTGATGCTAAGTATTTGCAAGTAAGATATGATGATGGAAGAGTCTATAAAGCTTTTGCCTTTGATAAAGATGATTTTAAAGAGGTTGATAAATTTCAAATAAAGTAAATAAAAGATAATTAAAATATATTTTTTGCTAAATTAAAGTTAAATTTAACCAAATATGGTATAAAATTATAACAAGCTTTCTTTAAGGGGGTTTTATGTCAAAAGTTATATTTTCCTTAATGCTTTTTATTTTAAGCTTAAACGCGCAACATCTTAGAGTTTGGATGAATGTCGGGTATCAGCCATTTAGTATGCCAAAAGATGGCAAAACGGCAGGGTATGAGATAGACTTGCTAAATGAACTTGCCAAAAAGTTAAATTTCACTTACGAGATAGTAGATACAAAGCTTGAAAGCCTTGAACATATGGCAGATAGTAATCTTGCCGATATGGTTGTTTCTAGCATAAATGTAAGCGAAGAGCTAAAATCTGTTGTTGAGTTTTCAACACCTTACTACAAAAACACATCAACGGTCTTTTTAAAAAGAAAAAACGATGAGTCTATAAAAGACTTAAACGAAACTATTAAAGGCAAAATCGTAGGTGCGTTTAAAAACAGATATCAAGTAGGGCTACTACACAAAATTCCAGATATCATAGTAAAAGAACTAACCGTAAAAAAGGGTATAGGTGCGATAATAGAGCTAAAAACAGCTCAAGTAGATGTTTTAGCGCTTGATAGAACACTGGCAAATATTTATACCAAAAAAGGAAGAACCGTATCTGGATACTCCAAAAATGTTGTTGGATTTTTGGATGATTTGGGGTTAAATGATGATATAGAAGTTTTTTATGAGGATAAATTTGATAGTGAGGGTTATGCCATCGTTTTTGGAAACAGCATGAAAACAGAGCTAAAAGATGGGATAAACAAGGCGATTTTGGATATGTATGAAGATGGAACTATCAAAAAACTTATAAAAAAATATAGACTTGAGTAGAACATAACGGCTTTGATTTGGCGATGAAATTTGGTGAGATTATAAATTTAGTAAATGCAAGGTGTGATTTGCCTTATAAATGAAAGTTTATCATAGTTAAAATGCTTGTTTTAATAGCTTTTTTGCGTTTGTCTTTTTTAAAACAGGTTTTTTGTTTGTATATTTTAAGATGTTTAGCTTGTAAACTTATGCTTAACTTAATAAATTTAGCCAGCTTTATCTTAAATGCTTCTAACATTTCTCTTAAACTGCGCGCAAAAGGCTTTTGTTTAAATTACATGCTAGTTTGATTTAGCAAAAGCTAGTTTTCGTGTTTTAAAATAGTTAGCATTTAAACCTGCTATAGCTTTGGCTAAGTAAAATTTAAAGTTGGTTTCAAAGTATTTATGCATAAATAAATGGCTAAAAAATTTATTGCAATCTTGTTTAAAATACAAGTGCGACTCTTTTAAGACTTTAAGAAAGCTAAATTTGTAAAATTTTTATAAAAAACATATAAATTTACTAAAGTAAAATGGCTTTAAAAAGCGGAAAATATAAAGATATAAAAGTAAAAATTACAAGTTTGATAAGACAAATTGACTGCTAAATTTAAAGCTAAATTTAGCATATTTTGCAAAAAAAGCTAAATTTAGTATCTGCTATAAAAAGGCTAAATTTAACAAAATAGCGGTTTTAAAACCGCTTGAAAATAGCTTAAAACCAGCCGTAGAAATATAAAATAAAGGGCTATTTTTTCTTTTTGCTACAACAACTTTTGCCGTTGCCACAACCACAATCCTTTTTCTTAAACTCTTTATAGTAAAAATAATACCCCGCCGCACACGCTAGCACTACTAAAAAAATCGTTTCTGTCACACTCATCAAATTTCCTTTTTTAAATTTAGGCTATCTTGCCTTGCAAAACAGGCTAAATTTAAAAGGGCGACTTTAAAAGCCGCCACAAATTTACTTCATATCTTTAGCTTGAACCCAGATAACTGCGTCTTGACTTAACTCTTTGCCTTTATACTCAGTGTCGCTTCCAACGCCAAGTGCGGCAAATCCCCACCAACCAGCTTTAGGAATTCCAAATGTAAATTCGCCATTTGCATCAGCTTTCATACCGATAGTTACAAAACTATCTTGAGGAGCTTTTACAAATGGTTTGCCCATTTTGTTTTCTTTGATATCGACTGGATGGTTTAGATACTCAACCTCAATCTCAGCAAACGCAACTGGTTTGCCGTTTGATTTAACAATGCCAGTAAATGTGCTTCCAGCCCAGACAGCATATGGTTTTGTCAAAGGAACGATTTCAGCTTTTAACCCAAGTTCTGCATCCCAATCAGTCGGAGCGCCAGCAACGTTTACAACCATTTTTGTGATTTGTTGGATGTAGGCGTCTTCGTT